>NZ_JAELVH010000334.1 GCF_019399235.1 Streptomyces poriferorum | reverse complement strand
GCGGTGCGGCGTGGGCACGGGGGGACACCTCCGCGGTGCAAGGGGGACCGTTCGCACGGTAGGCCCATACGATCTCCATCCCGGGCAGCAGGCCGGCGGCGCGCGCCGCAGTCCCCCATTCGCGGTAACGTGGCGGCCGAATACGCCCGCCTGGTGGGGTGCGAGACCCCCGGCGCCCCCGAGGACCCCCCGAGGACCACATGTCTGCCGCGCAGCACCCCGCCGTCTCCGTGATCATGCCGGTACTCAACGAGGAGCGGCACCTCCGGAACTCCGTCCGGCACATCCTGGAGCAGGAGTACGCCGGTGAGATGGAGGTGGTGATCGCGCTCGGCCCGTCCACGGACCGTACGGACGAGATCGCCGCCGAGCTGGTCGCGGAGGACGCCCGGGTCCAGACCGTGCCGAACCCCACCGGTCGCACCCCCGCCGCGCTCAACGCCGCGATCAAGGCCTCCCGCCACCCGGTGGTCGTGCGCGTCGACGGCCACGGGATGCTGTCGCCGAACTACATCGCGACGGCCGTACGCCTCCTGGAGGAGACGGGCGCGCAGAACGTCGGCGGCATCATGCACGCCGAGGGCGAGAACGCCTGGGAGGACGCCGTCGCCGCGGCCATGACGTCGAAGATCGGCGTCGGCAACGCGGCCTTCCACACGGGTGGCGAAGCGGGACCGGCCGAGACCGTGTTCCTGGGCGTCTTCCGCCGGGAGGCCCTGGAGCGGGCGGACGGGTACAACATCGAGTTCATCCGCGCCCAGGACTGGGAGCTGAACTTCCGTATCCGCGAGGCCGGCGGCCTGATCTGGTTCTCCCCCGAACTGCGGGTGCAGTACCGCCCGCGCCCCTCCGTCCGGGCGCTCGCCAAGCAGTACAAGGACTACGGCCGCTGGCGGCACGTCGTCGCCCGCTACCACCCCGGCTCGATCAACCTCCGCTACCTCGCCCCGCCGACCGCCGTCGTCGCGATCGCGGCGGGCCTCGTGGTGGGCGCGGCGGTGACCCCGTGGGCGCTGGTCGTCCCGGCCGGATACGTCGCGGCGATCGTCGCGGGCTCGCTCCCGGCGGGCAAGGGCCTGTCACTGAAGGCGCGGGCGCAGATCCCGGTGGCGCTGGCGACCATGCACATGTCGTGGGGCTACGGCTTCCTGACGAGCCCGCGCTCGCTGGCGAAGCGCGTCATCGCCAGCCGCCGGCCGGCGATCACGGAGCCGAACACGCCGGTGGCCTGAGCCGCCGACCGTACGAGAGGGGGCGCCCGGTTCACCGGGCGCCCCCTCTCGTCTGTCCCGCTCGTCCGCTACATCTGGCGGTACGGCCAGTACACGTCCATGCAGTCGTCCGTCTTGGCGCCGTTGACCGACTCGGTGCCCTCCAGCGGGTCGCTGTCGTCCTCCACGACCTTCGGGAACGTGGAGCCGGTCCGCCAGTCGGAGCCGACCGTGAGCGTCAGCCCGGCCCCGTCCGGCGTCTCCGAAACCGTGCTGGCCGGCATCCCCAGAGCCTTGGCGACGGACAACGCGTTGGCCTTGCCCTGGGCGCCCGCGCTGTGCGGGTAGGTCACCTCGGTCGTCAGCGCCGTTCCGGGCTCGGTCGAGGTGTCCGCCTCGGTGAAGCCCTTGGCCTTCAGCAGGTCACGGACGGTGCTGGCCCGGCCCTCGGTGGCCGCCTGGCCGTCGGCCGAGGTGCCGTTGACGACGGTCACACCGAGCGAGGCGGGAGCTCCGGCCTTCGGGCCGGCCGCAGCCTTCTTGGCCGCCTTGGCGCGGTCCTTGGGGTCGAGCGACTGGTCGTCGCGCAGCAGCGCCCAGAGCTTGTCGGCGGCGCCGGGCTTCGGCAGGACGTGGGCCTCGGGGTTCTTGGGATCGGGGATCCGCGGCATCGTCAGCATGTTCATCTTCTCCAGCGGCACGTCCTTGAGCTGCATGCCGAGGTCGAACAGCTTCTTCACCGTGCCGATCTCCTCCGAGACCTGGAGCGACTTGGTCGCGGTCTCGGCGAGGTTCATCAGACGCCCGGTGTCCGTGAAGGCGTTCTGGCTCTTCAGCTCGCGCAGGACGGAGTTCAGATACATGTGCTGGGCCTTGGAACGGCCGAAGTCACTCTCGAAGGCGTGCCGGGTGCGCAGCCACTTCAGCGCGTCCTCGCCCTTGATCTTGTGCTTGCCCGCCGTCAGCCGCAGATGGGAGCCACCGGGCACGTTCGGCTTGGGCACGTCGTTGACGTCCTGCTTCACACACACCCAGGCGCCGCCCACGGCGTCGGCCATGTCCACCACGCCGGAGAAGTCGACCATCATCCAGTGGTCGATGTAGACCTTGGTGAGCTGCTCCCAGGTGTCCAGCGTGCAGCCGGGACCGCCGCGGAGCGTCTCGTTGATGATGCCGTTGCTGGCCGGGTACTTCTGGTGGGTGTCGGGGTTCTCGCAGGCCGGGATGTTCACGCGGGTGTCGCGCGGGATGCTGATGACCGAGGCGTTCTTCCGGTCGGCCGACACATGGAGCAGCATCTGCACGTCGGCGAGCGGGGTTCCGCCGACGCTCTTCTTCGAACCGCCGAGTTTGAGGTTCTCCGCGCTGTTCCGGCTGTCGGAGCCGATCAGCAGGATGTTCAGCGGGGTCTGGCCCGCGGCGTTCGGCGCCTTCTTCTTCGCCGCGCCGTTGCCCGCGCTGCGTTCCCCCTTGCGGAGGTTGCTGTTCAGGTGCTCGTACCAGAGATAACCGGCCGCGCCGGTGCCGAGTATGAGGAACGCGAGCGAGAAGGCTATCCAGCGCAGGACGCGGCGCTTCTTCGTCTTGAGGGCGCGGCGGGGCCGGCCACGGCGCCCGCCGTGGCTCGCCGCGCGTCGGCCGCCGCCGCCGTTCCCGCTCCCACCGGTCTCGGGTCTCGCGGCATCCTCGCCGTCGTCCCCGGACCCGTCCCCGCCCTCGTAGAGGTCGTCGTCCCGGCCGAGTTGGCCGGCATGACGGACGCGTGGCCGCGTCCCCTCCCCAGGCATACTGCTCCGTCCCACCAGGACCCCCCTGCTGTTCAGACTCGCGATATCGCGCAGTGACCTGGTGTCACTTGGCGCACACTTGCTTGTCGGCGCTGGACTTCGGAATGTCGATCTTCGTCGGCCCGGTGATGGGGGTGCCCGCGCCCTTGAAGTCCGCCCCCAGCGTCAGCACCATCGCCTGCAGTCCCACGGCATCCTTGGTGCCCGGCTTCATCGCCGATGCGGGAAGTCCCATCATCTCGGCGAGCGCCCGGGCCTGGTCCGCCTGGTTCGGCGCGTACTCGAGCGTCGTCTTGGCGGCCTTCGCCGGGGCGTTGGCCTTGTTCGTGGACTTCAGGACGCCCTTGTCGTTCTGCAGCCAGGTGACCGTCTGCTGGGCAGCGCCGGCGATCCCGCCGCCGTTGTAGACGTCGACACGCACATCGGCCGCTGCCGCCTTCGTTCCCTTGAGCAGCGCGTCCTGCTTGCTCTTGGCGGCCTTCTTCTGCGCGGCCACCTCGGTCAGCGAGGTGTCCTCCTGCATCATCGACAGCAGCTGGGGCGCCTTCACCGGGTCCACGACCACCGTGATCGGTGTGGGCTCCGCCGGGTTGTCGATCACCGGCAGCGTGACGAACGTGATGTTCTTCGTGTCGATCTTGGTGAGTTCCTTGGCGAGCGTGGTCAGCTTCGGAACCGAGTTGATGGCGGAGTCGACCGTCAGCGCCTTGGTCGCCGCGTCCGCCAGCTTGTACAGCTTCTTCGGGCTCGTCAGCGTGTCGTTCGACTTCATTTCCTTGATCATCGAGCCGATGAACTGCTGCTGGCCCTTGATCCGGTCGAGGTCGCTCCCGTTGGTGTAGGCGTGCCGGGTCCGTACGAACGCCAGCGCGTCCTCGCCCTGAACGGTGTTCGGGCCCGCCGGCAGGTCGAGGTGCGACTTGTCGTCCTTGACCGCGTGGGCCAGGCAGATGTCGACGCCGCCGACCGCCGTGGAGAGGGTCTTGACCGCGTTGAAGTCGACCATCATGAAGTGATCGACCGACAGGCCGGTGAGCTGCTTGACGGTGTCCATCGTGCAGCCCGGGTCCCGGCCGTCCTGGCCCAGGCTGGTGTTGAACCGTACGTTCTGGGTGCCCGGGATGGTCGTCTCGGAACCGTCCGGCTGTTTCGTCCTGCAGTCCGGGATGTTGGTCATGAGGTCGCGGGGAATGCTCACCGCCGTGGCGTTGGTGCGGTCCTTGGACACGTGGAACAGGATGTTCGTGTCCGCGTGCCCGGCACTGCCCTTGTCGCCGTAACCCTCGTTGCCCTCACCGGTCCGTTTATCGGTACCGATGACCAATATGTTGAGGGGCGCGTTGGCGGTGACGACGTCCTTGTTGCCGCGGTCGCCGATGTCCACGGAGCTCAGGTTGCCGTTGAAGTGCTGGTACAGCCAGTACCCGCCGGCCGAGGCCGCGACGAGAAGGAAGGCCATCACGCCGCCCGTCCAGAGCAGGGCCTTCTTGCGGCGGGCCTTGGGGGCCTTGCGCTTGCGCCGGCCCGCGCTGGTGTCGGCGGCAGCCTCCTGACCGCGCGTGCCCTGGGCCGCACGGCGGCCGCCCTGCCGCGGCACCTCGCGGCTGCGGCGCCCGCTCTCGCCCGATGCGCCGCGCCTCGCGCCGTCGCCCTCACGGCCGGCACCTCTGCGCCCGGAACCCCGCGGAGCCGAAACTCCTGACGCCCTGGCTGAATCCCCTCCGGAATTGTTCAGTCGCAGTTCGTAGTCGCCGGTGTCCGGGTTGAGAACCCATTGGTCTGCGGGATCGATTTCTTCCGCCCGCCCACGGCCTTGTGCATCCACGGTCGCTTGAGTCCTCCGTCGGTGCCACGCGAGGCGCCTCCCCCGATAAGGCGCTCAGTCTTTCGCTCCGGAAGTGCGCGGCCAGGTGGCCGGAAGCACCGGATCGCGTCACACTATCCGTCCAGTTCGCCGGCGAGCGACGGGCGTGACATATTCCACGGCCCTTACAACCGGGCATTCTTCCCATTGCACGCCGAACGTTGATGTCCGCTTGGTCATTGCTTTACTGCTTGCACAGGTCCGTCGCCGCATTGTTCCCCGAGTAGGTGGGTGTGGGGGTCGGTCCGGAGGTGTCGGCGGCGTCAGTGTTTTTTCCGTCGTCATCCTTCAGCTGATCTGCGGGTACGACGGCGACGGGCTTGTCGTCGCGCAGTTGCTTGAAGAGCTTGTCCGCATCGGGCTGCACCAGTTCGTCCCGGTTTGCGTTGGCGGAGTACGGCTGCCGGGGGACGGTCAGGAACTGCACCTTGTCCGTCGGTACGTTGCGCATGCCGCGCACCAGGTCGTAGAGGTCCTTGAGGCTGTCCAGGCCCGGGTCCGTGGTCAGCGCCTTGGTGGCCGCGTCCAGCACCGGGTAGAGCCGGGTGGGGTTGAGCAGGACCCCGTTGCTCTGGACCTTGTTCACCAGGGCGCCCAGGAACTGCTGCTGGCGGTCCATCCGTTCGGTGTCGCTGCCGTTGCCGATGGACTTGCGGGCGCGTACGTAGCCGAGCGCCTGCTCGCCGTTGAGCTTCTGGCGGCCCGCCGCGAGCTTGAGGTGGGCGGCGCTGTCGTCGATCGGCTCCTTGAGGCAGATCTCGACCCCGTCCACCGCGTTGACCATGTTCTTGAAGCCGCTGAAGTCCACGACCATGTGATGGTCGATGCGGATGCCGGTCATCTTCTCGACCGTACGGATGGTGCAGGCGGTTCCGCCGGACTCGAACGCCCAGTTGAACTGGGCGAACTGCGGCTTGCTGGCGGTTTTGCCCGGCTTGTGGCACTCCGGGATGTTCACCATCAGGTCGCGCGGGATGGACATGGCCGTGGCGCTCTTCCGGTTCGCGGCCAGGTGCAACAGGATCGTGGTGTCCGAACGCTGGCTGCCGCCGTCGTCGCGTCCGTACTTGCGGTTGTCCCCGGCACGGCTGTCCGAGCCGATGAGCAGGATGTTCTGCGCGTTGTGGACCACGGAGGAGGGGCGCTCCTTCTCGTACGCCTTGAGTTCGGCGGCCGCGGAGGTGTCCGTCCGGATGTTGCCGTCCAGCTTCTTGTACAGCCACCAGCCGGCGCCCGCGGCGATGAGCACCACGAACGAGGCGCCGAGCGCGGTCCAACGCACCCAGTGGCGCTTGCGCTTGACGACGATGTCGACGGTCGGGCCCGGCCCGCCGGAGCCCTCCGGCGGCGCTCCGTGCGAAGGCCCGCTGCCGGACCCGCTGCGCGTCTCACCGCCCGGGCCGTCCTTCGGGCCACTGTCCGGGGCGTCGCCGCCGGGCACCGCGCCGGGTGATCCGTCCGGTGCCCGCTCCTCGCCCG
>NZ_JAELVH010000333.1 GCF_019399235.1 Streptomyces poriferorum | reverse complement strand
GCCGGGTCGCGGTGCGCGAGGAGAACGCGGCGGCGGCGCTGGAGGTCATGAGCCGGTTCGCCGTCGACCCCCGGCTGCTCGCCTACCTTCCGCCGACCATGGCACCGACCGCCACCTCGCAGGAGGAGGGCTATCTGGAGCACCCGGCCGAGGCCTTCGCGCAGTACCGGGCGGACGGCGTGGCCAAGGTCGTGTGCGAGGAGAAGCACATGGGCTCCCGGGCCGTGGCCCTGGTCTGCCGTGACGCGGAAGCGGCACGGAACCGGTTCGGGACCGGTGAATCCGGGACCGGCGACTCCGGCAAGGGCGGCCCGACGGGTGCGCTGCACACGCGCACCGGACGGCCGTTCCTGGACGACCCCGCGCTCACCGAGGCCGTGCTGGACCGGCTGCGCCAGGCCGTCACCGCCGCCGGGCTGTGGGAGGAGTGGGACACCGACTGGGTGCTGCTCGACGCCGAGCTGATGCCCTGGTCCCTGAAGGCGGCCGGGCTGCTCCGCTCGCAGTACGCGGCGGTCGGCGCGGCGTCGGGCGCCGTGTTCCCCACGGCCGTCGGGGCGCTCGAGGCAGCGGCGGCACGCGGTGTCGACGTCGGCGCGCTCGCGGAGCGGCAGCGGGGCCGGGCCGAGGACGCGGCCGCGTTCACCGATGCCTACCGCCGCTACTGCTGGAGCACGGAAGGGCTGGACGGGGTACGGCTGGCGCCCTTCCAGATCCTCGCCGTGCAGGGCCGCTCGCTGGCCTCCGTACCCCATGACGAGCAGCTGGCCTGGCTGGACCGGCTGGTGGAGCACGACCCCACCGGTCTGCTCCAGGTCACCCGGCGGCTCGTCGTCGACACCGCCGACGAGGCCTCGGTCCGCTCGGGTGTCGACTGGTGGCTGGAGATGACCGGCCGCGGTGGCGAGGGCATGGTCGTCAAGCCGCTCGGCGCGCTCGTCAGGGACGGCAAGGACCGTCTCGTCCAGCCCGGCATCAAGGTGCGCGGCCGGGAGTACCTGCGGATCATCTACGGCCCCGAGTACACCCGCCCGGAGAACCTGGACCGGCTGCGCGGCCGCTTCCTCGGCCACAAGCGGTCGCTCGCCCTGCGCGAGTACGCCCTGGGCCTGGAGGCCCTGGACCGGCTGGCCGACGGGGAGCCGCTGTGGCGGGTCCACGAGGCGGTGTTCGCGGTCCTGGCGCTGGAGTCGGAGCCGGTGGACCCGCGGCTGTGACGCGTGCTGCCGGGCCGGAACCGTTCGCGGTCCCGGCCCGGCAGCGGAAACCGGCTGGCGATTCGCCGGGTGAACGCCCTCCCGCGCGGTGAGGATGAGGGCATGGGATTCCATGTCGACTCCGAGGCCGGGCGGCTGCGCCGCGTCATCCTGCACCGCCCCGATCTGGAACTGAAACGGCTCACGCCGGAGAACCGGGGCGCGCTGCTCTTCGACGACGTGCTCTGGGTGCGCCGGGCCCGCGAGGAGCACGACGGCTTCGCGGACGTACTGCGCGACCGCGGCGTGGAGGTGCACCTCTTCGGCGACCTGCTCCGGGAGTCGCTGGAGATCCCCGTGGCCCGGCGGCTCGTGCTGGACCGGGTCTTCGAGGAGAAGGAGTACGGACCGCTGGCCACCGAGCATCTGCGGGCCGCCTTCGAGCAGCTGTCCACCGCCGACCTCTGCGAGGCACTGGTCGGCGGGATGACCAAACGGGAGTTCCTGGAGCGTTACCGCGAGCCGACCTCCGTGCGCTTCCACGTCATGGACCTGGACGACTTCCTGCTCGGGCCGCTGCCCAACCACCTCTTCACCCGGGACACCTCGGCCTGGATCTACGACGGGGTCTCCATCAACGCCATGCGGTGGCCCGCCCGGCAGCGCGAGACCGTCCACTTCGAGGCGATCTACCGCCACCACCCGCTCTTCACGGGCCCCGACGCCGGCGCCTTCCACCACTGGTCGGAGGGGCAGGACGACTACCCCTCCACCATCGAGGGCGGCGACGTCCTCGTCATCGGCCGGGGCGCCGTGCTCATCGGGATGAGCGAACGCACCACCCCGCAGGCGGTGGAGATGCTGGCCCGCGGCCTCTTCGACGCCGGATCCGCCCGGACGATCGTGGCGCTCGACATGCCCAAGAGCCGGGCGTTCATGCACCTCGACACGGTGATGACGATGGTCGACGGGGACACCTTCACCAAGTACGCGGGCCTGGGCATGCTCCGCTCCTACACCATCGAGCCCGGGGACGGGCCGCGTGATCTCAAGGTCACCGACCATCCGCCCGAGCACATGCACCGGGCCGTCGCCGAGGCGCTGGGTCTGGAGTCGATCCGGGTCCTCACCGCCACCCAGGACGTGCACGCGGCCGCCCGCGAGCAGTGGGACGACGGCTGCAACGTCCTGGCCGTCGAGCCGGGCGTCGTCGTCGCCTACGAGCGCAACGCCACCACCAACACCCACCTGCGCAAGGAGGGCATCGAGGTCATCGAGATCCGCGGCAGCGAACTGGGCCGGGGCCGCGGCGGCCCGCGCTGCATGAGCTGCCCAGTGGTCCGGGACCCGGTGTAGGCGCGGCGCGCGGCGCCGGTGAGGTGACGGGAGGCGGCGTGCGGCGCCGGCAGAGGTACCGGGAGACGGCGTGCGGCGCCGGCAGAGGTACCCGGAGACGGCGTGCGCCGCCGGTGAGGTGTCGGGAGGCGGCCTCGGGGGCTCTGTATAGCGATGCGTTGCGTCGTATAGACTTCCAGGGTTACGGTATGCGCCCCTCCGTCCGACCCAGGAGCAGTCACCATGGCCATAGACCTCGCAGGCCGCCACTTCCTCAAGGAGCTGGATTTCACGGCCGAGGAGTTCCGCGGCCTGATCGCCCTGGCCGCCGAGCTCAAGGCCGCGAAGAAGGCGGGGACCGAGGTCCAGCGGCTGCGTGGCAGGAACATCGCGCTGATCTTCGAGAAGACCTCGACCCGTACCCGCTGCGCGTTCGAGGTGGCCGCCGCCGACCAGGGCGCGTCCACCACCTACCTCGACCCCTCCGGCTCCCAGATCGGGCACAAGGAGTCCGTGAAGGACACCGCCCGTGTCCTCGGCCGGATGTTCGACGGGATCGAGTACCGCGGTGACAGCCAGGAGGCCGTCGAGGAGCTGGCGGCCCACGGCGGCGTGCCCGTCTTCAACGGGCTCACCGACGACTGGCACCCCACCCAGATGCTCGCCGACGTCCTCACGATGACCGAGCACAGCGAGAAGCCGCTGGAGCGGATCGCCTTCGCCTACCTCGGCGACGCCCGGTTCAACATGGGCAACTCCTACCTCGTCACCGGCGCCCTGCTGGGCATGGACGTCCGGATCGTCGCGCCGAAGGCCTACTGGCCCACCGACGCCGTCGTCGCGCAGGCCCGCGAGCTCGCGGCGGCGAGCGGGGCCACGGTCACGCTGACCGAGGACATCGCCGAAGGTGTGCTCGGCGCCGACTTCGTCGTCACCGACGTCTGGGTCTCCATGGGCGAGCCCAAGGAGGTCTGGGACGAGCGCATCACCGCCCTCGCGCCGTACGCCGTCACCATGGACGTCCTGCGGGCCAGCGGCAACGACGGCGTGAAGTTCATGCACTGCCTCCCGGCCTACCACGACCTCGGTACCAAGGTGGGCCAGGAGATCCAAGCCCGGCACGGCCTCACCGAGCTGGAGGTCAGTGACGAGGTCTTCGAGTCCGCGCACTCCGTCGTCTTCGACGAGGCGGAGAACCGGATGCACACGATCAAGGCCGTGCTGGTGGCGACGATGGCCACGCGCTGACACGGTCGTACCGCATGATCATGCGCCCAATTGGGTGAACATGCGTACGGGTACTCTCATATGGTCCCCGTTGGTGGGGTTCGAGCTCGCACGCTCGAACCCCATTTTCGTGTCCGGCGACCGGCCCCCCACGGCCGTCGCCGCAACACTCACCCCCCACCTGCACCGCCAGAGATGAGACCACCGCCGTGAGCCCCCTGCGCCTGCCCGGCCCGCCGCACCGCGTCAAGGACCCGCACCAGCTGATCGCCGAGTCCGGCGCCGACCTGGAGGGGCACGGGCTCAGGCGCACCATGGGGCTCTTCCAGCTGGTGTGCTTCGGGGTCGGCGCCGTCGTCGGCACCGGGATCTTCGTCGGCCTGTCCGACAGCGTCGCCGAAGCCGGTCCCGCCGTCGTGCTGTCCTTCGTCCTCGCGGCCGTCACCTGCATCTTCACCGCCTTCTCGTTCGCCGAGCTGGGCAGCGCGATCCCGGTCTCCGGCAGCTCGTACTCCTTCGCCTACGCCACCCTCGGCGAGCGCGCCGCCTTCCTCGTGGGCTGGTGCCTTCTCCTGGAGTACGGCGTATCGGTGTCGGCCGTGGCGGTGGGCTGGAGCCAGTACGTCAACGAACTGCTCGACAGCCTCTTCGGATGGCAGCTGCCGGCCGCGCTCTCCGCCGGTCCCGGCGACGGCGGAGTGATCAACCTGCCCGCCGTGCTCGTGGTGATGATGGCCGCGACGCTGCTGGTGCGCGGCATCCGGGAGAGCGCCGGGGCCACGGCCGCCATGGCCGTCCTGAAGATCACCATCCTGATCATGTTCTGTGTGATCGCCTTCACCGCCTTCGAGCACGACAACCTCACACCGTTCCTGGCCCACGGCCCCGGCGGCGTCACCGCGGGCGCGTCGCTGGCGTTCTTCTCGTACATCGGCTTCGACGCCATCACGACCGCGGGCGAGGAGGTCAGGAATCCGCGACGCAACATCCCGATCGCGATCATGATCTGTATCGGCCTGGTCACGCTGCTCTACTGCGCGGTGGCCCTCGCCGCCATCGGCGCCCTCGGACCGGAAGCCGTCTCCGACAAGCCGGCCGCGCTCTCCCTCATCGTCGATCAGGTCACCGACTCGACCGTCGGCGGCGGAATCATCGCGTTCGGCGCGATCGTCGCCATCGCCTCGGTCGTTCTCGCGGTCATGTACGGACAGACCCGGATCCTGATGTCGATGTCCCGCGACGGCCTGGTCCCGCGGGTCTTCGAACGCGTCTCGCCGCGGACCGCGACACCGGTCGCCAACACCTGGATCGTCGCCGTCGTCTTCGCCGTTCCGGCGGCCTTCTCCTCGCTCGACGTGGTGGTGAACCTGACCACGATCGGGACGCTGGCCACGATGGTGGCCGTGAACGTCGCCGTGATCGTGCTGCGCCGCCGCAATCCGGAGGTGAAGGGCTCGTTCCGGGTGCCGCTCTACCCGCTCAGCCCGCTGCTCGGCGTCGCCTTCTGCGTGTATCTGATGTACGGGACCGGATGGTCGACCTGGGTGCAGTTCGCGGTGTTCCTGGCCGTCGGCGCGGTGGTCTACGCCGGCTACGGGCGCTCCCGCTCACGGCTGGCGCGCGGGACGGAAGGCTGACGAGCGGCCCGGTCAGGAGGCCGGCCGGGCGGGCGACGGCAGGGTGAACCACACCGCTTTGCCGCGCTCCGTCGTGCGGTGGCCGCAGGACGAGCTGAGGGTACGGATCAGCAGCAGCCCCCGCCCGTGCTCCTGCCACGGGTCGGGCATGGCGTCCGGATCCGGACGGGAGAGATCGCCCGGCGGGGCCGGATCGCCGTCGTGCACCTCCACCTGGCAGCCGGTCGGCAGGAGCTCCACCACCAGCTCGACGGGCTCGTCGCCCGGGGTGTGCTCCACGGCGTTGGCGACCAGTTCCGCGGTCAGCAGTTCGGCGGTGTCGCTGTCGGCGGGTGCGCCGGAGTCCGGGTCGATGGATGCCAGCACCGTACGGATCAGTGCCCGGGCGATCGGCACGGCGGCCGCGGTGTGCGGCAGCGTGATCCGCCAGACGGCGGGTGCGGGGGCATCGGACGGCACGGCGGGGCTTCCGTTCGGGAGAGCGTGAACAGTCCTGGGCTCAATGGCTTCGGAGCTCAGAACTTCTTGGTTTCAACCATACGAATCCCCACGACACGGGCAAGGGTCTGCCGACCGGTGCGAACGGGACGTTCGTCACTGGTTCTCCCACTCCGGCTATCGCGTACTCGTGACGGAAGTCACGTACGAGTGATAAATTCGGGGCCAGGCAGCAGCCCGACGGCCGAAGGGGACCACCCTCGATGAGTCCGTTTCCCAGCTCCGCGTCCCGTACGGAGAACTGGCACCATCTGCGGGTCACGACGCAGGACGGCGTCGTCACCGTCACCCTCGCCCGGCCCGAGAAGCTCAACGCGCTGACCTTCGGCGCCTACGCGGATCTGCGCGACCTCCTGGCCGAGCTGTCGAGGGAGCGCTCCGTGCGCGCCCTCGTGCTGGCCGGGGAGGGGCGCGGCTTCTGCTCGGGCGGTGACGTGGACGAGATCATCGGCGCCACACTCGCGATGGACACCGCCCAGCTGCTGGACTTCAACCGGATGACCGGGCTGGTGGTACGGGCCCTGCGGGAGTGCCCGTTCCCCGTCGTCGCAGCCGTGCACGGAGTCGCCGCCGGGGCGGGCGCCGTGCTCGCGCTCGCCGCCGACTTCCGGGTCGCCGACCCCTCGGCGAAGTTCGCCTTCCTCTTCACCCGCGTGGGGCTCTCCGGCGGTGACATGGGCGCGGCCTATCTGCTGCCCAGGGTCGTCGGCCTCGGCCACGCCACCCGGCTGCTGATGCTGGGCGACCCCGTCCGCGCCCCCGAGGCCGAGCGGATCGGGCTGATCAGCGAACTGGCCGAGGAGGGCGGGGCCGACGAGCGGGCCGCGGCGCTCGCCCGGCGCCTGGCCGACGGACCCGCGCTCGCCCTCGCCCAGACCAAGGCACTGCTCACCGCCGAACTCGACATGCCGCTGGCGGCCTCCGTGGAGATGGACGCCGCCACCCAGGCCCTGCTGATGCACGGCGAGGACTACGCCGAGTTCCACGCCGCCTTCGCCGAGAAACGGCCGCCGAAATGGCAGGGCCGGTGACCGGGATGACGCC
>NZ_JAELVH010000332.1 GCF_019399235.1 Streptomyces poriferorum | reverse complement strand
TGCCGACGCCCGCGAGCAGGGTGAGGAAGCCGAGTTGACTGACGGTGCCGTAGGCGAGGACGAGCTTCAGGTCGTTGAGCCGCAGGGCCCGCCAGCCGCCCAGCAGCATCGTCGCGGCGCCGAGGACCATCACGACGGGCCGCCACACGGGGACGTCGGCGAAGCCGGGGGCGAGCCTGGCGACGAGGTAGACGCCGGCCTTGACCATGGCCGCGGCGTGCAGGTACGCGCTGACGGGGGTGGGCGCCGCCATGGCGTTCGGGAGCCAGAGGCTGAACGGCCAGATCGCCGATTTCGACAGGACCCCGCACAGGATCAGCACGATAGCCACGGAGACGGCGAGGCTCGTCCGGGGCAGGATGGCGAGCCCGCCGAGGGTGGTGACGGTGAGCGCCTGGAGGGCGGAGCGGCGGCTGTGCCGTTGCTCGCTGTCGAATCCGATCAGCAGGTAGGAGAAGACCGTCGTCAGCTCCCAGAAGACGTAGAGCGTGATCAGGTCGTCGCTGAGGACGAGGGCGAGCATGGCCCCGGCGAAGGCGAGCAGGTTCCCGGCGAATCCGGCCAGTTGCGGAGTGTCGTCGCTGAAGTACGAGGCGCAGTAGAGCAGGACGAGTGTGCCGACGCCCGCCGCGAGCAGCACCATGAGTTCGGCGAGGGCGTCCAGGCGCAGGGCGACGGAGACGTCGTAGGCGGGGATCCAGTTCCACGACCAGGTGACCGAGCCACCGGAGACCGCCGTGTCCCACTGGGCGAACGCCCAGCAGGTGGTGGCGGCCGGGGGCAGCGCGAGAACCACGAAGGCGCGTGCGCCCAGCCACCGCACCAGCGGGCGCGCGCACGCGGCGAGGACGAAGTGGCAGATGACGAGCGCGGTCATACGACCGGCACGGCGGGCGGGGTCACAGAACAGACAAAGAGCACTAAGTACAGATATATCCCCGGCCGCGCTTCACCCGTACGGCGCGCCGCACGGACGGTGATGGACCGTCATCCCTCACCGCGGCGCCTCTCCGGATCGACGCCTCCGCTTCGTGGGACCGCCGCCGTAACGTCACTTTCCGGACAGCTCCGCGCGTTGATGGTGTTTCTGTGGGTGATCGGTGATGCACATGTGAGCCCGCTTCCTTTCCTTTTTTGCAGTGTGACTAATATCTATCTGTCGAAGTTTCCAACGGATTTGACCAGTCGCGAGGCTGGCATCATCGTCAAGGAGCATGCCCTGCGCACGCGCGCGTCAAGGCGGAGCGACTCGACCACAATGTCGCTGCGGACGGCCCTGCTCGTACTGGCCATCGTCCCCGGTGTCGCACTGGCCGCCCTCTGGGCCGTCACCAGTGGTCAGACTCTGCTCGACTTCCAAAGGCAAGCGGCCCAGGGGCTGTTGGCCCAGAAGGCCGGCCAGCCGTCCAACATCGTGTACTACAACCTGCAGGAGGAGCGACGGCTGAGCGCCGAAGCTCTGGCCCGCCACGGAGGTGCCACCGATGCGCTGCGCAAGCAGCGCAAGCTGACCGACGAAGCGATCACCAGCTTCCAGTCCCTCTCGGACATCGCCACCGACGACGCCCCCGGCGAGGTCCGGGACGCGGTCGTCAAGGCCCGCACCGCGATCACCCAACTCCCGGCCCAGCGCTCCCTCGTCGACGAGGGGGACAACGACCAGCAGAAGGCCGTGTACGGCTACTACACGGAACTGATCGCGGTCGACATGAAGCTCTTCACCGCGCTCAGCCATGTGGACAACGGTGAGATCACCACGCTCTCGCAGCCGCTCGTCGACCTGTTCTGGGCCAAGGAGATGGTCTCGCGCTCGGACGCCCTGCTGGCCCGCGGCTGGTCCAGGGGCAAGCTGAGCACGGGCGACCTCCAGCAGGTCCGCGAGGCCGTTTCCGGCCAGTCCTTCCAGTACGCCAACAAGGTCGCCCCTTACCTGCCGGCAGACGAGCGGGCCATGTGGGACGAGATCTCCGGCAGTTCGGCCTGGAAGACCAAGACCAGGGTGGAGAACCAGGTCCTGCGGCCCGCCGATCCCGACAGCGCCGGCTTCGTCAAGCTCGGCGCCGACGAGAAGACCTGGCGCGGCGCGATGGACGAGCTCACGCCCCAGCTGATGAAGCTGATGGAGCACCGCACCGACCTGGTCGTCGCGAACGGCAAGGACAGTGTCCTCTCCCTGCTGATCAGGGTCGCCATCACCACGGTCGTCGGCCTCCTCGCCGTCGTCGCCGTCATCTGGATCACCTGGCGCCTCACCCGCAACCTGCGCCGCCGGATCGGCCGGCTCCAGGAGCGGGCCGAGGAGCTGGAGAAGACCCTGCCCGACGTCGTCGAGCGGCTCGGCAAGGGCGAACGCATCGATGTCGAGGCCGAGGCCCGCGCCATCGGTCACGACCGCAAGGAAGGCAGCAAGGCCGACGAGCTGACCCAGCTCGGCGCCGCTCTCGACCTGGCCCGCACCAGTGCCCTCCAGGCGGCCGTCAAACAGGCCGACCAGCACCGCGGCTTCGAACGGCTGCTGCAGCGCATCGCGCGCCGCACCCAGCAGTTGATCGGCCAGCAGCTGAAGAAGCTGGACGAGCTGGAGCGCAAGCACGAGGACCCCGAGGTGCTGGACGGCCTCTTCGACCTCGACCACCTCACCGCCCGCCTCCGGCGCTACGAGGAGAACCTCGTGATCCTCGCCGGCGGCTCCCCGCACCGGCGCTGGCGCAAGCCCGTACCGCTGCTCGACGTCATGCGCTCCGCCCAGGGCGAGGTGCAGGACTACCAGCGCGTGGTGCTGGATCTGGACGGCGCTCCCTGGCTCGCGGAGCGGGCCGTCGGCCCGGTCTCCCATGTGCTGGCGGAGCTGATCGAGAACGCCCTCACCTTCTCCAAGCCGCCCAGCCCCGTCGAGGTCAGGGCGGCCCGGGTCAGCCGGGGCCTGGCCATCGAGGTCGAGGACCGCGGGCTCGGCATGGAGGAGGACCAGCTCGCCGATGCCAACGAGCTGATGAGCAGGCCGCCCCGGATGGACGTGCTGGCGCACGCCGACGACATCCGGCTCGGTCTGTACGTGATCGCGCGCCTCGCCGACCAGCACGGCCTGCGGGTGGAGTTCCGCCAGTCGGCCTTCGGCGGCACCCGGGTCGTCCTCCTCGTGCCCGAGGCGCTCACCGTCCCCGGTCCGCACTCCGGTCCGGTGGCCGTCCCCTCCCCCGAGGACACGGGCGCCGCACCTGCCCCGGAACCCGCACCGACCCGCGACGCCGACGCACTGCCCAGCCGCGGCCGCGGCCAGGCGCTCGCCGGGGTCACCGCTCTGCACGCCTCGGGCGCACCGTTCGAGACCACCGGTGCGCCCTACACGGTGGCGGACGAGCCCTTCCCCGACCGGGAGGAGCAGCCGCAGCCGGCCCCCGCCGACCACCCGTTCGGCGATCCGGTGACCCCGTACACCCCGTACGCCGACAGCACGCCGGGGAGTACACCGGGGAGTACGTACGGCCAAGCCGTACCCGTGTCCCCGTACGGGGGTACGGACGCGAGCCCGTACGGCAGCCCGGGTGACAGCACGTACGGCACGTCCCACCAGGACACGTACGCCCATGCCGAGCAGCCGTACATGAAGGCCGAGGGCCAGTACCCGGTACCGCACCAGCCCTACCAGACGCCCGAGGAGCCGTACATGACTCCGCAGCAGCCGTACCCGGGACCGTACGCGGCGGGCGTCCCCGACCGGACCGGCTTCCCGGTGCCCGGACCCCGGCAGCCGGAACCGGCCGCCGGACACCCGGGACGGTTCCCGGTGGCCGAACCCGACCATCCGGCTCCCCCGGCAGCGGGTACGACCGGCCGGGAGAGCGGGCCGGGGCGGCCCGCGCTGCCGGCAGCACCCGCCGCGGAACCCCCGTTGCCGCGCCGGGTACGCCAGGCCAGCCTCGTGGACGAACTGCGGATCACGCCGGCCTCCGGGTCCGCCGCGCCCTCGTCCCCTGGCCGGCAGGCGAATCCGCAGTCCCGACCGGCCCCGCGCCGCGCCGGGGCTGCCATCGGAGCCTTCCAGCGCCGGTCCCGCGCCGCCCGCGCGACCGACGAGCCGCCGACGCAGCCCGACCCCCCTGCGCCCCTCCCCACGAGAGAAGAACGGTCATGACACGCACTACCGCCACTCACCAGGACCTCGACTGGCTGCTCGACGGTCTGGTGGACTCGGTGGCCGAGACCCTGAACGCCGTGCTGCTGTCCGACGACGGTCTGGTGGTGAGCCACTCGCGCACCGTCGAGCGGTCCGACGCCGAGCGGCTGGCGGCCATCTGCACCGGCCAGCAGAGCCTGGCCCGCGGTGTGGGACAGCTCTTCAACGGCGGCGACGTACACCAGGTGATCGTCGAGCTGTCGGATCTGTGGCTCTTCATCATCTCCGCGGCCCAGGGCACGCACCTGGCCGTCGTCGCCTCCCAGGAGGTGGACGCCGAGATCATGTCGCTGGCCATGCACAACCTCGTCCAGCAGGTCGGCCAGAAGCTCAGCACCCCGGTGCGGGGCGACTTCAACGCCTTCGGCGGCGGGGACGGGCCGCGCGCGTGACACCGCACTGGGAGGACGAGGAGACGGAGGAGGACGGCGCGGGCACGATGGTGCGCCCGTACACCATCACCCGCGGACGGACCGCTCCCGAGCGGGACGACTTCACCCTCATCACCGTGCTGACGACCGCGCAGGACCCGCGGGACGGGCACGGCGCGGCGGTCCATCCGGGCAGGCTCCAGCCGGAGCACCGGATGATCCTGGAGCGCTGCCGGCGTCCCGCCGCGGTCGCCGAGGTCTCCGCCGACCTCAACCTCCCGGTATCGGTGACCAAGATCCTGCTGGCGGACCTGGTCGCCCAGGGCCTGCTGCTCGCCCGTGCGCCCCTTTCGGTGGCCCGGGCGTCCGGCGGTGCCGACATGGGAATGCTGGCCGCCCTTCGCGACGGACTCGGGAGACTCTGAGCCAAGATGACCATCAGTCAGGCGGCCCCCGCCGCCGTGAAAATCCTCGTCGCCGGTGGCTTCGGCGTCGGCAAGACCACCCTCGTGGGCGCGGTCAGCGAGGTCGCGCCCCTGCGCACCGAGGAGTTCCTGACCAAGGCCAGCATCGGCGTCGACGACCTGGCCGGTGTCGGACAGAAGGACACGACCACCGTGGCCCTGGACTTCGGCCGGATCACGGTCAGTCCGGAGCTCGTCGTCTACCTGTTCGGCACCCCGGGCCAGGAACGCTTCTGGTTCATGTGGAACGACCTGGTCAACGGCGCCCTCGGCGGCGTCGTGATCGCCGACACGCGCCGGCTGGAGACCAGCTTCGCCTCGATCGACTTCTTCGAGAGCCGGGACATCCCGTTCGTCGTGGCGATCAACTGCTTCCACGGTCACAACAGCCGCACCCCGGACGAGATCAGAGCGGCTCTCGACCTCGATCCGCATGTCCCGCTGCTGGTCGGCGACGTACGCGAGCGGTCGTTCGGCCGTGACGTGCTGCTGGCCCTCGTGGACCACCTGATGAGCCTGCCCGTCGCGGCCGGCTGATCACCTCCCCCGACACTTCGCACTTTTCCCCACTGGAGAGAACCGATATGGCAACACCCCTGCGCGTCCTGATCCACGGTGGCGGCATCGGCGGGCTGACGCTCGCCACCGCCCTGGCCCGGCGCGGCCACACCGTCGAGGTCGCCGAACTCCGCGACGAGCTGGAGGCCCTGGGCGTCGGCATCATCCAGCCGTCCAACGCCCTGCACGTCATGCGGGAGATAGGGGTCCTCGACGACTGCCTCAAGGCGGGCTTCGAGTGGGAGATCCTGACCATCGCCGACCCGGCCGGCAACACACTGGCCGAGATCCCGCAGCCCCGGATGGGCGACGCCCCGTCCAACAACGGCATCCCGCGCCCCGCGCTCTCCCAGATCCTCGGTGCCGCGGCCACGGCCGCCGGGGCGACGATCCGCTTCGGCGCGACCATCGCCGAGCTCGCCGACGACGGCGAGGGCGTGGACGTCACACTGTCCGACGGTTCGGCCGCGCGCTGGGACCTGGTCGTCGGCTTCGACGGCATCGGCTCGCCGCTGCGGACCCGGCTGTACGGCGACCGCTACGTCCCCCAGTACACCGGCTTCGCCAACTGGCGGGTCACCGTGCCCCGTCAGGAGCAGGTCAAGGGCGTCGTCATGGGCAGCGCGGGCCAGGCCGCCAAGGCGCTGCTCACCCCGATCACGGACGAGCTGATGTACCTGGGTGCGGTGTTCGCCGAGCCCGAGGACTTCCGGCCCGACGCGGAGAAGGCGCACGAGCAGCTCAAGGAGCGGCTGCCGATGTTCTCCGGCCCGGTCGCCGAGGCGCTCGCCGCCGTCACCGGACCGGAAGCCGTGGTGTACTCGCGGATCTCCCAGGTGACCGTCGAGGAGCCGTGGCACGTCGGCCGGGTGGTGCTGGCCGGCGACGCCGCGCACGCGAGCACCCCGCATCTCGCGCAGGGTGCGGCGATGGCCGTGGAGGACGCGCTGGTGCTCGCCGAGTCGCTGGACGCCGAGGCGGACGTCGCGGCCGCGCTCGACGCCTGGGAAGCCCGTAGGCGCCCCCGCGCGATGTGGGTGCAGGCTCTGTCGCACGCCGTGCTCAAGCAGGAGACGGGCAGGGAGACGACGCCCGAGGAGGACGAGCTGCTGAAGGTCGGCATCCCGGGTGCGGCGCACGTTCTGGTGCAGCCGTACTGAGGCACCGTCTGTCCCGAACGCCCTGTGGGGCCCGGATTCCCGGGCCCCACAGGGCGTTCGTGCGGTCAGGGCAGGACCGCCACCCCGTCGATCTCGACCAGGGCCTGTTCGTCCCAGAGCCGCACCGCCCCGATGACCGCCATCGCCGGGTAGTCGCGGCCCGCGAGCCGTCGCCAGATCCGGCCCAGCTCGACGGCGTTCGCCCGGTAGTCGGCGACATCGGTGGCGTAGACCGTGACCCGTGCCAGGTCGGCGGGAGCGCCCCCGGCCGCACGCAGGGCGCCGAGCAGGTTGGTGAGCGCGGTGGTGAACTGCTCGGGCAGGGTGGATCCGACGATGTCGCCCCGCTGGTCGAGGGCGGTCTGCCCGGCGAGGAAGACCAGTTGGCTCCCGGTGGCGGTGACCGCGTGCGAGAAGCCGGCGGGCGGGGAGAGTTCGGCGGGGTTGATCCGGTGGATCGGGCTCATGCGGACGGCTCCCGGTTCGCGTACAGCTCCTTGGCGATGATGGTGCGCTGTACCTCGCTGGCGCCCTCGTAGATGCGGGGGGCGCGGACCTCGCGGTAGAGGTGTTCGAGCAGGTGGCCGCGGCGCAGGGCGCGGGCGCCGTGCAGCTGGACGGCGGTGTCCACGACGTACTGCGCGGTCTCGGTGGCGTACAGCTTCGCCATGGCGGCCCGCCGCGGGACGCCCGGCTCCCCCGCGTCGTACGCGGCGGCGGCCGCGTACACGAGCAGCCGGGCGGCCTCGGTGCGGGTGGCCATCTCCGCGACCTGGTGGGAGACCGCCTGCAGATCGCTCAGCGGTCCGCCGAACGCGGTGCGGGTGGCGGTGTGTTCCACGGTGGCGTCGAGCGCGGCCCGGGCCATGCCGATGGCGAAGGCGCCGACGCTGGGCCGGAAGAGGTTGAGGGTGTTCATGGCGACCCGGAAGCCCCGGTCCGGTTCGCCGAGCACATCGTCCGGGGTGACCGGGACTCCGTCGAAGCGCAGGGCGCCGATCGGGTGCGGGGAGAGCATGTCCAGCGGGGTGCCGGTCAGGCCGGGACGGTCGGCGGGGACCAGGAACGCGGTGACGCCCCGCGCTCCGGCGCCCCGCGTCGTCCGGGCGAAGACGGTGTAGAAGTCCGCCTCCGGGGCGTTGGAGATCCAGCACTTCTCGCCGGTCAGCCGCCAGCCGTCGGGCGCGTGTACGGCGTCCAGGGCCAGGGCCGCCGCGTCGGAACCGGCCCCCGGCTCGCTGAGCGCGAAGGCGGCGACGGCCCGGCCCGCGCGGACCTCGGGGAGCCAGCGCTCGCGGTGGGCCGGGGTGCCCGCCTGCACGACCGGGTACGTCCCGAGACCCTGGAGCGCCAGGGCGGTCTCGGCCTCCGTGCAGCCGCGGGCGAGCGATTCGCGCAGCAGACACAGGTCGAGGGCGCCGGAGCCGAGCAGCCGGTCCAGCAGCCCGAGTTCGCCGAGCGCCGCCAACAGCGGGCGGTTGACGTGCCCCGGCTCACCCTTCTCAGCAAGCGGACGAAGCCGCTCATCGGCCAGGGTGCGCAGCTCCTCGCACCAGGCGGTCTGTGCCGGATCGAGTGAGAATGCCGTCATACCGGCGCCTCTCCTGTCGAAAGTCCCGTTGCCGTCCCTTCCGGGACCGGGACTTTATCGCGGACCGTTGACTACCGTCACCCAAACGATACGCTCCAAGGGCGACAAGGGGGCGATCCTTCATGGAACCGAATACCTCAGCGCACATCGACAGCTTCGCCAGGGAACATCTGCCACCCGCCGACCAGTGGCCGGAACTGGTCTTCGACCTGCCCGAGCTGCACTACCCGGACCGGCTCAACTGCGCCGCCGAGCTCCTGGACCGCACGGCCGAGCGCTTCGGGCCCGGACGGCCCGCCTTCCGTACGCCCGACGGCGCGGTGCTGAGCTACGGGGAGCTGCGGGACCTGGTCGCCCGGATCGCCCATGTCCTCACCTCGGACCTGGGGGTCGTACCCGGCAACCGCGTGCTGCTGCGCGGCCCCACCACGCCGCACCTCGCCGCCTGCTGGCTGGCGGTGCTGAAGGCCGGCGCGGTCGCCGTCACCGTACTGGCCCAGCAGCGGGCGGCCGAACTCGCCACGATCTGCTCCATCGCCCGCGTCAGTCATGCGCTGTGCGACGTCCGGTCCGCCGACGACCTGGTGAAGGCCGACGTGCCGGGGCTGCGGATCACGGCGTACGGCGGTGACGCGCCCGACGACCTGCTGCGGCTGGCCGCCGCCCGGCCGGGCCCGTACCCGGCCGTGGACACCGCGGCGGACGACGTGGCGCTGATCGCGTTCACCTCGGGGACCACCGGGCGCCCCAAGGGCTGCATGCATCTGCACCGCGATGTGCTGGCCATCGCGGACACCTTCTCCCGGCACGTCCTGCGGCCGGTGCCCGACGACGTCTTCGCCGGCAGTCCACCGCTCGGTTTCACCTTCGGGCTCGGCGGTCTGGTCGTCTTCCCGCTGCGGGCCGGCGCGTCCGCGCTGCTGCTGGAACAGGCGGGCCCCAAGCAACTGCTGCCCGCCCTGGCCGCACACCGGGTCTCGGTGCTGTTCACCGCCCCGACCGCCTACCGGGTGATGCTCGACCAGCTCGACGGGCACGACCTCTCCGCGCTCCGCCGCTGTGTGTCCGCGGGCGAGAACCTGCCCGTCGCGACCTGGCACTCCTGGTACGAGCGCACCGGCCTGAAGATCATCAACGGCATCGGCGCCACCGAGCTGCTGCACATCTTCGTCTCCGCCGCCGACGACGCCATCCGCCCCGGCACCACCGGCGTCCCGGTCCCCGGCTGGCAGGCCCGGGTGGTGGACGCCGACGGCGAACCGGTGCCGGACGGCGAACCGGGGCTGCTCGCGGTGCGCGGTCCGGTCGGCTGCCGCTACCTCGCCGACGAGCGGCAGCGGGAGTACGTACAGCACGGCTGGAACCTCACCGGCGACACCTATGTGCGTGACGCGGACGGCTACTTCCGCTACGTGGCCCGCGCCGACGACATGATCATCTCCTCCGGCTACAACATCGCGGGCCCCGAGGTCGAGGACGCCCTGCTGCGCCACCCCGAAGTGGCGGAGGCCGCGGTGGTCGGCCGTGCGGACGAGCTGCGCGGCCGGATCGTCGCGGCGTACGTGGTGCGCCGGGAGGGCTCGGACCTGACGGCCGACGCGCTGCGCGCCTTCATGCGCTCCGAGCTGGCCCCGCACAAATGCCCGCGCCTCATCACGTTCCTGCCTGCACTCCCCCGGACAGCGACCGGCAAACTGCAGCGGTTCCGGCTTCGCGCGGACGAACCCGGTGCGGACTCCGGTACACCGGGCCGAGAATGATCACATGGTCGAACCGCACACTCCCCGCTCGCTGATCGTCACCCTCTACGGTGCGTACGGCCGCACCCCGGGCGACGCCCCGATACCGGTGGCGGAACTCGTCCGGCTGCTCGGCGCGGTCGGTGTCGAGGCCCCCGCCGTGCGGTCCTCCGTCTCCCGGCTGAAGCGGCGGGGCCTGCTCGTCGCGGCCCGGACGCCGGGCGGGGCCGCGGGGTACGCGCTCTCGGCCGACGCGCGCCAACTGCTCGACGACGGGGACCGGCGGATCTACCGGCATCCGGACCCGCGCATCGAGGACGGCTGGGTGCTCGCCGTGTTCTCCGTACCGGAGGCCGAACGCCACAAGCGGCACCTGCTGCGCTCACGGCTGTCCGGGCTCGGCTTCGGCACGGCCGCGCCCGGAGTGTGGATCGCGCCGGCCGCGCTGTACGAGGAGACGCGGCACACCCTGGAGCGCCTGGAACTCACCCCGTACGTGGAGCTCTTCCGCGGCGACCACCTGGGGTTCGCGGCCACCGGGGAGTCGGTGGCGCGCTGGTGGGACCTGGACGCCGTGGCCCGGCTGCACAAGGGCTTCCTGGAGCGGCACGAGCCGGTGCTGCGGTCCTGGGAGGCGCGCCCGGACGCGGCGCCCGCTCCGGAGACGGCGTACCGCGACTACCTGATGGCACTGGACTCCTGGCGGCAGGTGCCGTACGCGGATCCGGGGCTGCCGAAGGAGCTGCTTCCGCCGACGTGGCCGGGCGGGAGGTCGGCGGAGGTGTTCGGGCTGCTGCACGAACGGCTGCGGGATGCCGGGGCGGAGTTCGTCCGCGGATAACCGCGTGCCCCGGCCGCGGGCGCCCGGCAGAATGCCGATGCATGACCTGGACCTTCACGGACGACGTCGACCTCTTCCTCGCCGCGGCCGGCCGCTCGCTGAACGCCCGGCCTGCCGAGAGCACGGTGATGCTGACCGTCACCGCGGCCCTGCGCCGCCACGGGCCGCGCGCCTACGGCGACCACGATCCGGTACTGGGCTGGTGGCGCGGCGCCGACGGCGAGGTGGCGGGCACCCTGCTCCATACGCCGCCCTACCCCGCGACGCTGAACGCGGTCGCCCCGGAGGCGGTCGCCCCGCTGATGGCCGCCCGCCGGCTGACCCTTGTGAACGCGGACCGGGCCACCGCCCGGGCGGTGGCGGCGCATTGGGCGGGGCACCGCGTCGACGAGGAGCAGCGTCTGTACCGGCTGGGCGAGCTGACCCCGCCCTCGCCCGCTCCCGGTGGCCGGGCGAGGGCCGCGACTTCGGCCGACCGTGACCTGCTGCTGCGCTGGTACGCCGCGTTCTCCGCCGAGAGCGGCGGTCCGGGCGGATCCGGCGCACGCCACGGGCGGGCGGTCGACGAGCGTACGGCGGAGGGCCGGCTGACGCTCTGGGAGGACGACGGTGTCCCCGTGTCGATGGCGGGAATCTCGCTGCGGATCGCGGGCACCGCACGCGTCGCGCCCGTCTACACACCGCCGGAGCACCGCGGCCGGGGCTACGCGGCGGCCGTGACCGCCGAGGTGAGCCGCGCGGCGCGGGCGGCGGGCGCGGACGAGGTGCTGCTCTTCACCGACCTGGCGAATCCGACGAGCAACGGCGTGTACACCCGCATCGGCTACCGGGCCGTCTCGGACCGGCTGGTGATCAGCGCGCAGGAGAGCGATGGATGACGTACCCGAACCCCGGTGGCTGGTCGCGGCGAACGTCGTGCGGTGGCGGCGGTACGGGGATCTGGGGCAGGAGTTCCGGCCCGGCACGAAGGCGTTCCGGGGCGGGGCGAAGGTCTACGTCGTGGAGACCTGTCCGGGCATGGGCAACGAGCAACTGACAGCGGTGGGCCACGGCCGGCACACCGGGCGGTGGATCACCATCGACACCGGGACCCGGCATCTGCACACCTTCCGGCCCCGGTTGGTGTACTCCCCGGCCGTTCTCAAGCGGTGCGCCGCCACGCCCGCGCGGACGCGTGAGGAGGCGGCCGAACTGGCGGAACGACTGGACCGGACCGCCCGTCTGGGGCGCCACACCCATCACGCCGCCCCGCACCCCGATCCCTGCCTCTGCCACGCGTGCCTGCCGCTCAGTCCAGGGTGAGCCGCGGTTTCGGTGCGTCCGTGCGGCCCGTCGGCGGGGGGCGGCTGCCCGCGCGGTACGGAAGCGGCCAGGGGGCGCCCGGTCCGGTGTAGCCCTGGTCGGCTGCCGCGTGGAGCGTCCAGTGCGGGTCGTACAGATGCGGGCGGGCCAGCGCGCAGAGGTCGGCGCGGCCGGCGAGCAGGAGCGAGTTGACGTCGTCCCAGGAGGAGATGGCGCCGACCGCGATGACGGGCACGCACAGGGTGTTGCGGATCCGGTCGGCGTACGGGGTCTGGTACGAGCGCCCGTACTCGGGCCGTTCGGAGGGGACGACCTGCCCGGTGGAGACGTCGATGGCGCGCCGTGCGCGACGAAGGCGCGGGCGATCTCGACGGCGTCCTCGCCCGTCGTCCCGCCCTCGGCCCAGTCGGTCGCGGAGATCCGGACGGTCATCGGCCGGTCCTCGGGCCACCGTTCACGGACCGCGTCGAAGACCTCCAGCGGGAAGCGGAGCCGGTTGGCGAGGGTGCCGCCGTACGCGTCGGTGCGGTGGTTGGTGAGCGGGGAGAGGAAGCTGGAGAGCAGATAGCCGTGGGCGCAGTGCAGTTCGAGGAGGTCGAACCCGCAGGCGTCGGCGCGCCCGGCGGCGGACGCGAACTGCTCCCGGACGGCGTCCAGACCGGCGCGGTCCAGGGCGTGCGGTGTCTGGTTGACGCCCGGCGCGTACGGGAGCGGGGAGGCGGCGGCGAGGGGCCAGTTGCCGTGGTCGAGCGGCTGGTCGATGCCCTCCCACATGAGCTTGGTGGAACCCTTGCGGCCGGAGTGACCGAGCTGGATCCCGATCGCGGTGCCGGGCGACCCGGTATGCACGAAGCCGGCGATCCTGGTCCAGGCGGCGGCCTGCTCGTCGGTGTAGAGGCCGGTGCAGCCCGGGGTGATGCGGCCCTCGGGGCTCACGCACACCATCTCCGTCATGACCAGCCCGGCGCCTCCCAGCGCCCGCGCACCGAGGTGGACGAGGTGGAAGTCGGCGGGGACGCCGTCCGTGGCCGAGTACATGTCCATGGGCGAGACGACGACGCGGTTGCGCAGCTCCAGGGCCCTCAGCCGCAGCGGGGTGAACATCGGTGGTGTGCCGGGTGCGCAGCCGAACTCGTCCTCGACTGCCGCGGTGAACGAGGCGTCGCGCTGCGCTGGTTCGAGGAGCTGGGTACGTACGTCGACCAGCCGCCCCGCCAGTTCGCCTTCAACCTCCTCACCCGCAGCCGCCGCGTCACCCACGA
>NZ_JAELVH010000331.1 GCF_019399235.1 Streptomyces poriferorum | reverse complement strand
GCGCCGGTCTCGGGTACCACCGGCAGCTGGAGCCGCTGCACCGGCACGGCGCCCCCGGGCCGGACGGACCCGGGCGGGTGCGGGCGCACCACCGGGACGGGGGGTGCGCCCGCACCCGCCCGGGTCCGTCCGGCCCGGGGGCGCCGTGCCGGTGCAGCGGCTCCAGCTGCCGGTGGTACCCGAGACCGGCGCACCCGCCGTCGGACCGGCTCCGCCGGACGACGCCCCGGCCGCCGCACCGCAGGCGCTCACCGTGCGTGCCTCACGTCCCGTACCGGCCCGTCCCGGACCGGCCCAGGGCGGTGGCGGCCCGGGAAGTCCCGCGCCCCTGAGCTTTGCCGCCGGCAACCGCGCCACGGGCTCCCAGGCCCAGGCGGTCCAGCGGGCGGTGGCCGAGGCGGGGCTCTCCGGAGTGCCCGTGCGGGTGGTCCAGGCGAAGACCGCCCGTACCCCCGCCGCATCCGCGGACGTCCCCGCGGCCGGACCGAACGCCCCCCGTGCGCCGCAGCCGAACGAGTCAGCCGGCGTGGACATCGAGGAGCTCGCCCGCCGGCTGCTCGACCCGGTCAGCAGGCTGCTCCGGGCCGACCTGCGCAGAGGACGGGAACGCTCCGGACGGCCGTACGACGGCCGCCGCTGACACCGCCGCCCCGCAACTCCCCGCCATTCCACGGACCGCAGAGAAGAAGAGAAGCGCACATGACGGACAACATCTTCGCGACGAGCGTGTTCTTCAAGCTCGCCATCGGGGGAAGCGACCTGGGTGCCTTCCACACCTGCTCGGGGCTGGGCGCCGAGGTCGAGCTGGAGCAGTACGCCGAGGGCGGCAACAACGGCTTCACCTGGCAGCTGCCGGGGCGGATCACCTGGACCAACATCACGCTCACCCGCCCCGTCACCGCCGACACCCTGAAGATCGCGCGCTGGCTGAACGAGACGACCCAGCGGGTGGAGCGCAAGGACGGCGAGATCGTCGCGCTCCGGCCGGACCTCAGCCGGATCATCAGCTGGCAGATCCAGGGCATCGTGCCCGTGCGCTGGCAGGGGCCGTCCTTCGACCCGTCCAGTTCCGAGGCGGCGATCGAGACCCTGGAGATCGCGCACGAAGGCCTGGTGCCGTCCTGATGGCCCGCCCCCTCGACCGAGTTGACGACACAGACGCGCAGGAAGGAGGAACACCGTGGCCGCAGCCGCCCGCACGAGCCGTGCCCGTGCCCAGCTGACCATCATGGAACCGCCGACGGACGTGGGCGCCAAACCGTCCGGCACCCTCGCCCGCCTCACGCTGCAGTTCAATCCGGCGACGCTCTCCCTGTCCAAGAGCACCGAGTGGCGGCGTACTCCCTCCCGGACGGCCGGCGAGTCCGCGCTGCCCGAATTCGTGGGCAGCGGGCCCCGGTCGCTGTCCCTGGACGTCTTCCTGGACGCCACCGCCACTCACGACAACTCGGTGGAGAAGGCCGTGGAGCAGCTGATGACCGCCTGTGTGCCCACCCCGGGCAGCCTGGGCCGCAAGAAGCCGTCGAGTCCCTGGGTGCGGTTCGACTGGGGGACGTCGAAGACGACGTCGTTCGACGGGGTGCTCTCCAGCCTTTCCGTCTCGTACACGCTGTTCGACGTCGACGGCAAGCCGCTGCGCGCCACCTGCTCCCTGTCGATCGAGGAGGCGAGCGTCGACCCGGCCGGGCAGAACCCCACCTCCGGATCGAAGGAGGCACGGCGTACGCACCGGGTCGTCGCCGGGGACAGCCTGCCGCTGCTCGCCTGGCGCGAGTACGGCGACGCCACCGCGTGGCGCACGATCGCCGAGGCCAACGACATCGACGACCCCATGCAGCTGGCCCCGGGCACGGAACTCCTCGTGCCCGGACTGGAAGACCACGCCCCGGAGGGCGCCCGGTGAGCCCCGCACCCGCCCGTTCCTTCGCCGCCGACCCGATCGTCGAGGCGCCCGCCGAGCTTCCCGCGGCCTGGGCCGCCCAGCTGGTGAGCTGCGCGGTCGACGAGAACGTCGGCCTTCCCGACACCGCCGTGCTGACCTACCGGGATCCGTACCACACCCTGCTCACCGCCACCGGAATCACCATCGGCACCCCGCTGAAGATCTCCGTGGTCACGGTCCAGGAGCGGGCCCGCGAGCGGCTGTTCACCGGTGAGGTGACCGCGCTCGAACTCGACAGCGACACCACCGGCTCCTTCACCGTCGTCCGGGCCTTCTCCAAGGCCCACCGGCTCCAGCGCGGGCGGAAGGTGGTGGCCTTCCGCAACATGAAGGCCGCCGACATCGTCCGCAAGGTCGCCGCGGGTGCCGGACTCACCTGCGGGAAGGTCGAGGCGGCGCCCGTGATGTACAAGCAGCTGACGCAGCCCAACATCTCGGACTGGGACTTCCTCCAGTACCTGGCGGGCGAGAGCGGCGCGCACGTACGGGTGGACGAGAAGGGCCTGCTGCAGTTCGTGAAGCCGAAGCCGGCGGCCTCGGCGCCTTCGCCCGCCACGTCCGCGACCAAGCATCCGATGGTGCTGGAGTACGGGCGCAACCTGCTGGCCCTGCGAGCCGTGCTGACCGGTGCGGACGGGGCGGACAGCGTCGAGGTGCGCGGCTGGGACGTGGAGACGAAGACCCGTCTCGTGGCACGCCAGCCGTCCGTCCGCTCCACCACGGTCGTCCCCGGGCTGAGCCCGTCCGCCGCGGCCGGCGCGTTCGGCCCGAAGGCCCGGATGACGGTCGCGGACACGCCGTACCGGACCCAGGCCGAGGCCGGCGCGGTGGCCGGTGCGGTGGCCGCACGGGTCAGCTCCGGCTTCGGGGAGATCGAGGCGGTCGCAGAAGGAAACCCCCGGCTGCGAGCCGGTGAACCCGTCACCCTCGGCAACGTCGGACCCGCCTTCGCCGGCCGCTACACGGCGACCGCGTCCCACCACGTCCTCGACCCGCACGGCGGCTACCGCACGACCGTACTGGTCAGCGCATCCCCCGACCGCTCCCTGACCGGACTCACCGGCGGCGGCGAAGCGCCCCCGCGCGGCCCCCGCATCCCGGGCCTCGCGATCGGCGTCGTCACCGACATCCGCGAGGGCAGGGGCAAGGGCGAACGCGGCTCGGTCCGGCTGAAGTTCCCCTGGCTCGACGACATCTACGTGTCCGACTGGGTCCGTACGGTGCAGTGGGGCGGCCAGGGCGGCGGCGGGGTCTTCAGCCCCGAGGTCAACGACGAGGTACTGGTCGGCTTCGAACAGGGCCTGCTGGACAGCCCCTACGTACTGGGCGGCCTCTACAACGGCGTCGACAAGCCGTCGCCCCACGACGTGCCGCTCGTCGACCCGACCAGCGGCAAGGTCAACCGCCGTTCCCTCGTCTCCCGTTCGGGCAACCGGATCGAACTGCTCGACGCCCCGCGCGGCCCGTCCGGAGTACGGCTGGCCACCGGCGACAAGCAGCTGGAGGTCACCCTGGACGAGCGGAAGGGGGAGATCGCGCTGAAGGTGTTCGCCCGCGGCACCTCCCGGGTGCTGAGCTCCCTGTCCCTGGGCCGGTCGGGGATCACGCTCGACGCCGGTACGGGGAACGTGGAGGTGAAGGGGGCCTCGGTGACTATCAACGGCAAGACCGGGGTCACCGTGGACGGCGGACTGCTCGCCGTCCTCAAGGCCAGGCTCATCCGGATCAACTGACACCCGAACCCGCCACCGGGACCGACTCCCCGGCCCAGCAAGGAGAACAGCAGCCATGCCCCCCGCAGCCCGCTCGGGCGACCCCACCGTCCACGGCGGCGTCATCGGCACCCCGCCACCGGGTGCGGTCGCCGTCGCCACCGTGCTGATCGGCGGCAGGCCGGCCGCCGTCACCGGCAGCCTCCACGTGTGCGTCATCCCTCCGCACGCCCTGCTCGGACCCGGGAACGTCGTCATGCCGAACCCGGCCGCCGTGGTCGGTGGCGCGGTCCTGATCGGCGGACTGCCGGCCGCCCGCATGGGCGACACCACCAGCTGCGGCGCCAAGATCATCATGGGTGCGCCGAACGTCCTGATCGGAGGCCCGGTATGAGCGGGGCCGGATTCGTCGGCCGCGGCTGGGGCTTCCCGCTGCGGGTCGGTGCCACGGGCGGTATCGGCATGGTCGAGCGGGACCAGGAGATCGAGGAGGCCATCGGCCTGGTGCTCGGCACCGCGCCGGGGGAGCGGCCGATGCGCCCCGAGTTCGGCTGCGGCATCCACGACTACGTCTTCGCGCCCGGCGACGGCGCCACCGCGGGCCGCATCGCGCACGAGGTGCGTACGTCACTGGAGCGCTGGGAACCGCGCATCGAGGTCAGGGACGTGGTGGTCGCCTTCGACACCGTCGACGAGGGAACCCTCTACATCGACGTGCACTACACCGTGCGGTCCACCAACGACCTGCGCAACCTCGTCTTCCCCTTCTACACGATCCCGTCCTCCGGGAGTTCAGAAGAATCGGAGGCGCGCTGATGGCCCTGCCTTCCCCCAACCTGGACGACCGCCGCTTCCAGCAACTCGTCGACGAGGCCAAGCGGTACGTCCAGCAGCGCTCGCCCGAATGGACCGACCACAACGTGTCGGACCCCGGGGTCACGCTCATCGAGACGTTCGCGTACATGGTCGACCAGCTGCTGTACCGGCTGAACCGGGTGCCCGACCGGAACTACTCCGCCTTCCTCGACCTGCTGGGCGTACAGCTGTTCCCGCCGACGGTCGCCCGTGCCGACGTCGACTTCTGGCTGTCCGCCCCGCAGCCGGACACCGTACGGCTCCCGGCCGGTACGGAGGTCGCCACCGCCCGCGGTGAGACGGAGGAGGCGGTGGTCTTCTCAACCACCGAGGACCTGGCGATCGTGCCGAGTTCGCTGATCAGGCTGGTCACCGCCCCCGCGTCCGGGGACCAGACCGACCGTACCGCCCCGCTCGGCGCGGGCAAGGACATCCCGTGCTTCCAGTCCCGGCCGGAACCGGGCGACGCCCTGCTGTTCGGGCTGCCCACCGCCGTGCCCCGGTGCATCGTCGCCGTACGCCTGGACAGCCGGGTGGAGGGCGTCGGCGTCGACCCCCGGCAGCCGCCGCTGGTGTGGGAGGCGTGGGACGGGGCCCGCTGGGTGCTGTGCGAGACCGGTACGGACAGCACCGGCGGGCTCAACCGGCCCGGTGAGATCACCGTGTTCGTCCCCGCCGGGCACACCGCCTCGGTGACGGCCGGGATCAGGGCCGGCTGGCTGCGCTGCCGGGTCACCGCGCCCGAGCCGGGGCAGCCCTTCTACTCGGAGTCGCCGACGATCCGGGAGGCCGAGGTTTTCACCGTCGGCGGCACCACGGGCGTCGAACACGCGGAGACCGTCCTCGACGTGCCGCTCGGCGTCTCCGAAGGGGTCGCCGGCCAGACGTACTCCGTACGCAGGGTGCCGCTCCTGCTGGACGGGGAACCGCCCGTCGTCCAGGTGTCCTCCGCCGACGGCTGGCAGGTCTGGACACCGGTGGAGCACTTCGGCGCCTCGTCGCCGGACGACCGTCACGTACAGATCGACGCCGTCACCGGCCGATTCGCCTTCCCGCCGGAGGTCCGCGAGGCGGACGGCACGATGCGCGGGTACGGGGCGGTGCCCCCGAAGGGCGCCCAACTCCGCGTCGCGCGCTACCGGACGGGCGGCGGGGCCGCCGGGAACGTGGCCCGGGGCGCCATCCGGGTGCTGCGCAGCTCGGTGCCGTACGTCGCCGGTGTCGCCAACCGGGAGGCGGCCCGCGGCGGGGTCGACGGCGAGAGCGTCGAGAACGCCAAGGCGCGCGCGCCCCACATCCTCCGGGTCCAGGAGCGGGCAGTCACGGCCGAGGACTACGAGGTCATCGCCCGCGAGGCCGCGCGCTCGCTGCGCCGGGTGCGCTGCCTGCCCGCCGTCGCGGGCGAGGGCGGCGCGGTGCGGGTCCTGGTGGTGCCCGACGCGGTCCCCGACGAAGGAGGCCGGCTGCGGTTCGAGCAGCTGATCCCGCCGGACTCGGTGCTGGCGGCGGTCTCCGGACGGCTCGACGAACGGCGCCTGGTCGGCACCCGGCTGATCGTGGAACCGCCCGCCTACGTGGGCGTCACCGTGGTCGCCGAACTGGTCGCGGACGCGGTCGACGCGGACCGCGTCCGGGCGGAGGCCCTGGACGCGCTGTTCCGCCACATCGACCCGCTGCGGGGCGGCACGGACGGGACGGGCTGGCCGTTCGGCCGCCCCGTGCAGTACGGCGAGATCTTCGCCGTTTTGCAAGCCGTGCCCGGAGTCCGACTCGTCGACGAGGTAAGGCTGTTCCCCGCCGACCCGCTCACCGGACGCCGGGGAGGGGCGGCGGACCGCATCGACGTCGCCGCGAACGCCCTGGTCTTCTCCCACCAGCACCAGGTCGTCGTCACGGCCGCCGGGCCCGGCGGCCGCTCATGACCAGGGCCTCGGTCCCCGGACTCCCCAGCCGCTACCCGATCGGCGGACTGCTGCCCGCCCTGTACGCGGACGACGACCTGGCCCAACGGTTCACGGCCGGCCTCGACACGGTCCTGGCACCCATCCTCTCCACCCTCGACAACCTCCCGGCCTACTTCGACCCCGCGCTGACCCCGGACGACTTCCTGCCCTGGCTGTCGTCCTGGGTCGGCGCCGACCTCGACCCGGCCTGGCCGGCGGACCTGCGCCGGGCCGTGGTCACCCGTGCCGTCGAGCTCCACCGGTGGCGCGGAACCCGCCGCGGTCTCGCCGAACACCTCAGGCTCTGCTTCGGCGTGGAGGCCGACATCCACGACGGGGGCGGCGCCGCGTGGTCGTCGGAACCCGGGGGCCAGTTGCCTTCCGCCCCGACCGGGGAACTGCTGGTACGGGTCCGGGCACCGGACGGGCGGCCCGTGGACGCGGCCCGCGTGCTGGCCGTGGCCCAGGCCTCGTGCCCCGCTCACCTCACCTGCCGGGTGGAGATCCTGCCGGGCACACCGCACGAGACAGGAGACTGACGTGACACGCTCGTGCCCGGCAGGATCTCCAC
>NZ_JAELVH010000330.1 GCF_019399235.1 Streptomyces poriferorum | reverse complement strand
TGGTGGTGTCGGGGTCGGAGAAGGAGACGCTCGCGGTCGCGGAGCACTTCGCGGGGCTGGGGCGCCGGACGAAGCGTCTGGCCGTGTCGCACGCCTTCCACTCACCGCTCATGGAACCCATGCTCGACGCCTTCCGCGAGGTCGCCGCCCGGATGACGTATCACGCACCCCGCATCCCCGTCGTCTCCAACGTGACGGGCCGGCTCGCCGGTCCCGACGAACTGACCTCGGCCGACTACTGGGTCCGCCACGTCCGCGAAGCGGTCCGCTTCTGCGACGGCGTACGCGCCCTGCACGCGGAAGGGGCCCGTGTACTCATCGAGATCGGGCCGGACGCGGCACTCACCCCCGTGGTGGCCGACTGCCTGCCGCCCGCCGACGGCACCCTGTGCGTTCCCGCCCTGCGCCGCGCCCGTGACGAGGAACTGACCCTGGTCACGGCCCTGGCCCACGCGCACGCGAACGGCAGCGCGGTCGACTGGAACGCCTTCTTCCAGGGCCGGGGCGCCCACCGGATCCCCCTTCCCACCTACCCCTTCCAGCGCCGCAGCCACTGGATGGAGCGACCCGAGGCCCAGGACACCACCGACCGGACCGCGGACCCGGCCGGAGCCGCCTTCTGGGAGGCCGTCGACCGGGAGGACGTCACGGCGCTGGCCGGCCGGCTCTCGGTCACCGAGAGCGCACTCGGCGAGGTCCTGCCCGCGATGGCACGCTGGCGCCGCCTCCACCAGGAGAGGGCCGCGGTCGACAACCTCCGCTACCGCGTCGTCTGGCAGCCCGTCACCGCACCGGCCGCCGAGGCCACCGCGCTCGACGCCCCCTGGCTCGTCGCCGTCGCCGAGGGACAGGCCGACACCCCCACGGTCACCGCGATCCTGGCCGCACTCATCGAACGCGGCGCCTCCCCGGACATCATCGAAGCGCTCCCCGGCCTGAGCCGAGCGGACCTGGCCGCCCGCCTCGCCGCGCAGCCCGCAGCCGGGATCCTGTCCCTGCTCGCCCTCGACGACCGCCCCGAACCCGCACACCCCCATCTCACCCGCGGCCTCACAGCCACCGTCACCCTGGTGCAGGCCCTCGCGGACACCCCGGATGCCCCGAGGCTCTGGTGCGCCACGCAGTCCGCCGTCGCCACCTCCCGCTCCACCGAGCTGACCGCCACGGAGCAGGCCCAGTTCTGGGGCCTCGGCGGTGGCCTCGCCCTCGACCACCCCGACACCTGGGGCGGCATCGCCGACCTCCCCGCCGAACCGGGCCCGGGTGACCTGCACCGTCTCTGCGACGTGCTCTCCGGCGCGACCGGCGAGGACGCGGTGGCCCTGCGCGCCGACGGCATCCTCGCCCGCCGCCTGGTCCGCGCCCCCCTGGGTGACCGCACCCCGGTCCGGGCCCGCCCGTCGAACGGCACCGCGCTGATCACCGGCGGCACCGGAGGCCTCGGAGCCCACGTGGCCCGCATGCTCGCCGCCGACGGCATCCCGCACCTGCTGCTCCTCAGCCGGCACGGCGACGCGGCCGACGGAGCCCGCGCGCTGGCGGCCGAACTGGAGGCGTCCGGCACCCGGGTGACCCTCGCCGCCTGCGACGTCACCGACCGTGCCGCGCTGGCCCGGGTCCTCGACGCCGTCCCCGGGGACCTGCCGCTGACCACCGTCGTGCACGCCGCCGGTGCCATGCAGCGCATGGCGCCGCTCACCGAACTGACCGAGGACGAGTTCGCGGCCGTCGGCCACGCGAAGGTCACCGGGGCCCAGCACCTCGACGACCTCCTCGGCGACCACCCCCTCGACGCCTTCGTGCTCTTCTCCTCCGGCGCCGCCGTCTGGGGCAGCGCCGGGCAGGCCGCCTACGCCGCAGCCAACGCCCACCTCGACGCGCTCGCCCACCGCCGCCGCGCTCGCGGGCTCACCGCCACCTCCGTGGCCTGGAGCTCCTGGAAGGGAGGCATGGTCGACGCGGAACTCGCCGCGGTGATGGAACGAATCGGCGCCCCCGCCATGGATCCCGGCCTCGCCGTAGGCGCGCTGAAGCAGGCCCTGGAGTACGACGAGAGCCACCTCGTCGTCGCCGAGTTCGACTGGTCCCGCTTCGCCCCCACGTACACGCTCGCCCGGCCTCGTCCCCTGCTCGACGCCCTCGACGACGTACGCCGGATCCTCACCGCCGAGCCCGAAACGGCGGCCTCGGACGCCGAAGCTCTGATGGCACGGCTCGCCGGCCTCTCCGCCGCCGAGCGCGGCCGCGCGCTGCTCGACCTCGTACGTACCCGCGTCGCGACCCTGCTCGGCTACGACGCCGCTTCCCAACTCGACCCGCAACGCGCCTTCGAGGACCTCGGCTTCGACTCCGTCGCGGCCGTGGAACTCCGCCAGGCCCTGACCGCCGCCACGGGTGCCCAACTGCCCGCGACGCTGATCTTCGACTACGCGACACCCACAGCACTCGCCGACCACCTGCACACCCGGCTCTTCCCGGACAGCGACGACACAGCCACGCCGGTCCTCGCGGAGGTCGACCGGTTCGAGGAACTGGTCGGGGCGCTGGACATCGAGGAGATCCGCAGCAGCCGCATCACCTCACGGCTGCAGACCCTCCTCGACACACTGACCACCCTCCAGAGCGGCGAGACAGGGGTGGCGGCCGTGCGGGACTCGCTCGACGAGGCCTCCGCCGACGACGTCCTCGCCTTCATCGACCAGGAACTCGGCCTCGCCTGACACGGGCACGCTGCCGTCATCTGACCCCTGCCGTCATCTGACCCCGAAGGACCGTGAGACCGATATGGCCAACGACGAGAAGATCCTCGACTACCTCAAAAAGGTGACCGCCGACCTGCACCGCACCCGGCGCCGCCTCCAGGACGCCGAGGCCGCCGCGCAGGAGCCCATCGCGATCGTGGCCATGGGCTGCCGCTTCCCCGGCGGGGTGACCACCCCCGAGGAGCTGTGGCAACTGGTGGCAGAGGGCCGCGACGCCGTATCGGGCATGCCGGACGACCGCGGCTGGGACCTCGACCAGCTCATGGGCGAGGACGCCTCGCAGCCGGGAACCAGCTACGTGCACCAGGGCGGATTCCTCGAAGGAGCGGGCGACTTCGACGCCGGGTTCTTCGGGATCAGCCCCATGGAGGCGGAGGCCACCGACCCGCAGCAGCGCCTCAGCCTCGAAGTCGCCTGGGAAGCCTTCGAACGGGCCGGAATCGACCCGGAGACCCTGCGCGGCGGCCGCGTCGGCGTCTACATGGGCTCCGGCATCCAGGACTACGGCGACTTCCCCGAAGGCGTACCGGAGGCCGTCGAGGCCTACATGGCCACTGCACGGGCCGCGTCCGTCATCTCCGGCCGTATCTCGTACGCCCTCGGCCTCGAAGGCCCGTCCTTCACCGTCGACACCGCCTGCTCGTCGTCGCTCGTGGCCCTCCACCTGGCCGCCCAGGCCCTGCGCCAGGACGAATGCAGTCTCGCCCTGGCCGGCGGAGTCATGGTCATGTCGACAGCCGCACCGTTCGTCGCCTTCAGCAAGCAGCGCGGTCTCGCACCCGACGGGCGGTGCAAGGCCTTCTCCGACAGCGCCGACGGCACCGGCTGGTCCGAGGGCGCGGGCATCGTCCTGCTGGAGCGCCTCTCCGACGCCCGGCGCAACGGGCACCCCGTCCTCGCCGTCATCCGCGGATCGGCCATCAACTCCGACGGAGCGTCCAACGGCCTCACCGCGCCCAGCGGCCCGTCCCAGCAGCGCGTCATCCGCCAGGCCCTCGCCAACGCACGTGTACCCGGCGCCCACGTCGACGCCGTCGAGGCGCACGGCACCGGCACCACGCTCGGCGACCCGATCGAGGCGCAGGCCCTGCTCGCCACCTACGGCCAGGACCGCACCGCCGAACAGCCGCTGAGGCTGGGATCGTTCAAGGCCAACATCGGCCACGCCCAGGCGGCAGCGGGCGTCGGCGGAGTCATCAAGATGGTCATGGCCCTGCGCAACGGTCTGCTGCCCAAGACCCTGCACGTCGAGCAGCCCTCCACCCACGTCGACTGGACCTCCGGTCACGTCAGCCTGCTCACCGAGGCCGAGCCCTGGACCCGCCACGGCCACCCGCGTACCGCAGGCGTCTCGGCGTTCGGGCTCAGCGGCACGAACGTCCACGTGATCCTCCAGGAGGCACCGGAGCCGGACCCGGCGGGGGCACCCGACGGGGAGAGCGCGGAGCCGGGCGGGGAACGACCGGTCACGGACGGCCGGACGCTTCCCTTCACCACGCCCGTCACCCCGTTCCCCGTCTCCGGCCGCAGCGCCGCGGGCCTGCGTGCCCAGGCGGAGCGCCTGGCCTCCTTCGTACGGGACGGTGCCGGCGCCACCGCATCTCCCCGGGACATCGGGCACGCGCTGATCGCCACCCGCACCGCGTTCGAGCACCGTGCCGTCGTCCTCGACACCGGGGACTCCGCGGGCACGCACGGCACCGGATCCACCCCCCTGCTCACCGGACTGGACGCCCTCGCGGCCGACGCCAAGGCACCGCACCTGGTGCGGGGCACCGCCGCGGGCCCCGCCCAGGTCGCGTTCGTCTTCCCCGGCCAGGGCTCCCAGTGGGTCGGCATGGCCGTCGAACTCCTCGCTTCCTCACCGGTGTTCGCCGACTGGATGCGCGAGTGCGCCGACGCGCTGGCCCCCTTCACCGACTGGGACCTCCTCGACGTGGTCCACCAGCGCCCCGGCGCACCCACCTTCGATGAGGTCGACGTCGTCCAGCCGGTCCTGTGGGCCGTCATGGTCTCCCTCGCCGGCCTCTGGCGCGCCTGCGGTGTGGAGCCCGCCGCCGTCGTCGGACACTCCCAGGGAGAGATCGCCGCCGCCTGCGTCGCCGGGGCCCTCTCCCTGGACGACGGCGCACGCGTCGTCGCCCTCCGCAGCAGGATCATCCGTCAGGACCTCGCCGGACGCGGCGGCATGATGTCGGTCGCACTGCCCTCCGCGGAGGCCGAATCGGTGATGCGCGGCTGGGGGGACCGGCTCCAGATCGCCGTGGTCAACAGCCCCGCATCCACCGTCGTCTGCGGCGAGAAGGAAGCCCTCGACGAGCTCTACACCCAGCTGGAGGCCCAGGGAGTGCAGGCCCGCCGGATACCGGTGGACTACGCCTCCCACTCGGTGTTCGTCGAAGAGATCCGTGACCGACTCCTCGCCGAGATAGCCGACGTGACACCCCGCCCGTCCAGCACGACCTTCTACTCGACGGTGACCGGCGGCCCGCTCGACACGACAGCGCTCGACGCCGGCTACTGGTACGAGAACCTGCGCCGCACCGTCCGCTTCGAGGACACCACCCGGGCCATGCTCGACGACGGGTTCACCCTCTTCGTGGAGGCAAGCCCCCACCCGGGCCTCTTCATCGCCCTCGGCGAGACGATCGCCACGACACCGGTCGCCGCCACGGCCGTCGGATCGCTGCGCCGCCACAGCGGAGACCCGGCCCGGTTCGCGCTGTCACTGGCCGAGGCCTACGTGCACGGTGCCCCCGTCGACTGGAGCCTCCTTCACGACGCCGCCCCCACCGCCCGCGTGGAGCTTCCCACGTACGCCTTCCAGCGCGAGCGCTACTGGGTCACCGCCCCCACCGGCGCCGGCGACGTGCTGACCGCCGGTCTCGAACCGGCCGGCCACCCGCTGCTCGGCGCACGGGTATCGGCGCCCGACACGGACGCCCTCGGCCTGACGGGCCGCCTGTCCCTCGGCACGCACCCATGGCTCGGCGACCACCGCGTGGGCGACACCGTGTTCTTCCCCGGCACCGCACACGTGGAACTCGTCGGCTACGCCGGCGACCGGACAGGCTGCCCGGTCATCGACGAACTGACGCTGGAGGCCCCTCTGACCATCCCCGAGCGGGGCGGTGTGGCGGTACGCGTCACCGTCGGCACGGCCGGACCCGACGGCCGCCGCCCGGTGACCGTGCACGCCCGCACGGACGACGGCGACCAGCCGTGGACACGGCACGCGACCGGCATCCTCGCGCCGGAGACCCCGGCTCCGGGAGCCCGCGGATCCGAGGACGCGGCCTGGGCCTCGGCACAGTGGCCGCCGGCCGGCGCCGAGCCGGTGGATCTGGACGGCTTCTACGACGCCATGGCGGAGGAGGGGCTGCGGTACGGCCCCGTCTTCCGGGGACTGAACGCCGCGTGGCGCGCCGACGGCGACATCTACGCCGAGGCCGCCCTGCCCACCGGCACGCCCGCGACCGACTTCCGGCTCCACCCGGCTCTCCTCGACGCGGCGCTGCACGGGGTGGCGTTGTCGGGTGCGGCGGGTGAGGGTGCCGCGTTGCCGTTCGCGTGGTCGGGTGTGTCACTGGCCGCGGTGGGCGCTTCGACGGTGCGGGTCCGGGTGTCGGTGGTGGGCGAGGGCCGGGTGTCCGTGCTGCTCGCCGATGCCGGTGGCGGGGC
>NZ_JAELVH010000032.1 GCF_019399235.1 Streptomyces poriferorum | reverse complement strand
TCGCCCGCTCCGTCACCGTCCTCGCCAAGGGGCTGCGGGCCCAACTGCTCGACGACGGTGACGGGTTCTTCTCCGGCCTGCTGCCGATGTCCACCGTCCCCGAGTACCGGCTCCTGGTGGCCTACGACGACAACGAGATCGAGATCCACGATCCGTACCGCTTCCTGCCCGCGCTCGGCGATCTCGATCTGCACCTGATCGGCGAGGGCCGGCACGAGGAGCTGTGGACCGCGCTCGGCGCCCGGACCATGGAGCACCAGGGCGTCACGGGGACCCGGTTCACCCTCTGGGCGCCCAACGCCCGCGGGGTCCGCGTCTGCGGGGACTTCAACTACTGGGACGGCACCGGGTTCCCGATGCGTTCGCTCGGCTCCACCGGGGTGTGGGAGCTGTTCCTGCCGGCGATCGGCGAGGGCGCGCTGTACAAGTTCGACATCTGCCGCCCGGACGGCTCGCACACGCTGCGCGCCGACCCGATGGCCCGCCACGCCGAGGTCCCGCCGTCCAACGCCTCGGTCGTCACGGCCGCGCACCACGTCTGGCAGGACCAGGAGTGGATGGCCCACCGCGGGGACGTACCCGTGCACGAGGCGCCGCTCTCGGTCTACGAGGTGCATCTGCCGTCCTGGCGCCCCGGCCTCACCTACCGCCAGCTCGCGGAGCAACTCCCGGCGTACGTACGCGACCTGGGCTTCACCCACGTCGAGCTGATGCCGGTCTCCGAGCACCCCTTCGGCGGCTCCTGGGGCTACCAGGTCACCGGCTTCTACGCCCCGACTTCCCGGATGGGCTCGCCCGACGACTTCCGCTTCCTCGTCGACGCTCTGCACGGCGCCGGGATCGGGGTGATCGTCGACTGGGTGCCGGCGCACTTCCCGCGCGACGAGTGGGCGCTCGCCGAGTTCGACGGCCGTCCGCTGTACGAGCACTCGGACCCGCAGCGGGCCGCGCACCCGGACTGGGGCACGCTCGAATTCGACTACGGCCGCACCGAGGTGCGCAACTTCCTCGTGTCCAACGCCACTTACTGGTGCGAGGAGTTCCACATCGACGGGCTTAGGGTCGACGCGGTCGCCTCGATGCTCTACCTCGACTACTCGCGCGAGGACGGGGAGTGGTCCCCCAACGAGCACGGCGGCCGGGAGAACCTGGACGCCGTGGCCTTCCTCCAGGAGATGAACGCGACCGTCTACCGTCGCAACCCCGGTGTCGTGACGATCGCGGAGGAGTCCACCGCCTGGGACGGTGTCACCCGTGCCACCCATCATGTGGGCCCCGGCGGCTTCGGCGGTCTCGGCTTCGGGCTGAAGTGGAACATGGGCTGGATGCACGACTCGCTGGAGTACGTGTCGAAGGAGCCGGTGCACCGCAAGTACCACCACAACGAGATGACCTTCTCGATGGTGTACGCGTACAGCGAGAACTACGTCCTGCCGATCTCGCACGACGAGGTGGTGCACGGCAAGCGTTCGCTGGTCAGCAAGATGCCCGGCGACTGGTGGCAGCAGCGTGCCAACCACCGCGCCTATCTCGGCTTCATGTGGGCCCACCCCGGCAAGCAGCTCCTGTTCATGGGGCAGGAGTTCGCCCAGGGAGCGGAGTGGTCGGAGGGGCACGGCCCCGACTGGTGGCTGCTCGACCCGTCGTACGCGGCGGAGAGCGACCACCGGGGCGTAAGGACCCTGGTCAGCGACCTCAACACCGTGTACGGGGCGACGCCCGCGCTGTGGCAGCGCGACACCGTGCCGGAGGGCTTCAGCTGGATCGAGGGCGGCGCCGCGGAGGACAACGCGTTCGCGTTCGTCCGGTACGACGCTGACGGATCGCCGTTGATCGCCGTCTCCCACTTCTCCCCGGTGGTGCGGCACGACTACCGCATCGGGGTACCGGACGGGCCGGAGGCCTGGGTGGAGGTCCTGAACACGGACGAGCTGCGGTACGGCGGAAGCGACGTGCGCAACGAGGAGCCGCTGAAGCCGGAGGCGGTGGCGGCGCACGGCCGGGACACCAGCATCACGCTGACGCTGCCGCCGCTGGCGACGGTGTGGCTGCGGCCGGCCTGACCGAGCGGCGTCGGAACGGGCGGGGGCCCGCACCACGTACAGGTGGTGCGGGCCCGCGCGTGCCGGGCTCGGGTCAGACCGCCGCCGGCAGTACCCCCTCCAGCTCCTGGAGCAGGCGCCGCTTGGGGCGGGCGCCCACCATCGACTTCACCGGTTCGCCGTCCTGGAACACCATCAGGGTCGGCATGGAGAGCACCGCGTAGCGGCTCGTGATCCCCGGGTTGTGGTCCACGTCGATCTGCACCACCTTGAGCCGGCCGGCCTCCTCCGCGGCGATCGCGCTGAGCACCGGGGCCAGCTGGCGGCAGGGACCGCACCAGTCGGCGGTGAATTCGACCAGGACCGGCAGGCCGGCTGCCAGCACTTCGGCGTCGAACGTCGTGTCGGTGACCTCGGCGACACCTTCTGCGTGGATCATCTCTCGTCCTCCCAGTTCGGGCCGACCGGCGATTGAGGGGCGGTCGGTCCCAGTTCACAACGTGGTTCGGGGCCGCCCGGCAGCTCGGCGGACGCCTCCAGCTCGGCGCGGGCCAACTGGGCGCCCACCTCCGTGCGGACCGACTGGAGCTGGCCGATGAGCGCGTCCAGTTCGCCGAGCTTGCGCCGGTAGACGGCCAGCGAGGCCGGGCAGGAGTCGCCCGCCGGATGGCCGGCGCGCAGGCAGTCGACGAACGGACGGGTCTCCTCCAGGTCGAACCCGAAGTCCTGAAGGGTCCGGATCTGCTGGATCAGCCGCAGGTCGCCCTCGTCGTAGGTGCGGTAACCGTTCTCCGCGCGGCGTGCCGGCAGCAGGCCCCGTGACTCGTAGTACCGCAGCGTCCGTGTCGTCGTACCGGCGCGTTCGGCCAGTTCCCCGATTCGCATGCCCCGACGGTAATCCTTGACGTCGGCGTCAAGGCAAGGAGAGACGGGGCAAGGCGCCCGGAACCTTCGGGACATAAACCGTCCGGAGCCATTGACGGCCGCCCCGGGTGCAACTAAATAACTCTGAGAGCGCTCTCAACGACAACCTTCCCGGCACCGTCCCCACCGGAGGTTCACTTGCGTACGAGCCGCACCACCCCCCATAGACGCACCACCGTCCTCGCCACCCTCACGGCCCTGGCCCTCACCCTCGCCGGAGCGATCACCGTCGCGGGCTCCGGGCCCGCCCGCGGCGACGTACCCGCCACCCCCGGCTGGAACCTTCAGTGGAGTGACGACTTCAACGGCGCGAACCGCAGCCTGCCGTCCTCCGCGAACTGGCAGATCGACACAGGTCACGGCTATCCCGGCGGCCCGGGCAACTGGGGCACCGGCGAGATCCAGGACTACACCGCCAGTCCCGACAACGTCAGCCTCGACGGCAGCGGCAACCTCCGCATCACCCCGCTCCGCGACGGCGCGGGCAACTGGACCTCGGGCCGCGTCGAGACCAAGCGGGCGGACTTCAAGGCCCCGGCCGGCGGCACCCTGCGCATCGAGGGCCGCGTACAGATGCCGAACGTCACCGGCAACGCGGCCCTCGGCTACTGGCCGGCCTTCTGGGCGCTGGGCTCCCCGTACCGGGGTAACTACTGGAACTGGCCGGGCATCGGCGAGTTCGACATTATGGAGAACGTCAACGGGATCAACTCCGTCTGGGGCGTCCTGCACTGCGGGGTGAATCCCGGCGGCCCCTGCAACGAGACCACCGGCCTCGGCAACAGCCGCACCTGCCCGGGGGCGAGCTGCCAGTCCGCGTTCCACACCTACCGCTTCGAGTGGGACCGCGCCGTCACCCCGAACGCCCTGCGCTGGTACGTCGACGACCAGCTCTTCCACAGCGTCACCCAGAACCAGCTGGACGCCACGACGTGGGCGAACATGACGGACCACGCCGGGTACTTCCTCCTGCTGAACCTCGCGATCGGCGGGGCCTTCCCGAACGCGCTCGGCGGCTCCACCCCGACCGCCGAGACGGTTCCTGGCCGGCCCATGCTGATCGACTACGTGGGCGTCTGGACCAAGGGCGGCGGAGGAACCACGGAGCCGCCGACCGACCCGCCCACGGATCCGCCGTCCAGCTCCTCCACCCTCGCCCTGCGCAGCGCCGGCGGCCTCGGGGCCACCCAGTCGGCCGCCTCGTCGGTGACGGTCGCCTCGGCCGGGGGCGGTACCTACGACGGCGCCCCGCACAGTCCGCAGACATTCACCGCGACCGGCATCACCCGGGCGTACGACGGCGGCTCCACCCAGTTCGACGTCTTCGCCGACTCGGGCACCACCATCGCGAACGGGCAACAGGTGCGGGTGAGTTACGACCGTACGGGCGACGGGATCTGGGACCGCACGGAGACGTACCACTACTTCGCCACCGATCCGGTCAACGGGTACGAGCACTACACGCAGGCCAAGGGCCTCATATCGTCCACCGGGAGCCACGGCAACCTGGTCAACGGCAAGGTGAAGGTCGAGATCTGGAACGCGATCGGCAACGGCACGAGCACGGTGGGCGTCGGCAACCAGTCCGTCGTGCACATCCCCTACGGCTGAGGCCGGCCACGACAGACAGCTGCGGCCGGTACGGGAATCCGTACCGGCCGCAGCGCCAACGCGCTACACCTTCGCGAGCGAGGGCTGCTCGTCGCCGCCGTCCCTGGCCTCGGGGACGTGCGGCTCGGCGGGACCCTCGTCCGTGAGCATCGCCTCGTCGAACGGGAGGGATCCGGAGAGGACCTGATCCACCCGCTCCCGGTCGATCTCCTTGGTCCAGGTACCGACGAGCACCGTGGCCACCGCGTTGCCCGCGAAGTTCGTGAGGGCACGGGCCTCGCTCATGAAGCGGTCGATGCCGACGATCAGGCCGACACCGTCCACCAGCTCGGGGCGGTGCGACTGGAGGCCTCCGGCGAGGGTGGCGAGTCCGGCGCCGGTGACGCCCGCGGCGCCCTTGGAGGCGATCACCATGAAGACCAGCAGCGAGATCTGCTCGCTGATGCTGAGCGGGTCACCCGTCGCGTTGGCGATGAAGAGCGATGCCATCGTGAGGTAGATCGCGGTGCCGTCGAGGTTGAAGGAGTAGCCGGTCGGCACGGTGATGCCGACGACGGGCTTGCTGACGCCCATGTGCTCCATCTTCGCGATCAGCCGCGGCAGGGCCGACTCGGACGAGGACGTGGAGAGGATGAGCAGGAACTCCCGGCCCAGGTACTTCAGCAGGGCGAAGATGCTGACCCCGGCCACCAGCCGCAGGATCGTGCCCAGGATCAGGAACACGAAGAGCGCGCAGGTGACGTAGAAGCCGATCATGATGACCGCGAGGGACTTCAGCGCGTCCACGCCGGTCTCGCCGACCACGGCCGCCATCGCGCCGAAGGCGCCGACGGGGGCCATCCACATGATCATGGCGAGGATGCGGAAGACCAGGCGCTGGATGTGGCCGATGCCGCGCAGGACGGGTTCGCCCGCCGGGCCCAGGGCCTGGAGTGCGAAGCCCGAGAGCAACGCGATGAGGAGGGTCTGGAGGACCTCGCCCTCGGTGAAGGCCGACACCATGGTGGTGGGGATGATGCCGAGCAGGAAGTCCGCCGTGGACTCGCTGTCCCCCGCCTGCGCCTCACCGGCGGCGCGGGCCGCCTCGGTGAGGTGGAGGCTGGAGCCGGGCTCCAGGATGTTGCCGACGACCAGGCCGATGGCCAGGGCGACGGTCGACATCACCAGGAAGTAGCCGAGGGCCAGACCGCCGACGGCGCCGACCTTGGCGGCCTTGCGCACGGAGCCGACGCCCAGCACGATCGTGCAGAAGATGATCGGCGAGATCATCATCTTGATGAGGTTGACGAAGCCGGTTCCGATCGGCTTGAGCTCGACGGCGGTGTCCGGAGCGACGAGGCCGACCAGAATGCCGAGCCCCACCGCCGCGATCACGGCGAGATACAGATATTTCGTACGGTCCCGCTTGGCGGCGGCCACTCCCACGGGGGTCTCCTCGGCTCGTCCCTGTCCCTCCCCCGTCCCTGGGGGCCTCGGTGACTATCTCTGTCCCTGTGACGCCGGTCACCCTTGTGTGCATTTCGTTCACAGGTTTTCGGCCAGGCAGACTGTGAGGATGCGTTTCCCCCGTACCCGCCCGCGCAGCCTGGCGGGCCAGCTCTTCGCCATGCAGGTGGTGCTGGTCGCGGCCGTGGTGGCGGGGTGCGCCTTCTTCGCGTACGTCTCCGGCAGCTCCCAGGCCAAGGAGACCGCGACCCGGCAGGTGCGGACGGCCGCGCTGGCGATCGCCGGTGCGCCGTCGGTACGGGAGGCGATCCGCACCCCGGACCCGTCGGCCGTGCTTCAGCCGTACGCGGAGCAGGTCCGCAAGGACACCGGGATCGCCTTCGTCACCATCATGGATCCGCACCGGGTCCGCTGGACGCACCCGAACGCCGAGCGGATCGGCGAGAGCTTCCTCGGGCACACCGCACGGGCCCTGCGCGGCGAGACGTTCTCGGAGACGTACACCGGCACGCTCGGGCCCTCGATACGTGTCGTCACACCGATCCGGGACGGCGACAGGATCGTCGGCCTCGTCAGTGCGGGCATCACGGTCGAGCGGGTCTCCTCGCAGGTGCGGGCGCAGCTGGGCGCGCTGGGGCTGGCGGCGGGTGCGGCGCTGGCGCTCGGCGGCCTCGGCACGTACGTGATCAACGCCCGGCTCCGGCGGCACACCCATGGGATGAACGCCGCCGAGCTGAGCCGGCTGCACGACTACCACGAGGCCACCCTGCACGCGGTGCGCGAGGGACTGCTGATGCTCGACGGGCAGCGCAGGATCGCGCTGATCAACGACGCGGGCCGCGAACTGCTCGGGCTGGCGCCCGGCACGGTCGGACGCCGGGTCGCCGAACTCGATCTGCCCGCTCCGCTGACCGGGGCGCTGCTCGCCTCCGAGGAGCGGGTCGACGAGGTGCATCTGACGGCGGACCGGGTGATCGTGGTCAACACCCGTCCGGTGGTCGGCGGGGAGCGGCGCGGCACCGTAGTCACCCTGCGCGATCACACGGAACTCCAGGCGCTGTCCGGCGAGCTGGACTCCGAGCGCGGCTTCACCCAGGCCCTGCGTTCGCAGGCGCACGAGGCGGCGAACCGGCTGCACACGGTGGTCTCGCTGATCGAGCTGGGCCGTGAGGAGGAGGCGGTGGGCTTCGCCACGGCGGAACTGGAGCTGGCCCAGGCGCTCACCGACCGGGTCGTCGGCGCGGTCGGTGAGCCGGTGCTGGCGGCGCTGCTGCTCGGCAAGGCCGCGCAGGCGAACGAGCGCGGGGTGGAACTGGTGCTGGCGGACGACAGCCTGATCGACGACGGGGCGCTGCCCGCGACGCTGCCGCAGCGCGATCTGGTGACCATCCTCGGCAATCTGATCGACAACGCGGTGGACGCGGCGTCGGAGGCGGTGACCGGCCCCGGATCCGGTGGCGGTGTGCCCGGCCGGCGCACGGGCCCGCGCCCGGCCCGCGCCCGCGTCACGGTCACGGCGCTCGCCGACGACGGGGAGCTCCTGCTGCGCGTCGCCGACAACGGGGCGGGCGTCGGACCGGACGACGCCGCGGAGGTGTTCCGGCGCGGCTGGTCGACGCACGGCGCGGGCCGCGGGCTCGGCCTGGCGCTCGTCCGGCAGGCCGCGCACCGCAACGGCGGGGCGGTGGTGCTGGAACAGGGGCCGGACGGCGGCGCGGAGTTCACCGTACGGCTGCCGCTGGCGGCGTGCAGCGCTGTGCGGAAGGAGAGGACCACGTGATCCAGGTGCTGGTCGTCGAGGACGACCCCGTCGCCGCCGACGCCCATCAGCTGTACGTGAACCGGGTGCAGGGCTTCTCCGTGGCGGCCGTCGCGCACTCCCGGGCCGAGGCGGCGCGGGCCCTGGACCGCGTCCCGGTCGACCTCCTGCTCCTCGATCTGTATCTGCCCGACGGGCACGGGCTGCAACTGCTGCGTTCGCTGCGCGCGGCCGGGCACGGGGCCGATGTGATCGCGGTGACCTCGGCCCGCGATCTGGCCGTGGTCCGCGAGGGCGTCTCGCTCGGCGTCGTCCAGTACGTGCTGAAGCCCTTCACCTTCGCCACGTTGCGCGACCGGCTCGTCCGTTACGCCGAGTTCCGTGCGGCGGCCGGTGAGGCGAGCGGCCAGGACGAGGTGGACCGTGCGCTGGCCACCCTGCGCACCCCGCAGCCCGCCCGCCTGCCCAAGGGCCTCAGCAGCCCGACCCTGGAGGCCGTGACCCGCGCGCTGCGGGCGGCCCCGGACGGTGTGACGGCGGCGGCGGCCGGGGTCGAGCTCGGGATCTCGCGCATCACCGCGCGCCGCTACCTGGAACACCTGGTGTCGGCCGGGCGGGCGGTGCGCAGTCCGCAGTACGGACAGATCGGACGCCCGGAACTGCACTACCGGTGGCTGGCGGAAGGGCGCTGAGAGGGGCCCCGGCCGTCTGGAGGTTCCTATGAGCTGTGCTCATCGTGTGAACACACCGTGGTCATACCGCCTCTGACCTCCTACGGTGGGGCCGTGCACCCCACCCCGCCTTTCAACGCCCCCGCCGCGCGCAGACTGCGCGAGGCCCTGGGGATGGCTCCCGGCCATGTCGCCTACGGACTCGGCGCCCAGTACGGCCTTCGGATCAGCGCCGAGACGGTCGCCGCCTGGGAGCGCGGACTCGCCTGGCCGTCCGAGTACGAACTCACCGCTCTGGCAGGTGTGTTGTGGTGTGCGCCGGGCGAACTCCTCACCGCTGCCCGGACACTGCGTGAGCACCGGGTCGCCCGGGAGATGACCGCGGAGGAGCTGGCGGGGCAGCTGGGGATCTCCGCGTCCGCGTATCTCCGGATGGAGGAATCGGGCAAATGGCGAGGCAACGAGCGTCAGTCCGCCGCCCTCAGCGAGGCGCTGGGACTCGGCCCCGCCGCGTTCGTGACGGTCTCCGGACGCGACGAGGAACTGGCGGAGCTGCTGCGCAGCGCGGTGAAGACCCGCTGGCAGGCTTACGTCAGGCCGGTGGCGAAACTCGCGCCCCTGGACCGCCCGCTCATCCAGGGCTCGCTGGAGCGGCTGCACTCGGACTACCAGGCGCTGATGGTGTCCACGCTCAGCTGGAGCAGTACCGGCACGGAGTCGTCGGGCGCCACCGGGGACGCCGGCCGGGCATACCTCGTGGGCATCGTGGACCGCTTCTGGGAGACGGCCGAGGCGTAGGCCCATCCGTCCGGATCAGGCCGGATCCGAACGGGACGCCCCTGTGGTCCGTCAGGCGGCGTCCACCGCGCCCCCGTCCCCCGACCGGCCCCGGAGAACGGCGAAGGCCGTGCAGCTGACGGGCAGGACGACGGCCGCGGTGACCAGGATGCCGACGGCGACGGGGGCGAGGATGCCGGCGTAGTACGCGGCGAAGAAGTTGCCCGTGGCCTGTTCGAGAAGGTTCCGTACGAGGGGCCGCAGGGGCAAAGCGAGTTGCACGGCCAGCCGGAGCACCCCGGCGGTGGCGGCGGCCAGCGGCAGCGCCAGGGCGAGGACGCGGACCGCTCCGGCACGCGTCCACGTCACCGCCCAGGAACAGCGCAGGGCCGCGCGGGGACCGAGACCGCTCGCGGCTGCGGCCGGGGCGAGCGTGAGGGCGAGGCGCAGCACGACGGCGACGAACACGGCAGGCACGGGAGAGACCTCGACCAGGGTGTAGGGCCACGACCCGCGTTCCAGCACCTGGTCCTCGGTGTCGATATGAAGGCCGGTGAGGCGGTCCGCCACGAAGGCGACGAGCAGCGGCAGGGGCCACACGATCAGGCCGCGCAGCACGTAGACGGCGAGTACCGGCCGCAGCCGCGCGGAAGGCCCGGGGGGTTTCGCCGCGACCGCCCGTGAGCACGCGGCCTGCAGGGCCGCACTGCCGGTGCCGAGGAGAAGCAGGAAGAGCGGGAGCGTCCAGAGGGCGACCTGTACCAGGCCGGTGAGGTCGTGCAGATAGGGGTCTTCGAGCTGGTGGTACCGGATGCGTTCGTTCCGCATGTGGGTGAACAGCGGCCACCCGAGCGCGAATATCACCGCCGTCAGCAGCAGCCCTGCCAGTCCGCCCCAGCCGACGACCCGTAGGGTCGCGCCCGCCAGAGCGCCGCGGTTTCGCCGCAGGACCTCGAATGTCGTGGCGGCCGGAACGCGTTGCGCGCCCCCGCCCACCGGTGGCGCCGTGACGTCGTGCTGTATGCGCATGGGACGAGCCTTCTGTACGTACCGGATCCGTTCGCTCCCCTGAAGGACGCCGAACGGACCCGGCACGGTTCGCGGCTACCGGATGGCCGTCACCCTCGACACGTACGGGCGGGCGGTCACCCACGCACCGGTACCGGTCAGAAGACCGACTCGGCCTCGTGCATGCGGGCCACGGGCACGGTCTTGAGCTGGGTGACCGCGTCGGCCAGCGGCACCATCTCGATGTCGTTGCCGCGCAGGGCCGTCATCCGCCCGAAGTCGCCCCGGTGCGCCGCCTCCACCGCGTGCCAGCCGAAGCGGGTGGCGAGCACCCTGTCGTACGCGGTCGGCGTGCCGCCGCGCTGGACGTGGCCGAGGATGACCGGCCGGGCCTCCTTGCCGAGCCGGGTCTCCAGCTCGACGGCCAGGCGGTTGCCGATGCCCTGGAAGCGCTCGTGGCCGAACTGGTCGATCGCGCCCTTGGCGTACGGCATGGAGCCCTCGGCCGGGTGCGCGCCCTCGGCGACGCAGATGACCGCGAACTTCTTGCCGCGCGCGAAGCGCTCCTCGACCATCTTGACGAGGTCCTCCACCTGGAACTTCCGCTCGGGCAGGCAGATGCCGTGCGCACCGCCGGCCATTCCGGACTCCAGCGCGATCCAGCCCGCGTGGCGGCCCATCACCTCGACGACCATGACGCGCTGGTGGGACTCGGCCGTGGTCTTCAGCCGGTCTATGGCCTCCGTCGCGACGCCCACCGCGGTGTCGAAGCCGAAGGTGCGGTCGGTGGCCGAGATGTCGTTGTCGATGGTCTTCGGGACGCCGACGACGGGCATGCCCGCGTCGGACAGCATCCGGGCGGCCGTGAGGGTGCCCTCGCCGCCGATCGGGATCAGTGCGTCCATGCCGTAACGACGGCTCAGCTCGGCACAGTTCTCCGCGGCTTCGCGCAGCCGGTCGCGCTCCAGGCGGGCGGAGCCGAGGATGGTGCCGCCGCGGGCGAGGATGCCGCTCACCGCGTTGAGGTCGAGGGGGCGGAAGTGTCCGTCGAGGAGGCCCTTGAAGCCGTCCTCGAAGCCGATGACCTCATCGCCGTGACCCACCACGGCACGGTGCACGACCGAGCGGATCACTGCGTTCAGGCCTGGGCAGTCGCCGCCTGCGGTGAGAACTCCGATGCGCATCGTGCTGTATCTCCTGCTCGCTGGGGCCCGTCGTATGCCGTACGGGCCGGGGGCAACGGCATGATCCCCCGTACCGTGAGTCACGACGATTGTCCCACGTCACGTCCGCACCCGGCGCTTTCGGCTGCTCCATGGGCGGCCGGACCGGCTCCGGCGGTGGCTACGACGGCTGCGACCAGGGACTTTCGTCCGGCGGGCGGCCTCTCGGTCCCCGCAGGTATCGTCAAACAGGCGATACCACTCGAACCGGACAACATACCGGACAAGAGATGACGGGAGAGCACGCGTGACGCGCAGCGTGTACGTGACCGGGATCGACCGGGGAGACGGCCGTCAGGTCGTCGATCTGGGAGTCATGGAGCTCCTGACGCGTCAGGTGGACCGGGTCGGGGTGTTCCGGCCCCTGGTCCACGACGACCCCGACCGGCTCTTCGAACTCCTGCGGGCCCGCTACCGGCTCTCGCAGGACCCGGGGACCGTCTACGGCCTCGACTATCACGAGGGCTCCGCGATCCAGGCCGAGCAGGGTACCGACGAGCTGGTCTCCCGGCTCGTCGAGCGCTTCCACCGGGTGGCGGCGGACTACGAGGTGGTCCTCGTCCTCGGCACCGACTTCGCCGCCACCCAGCTCCCCGACGAGCTGGCCCTGAACGCCCGCCTGGCCAACGAGTTCGGCGCCCCGGTGATCGCGGTGGTCGGCGGCCAGGACCAGGACGCGGAGTCCGTGCGGGCCGAGACGCGCAACGCGTACCGCGCGTACGCCGGTCTCGGCTGCGACGTGCTGACGATGATCGTGAACCGGGTGGCCTCCGCGGACCGCGAGGTGATCGCGGAACGACTCTCGGCCACCCTTCCGGTGCCCTGCTCGGTGCTGCCCGACGACCCGGCCCTCTCGGCGCCGACGGTCGCGCAGATCACCGCGGCACTGGACGGCACGGTGCTGCTCGGCGACGACGCGGGGCTGGCGCGGGACGCGCTGGACTTCGTGTTCGGCGGCGCGATGCTGCCGAACCTGCTGAAGGCGCTGACGCCGGGCTGCATGGTGGTGACGCCCGGGGACCGTTCGGATCTGGTGGTCGGCTCGCTCGCCGCCCACAGCGCGGGGACGCCGCCCATCGCGGGCCTGCTGCTGACGCTGAACGAGCGGCCGGGCGAGGAGATACTCAAGCTCGCCGCGCGCCTGGCGCCCGGCACCCCGGTCGTCTCGGTGGCCGGCGGCTCCTTCCCCACGGCCGGGGAGCTCTTCGCCCTGGAGGGCAAGCTGAACGCGGCGACGCCGCGCAAGGCCGAGACGGCCCTGGGACTCTTCGAGCGGCATGTCGACACGGCCGCGCTCCTCGACCGGATCTCGGTCGCCCGCAGCGGCCGGGTCACGCCGATGATGTTCGAGCACGAACTGCTGGAGCAGGCCCGCGCGGACCGGCGCCGGGTGGTGCTGCCCGAGGGCACCGAGGAACGGGTGCTGCGCGCCGCCGACGTGCTGATGCGGCGCGACGTCTGCGACCTCACCCTGCTGGGCGATCCCGACGTGATCCGCAAGAAGGCCGCCGACCTCGGCATCGACCTGGCAGGCACCCAGCTGATCGACCCGCAGACCTCCGAGCTGCGCCAGACCTTCGCGGAGCGGTACGCGCAGCTGCGCGCACACCGCGGGGTGACGGTCGAGCTCGCGTACGACGTCGTCTCGGACGTCAACTACTTCGGCACCCTGATGGTCCAGGAGGGGCTCGCGGACGGCATGGTCTCCGGGGCCGTGCACTCCACGGCGGCGACGATCCGCCCGGCCTTCGAGATCATCAAGACCAAGCCCGACGCCTCGATCGTCTCGTCCGTCTTCTTCATGTGCCTCGCCGACAAGGTCCTGGTGTACGGCGACTGCGCGGTCAACCCGGACCCGGACGCGGAGCAGCTCGCGGACATCGCCGTGCAGTCCGCGGTCACCGCCGCCCGCTTCGGCGTGGAACCCCGGATCGCGATGCTCTCGTACTCGACGGGCACGTCGGGGTCGGGCGCCGACGTCGACAAGGTCCGTGAGGCGACGGACCGGGTGCGCGGAAGCCGCCCGGACCTGATGATCGAGGGCCCGATCCAGTACGACGCCGCGGTGGAGCCGAGCGTCGCCGCGACGAAGCTGCCCGGCTCCGAGGTGGCGGGCCAGGCGACGGTCCTGATCTTCCCGGACCTGAACACCGGCAACAACACGTACAAGGCCGTGCAGCGCTCGGCGGGCGCCGTGGCCGTCGGCCCGGTCCTCCAGGGGCTGCGCAAGCCCGTCAACGACCTGTCCCGGGGCGCACTCGTCCAGGACATCGTCAATACCGTGGCCATTACGGCGATTCAGGCACAGGGCGAGGAGCGACCCGTATGACCACCCCCACCGCACAGGACACGGCAGGAACCGGAGCGAGCAGGGTGCTCGTCCTCAACTCCGGTTCCTCCTCCGTGAAGTACCAGCTCCTCGACATGCGCGACCACACCCGGCTCGCGTCCGGGCTGGTCGAGCGGATCGGTGAGGAGACCTCACGCCTCGTCCACACCCCGCTGGCCGGCGGCGGTGGCGAGAGCCGGGAGCGCACCGGCCGGATCCCCGACCACGAAGCGGCACTCAAGGCGGCCGCCGAGGAGCTGGCCGCCGACGGGCTGGGGCTGGACTCCCCCGAACTGGCGGCGATCGGCCACCGGGTGGTGCACGGCGGACTTCGGTTCACCGAGCCGACGGTGATCACGGACGAGGTGCTGAAGGAGATCGAGCGCCTGGTGCCGGTGGCGCCGCTGCACAACCCGGCGAACATCACCGGCATCCGTACGGCCCAGGCGCTGCGCCCCGACCTGCCGCAGGTGGCGGTCTTCGACACCGCGTTCCACACGACGATGCCGGAGTACGCGGCGCGCTACGCGATCGACGTGGAGACGGCGGACGCCCACCGGATCCGCCGCTACGGATTCCACGGCACCTCGCACGCGTACGTGTCCCGCAAGGCGGCCGAGCTGCTGGGCAGTGCCCCCGAGGACGTCAACGTCATCGTGCTGCACCTGGGCAACGGCGCGTCCGCCTCGGCGGTGGCGGGCGGCCGGTGCGTGGAGACCTCGATGGGACTGACCCCCTTGGAGGGGCTGGTCATGGGTACGCGTTCCGGAGACATCGATCCGGCGGTCACGTTCCACCTCAAGCGGGTGGCGGGCATGTCGGCCGACGAGATCGATGAACTTCTCAACAAGAAGAGCGGTCTGGTCGGCCTCTGCGGCGACAACGACATGCGGGAGATCAGGCGCCGGGTCGATGAGGGCGACGAGCGGGCCGCGCTCGCCTTCGACATCTACGTGCACCGGCTGAAGAAGTACATCGGCGCCTATTCGGCGGTGCTCGGCCGGGTGGACGCCGTGGTGTTCACGGCGGGGGTCGGCGAGAACTCGGCTCCCGTACGCGAGGCTGCCATCGCGGGTCTGGAGGAGCTCGGCCTCGTGGTGGACGCCGGTCTCAACGCCGTACGGTCCGGCGAACCCCGGCTGATCTCGCCGAATTACGCACGGGTCGCGGTCGCCGTGGTGCCGACGGACGAGGAGCTGGAGATCGCCGGCCAGACCTTCGCACTGGTCGACAACTGAGCACCCCCGCGCCCCTTTGTATCTTCCACCAGACGGAATATTCCGCAGCGAAACAAACCGATAGGATCCGCCTCATGCGCCGTTCCAAAATCGTCTGCACCCTCGGTCCCGCCGTCGACTCCCATGAGCAGCTCGTCGCTCTGATCGAGGCCGGCATGAGCGTGGCCCGATTCAACTTCAGTCACGGTTCCCACGCGGAGCACCAGGGTCGTTACGACCGGGTCCGCAAGGCCGCCGCCGAGACCGGGCGGGCGGTCGGCGTGCTCGCCGACCTCCAGGGCCCGAAGATCCGCCTCGCGAAGTTCGCCGAGGGCCCCGTCGAACTGGTCCGCGGGGACGAGTTCGTCATCACCGCCGAGGACGTCCCCGGGGACAAGTCGATCTGCGGCACGACCTACAAGGGTCTGCCCGGCGACGTCGCCAAGGGCGACCCGATCCTGATCAACGACGGCAACGTCGAGCTGAAGGTCGTCTCCGTGGACGGCCCCCGCGTCCACACCATCGTCATCGAGGGCGGGGTGATCTCCGACCACAAGGGGATCAACCTGCCGGGTGCGGCGGTCAACGTCCCGGCCCTGTCCGAGAAGGACATCGAGGACCTGCGCTTCGCCCTGAAGATGGGCTGCGACCTGGTCGCGCTCTCCTTCGTGCGGGACGCGAGCGACGTCAAGGACGTCCACAAGGTCATGGACGAGGAGGGCCGCCGGGTCCCCGTCATCGCCAAGGTCGAGAAGCCGCAGGCCGTCGACAACATGGAGGGCATCGTCGCGGCGTTCGACGGCGTGATGGTCGCCCGTGGCGACCTCGCCGTCGAGTACCCGCTGGAGAAGGTCCCGATGGTGCAGAAGCGCCTCGTGGAGCTCTGCCGGCGCAACGCCAAGCCGGTGATCGTGGCGACCCAGATGATGGAGTCGATGATCACCAACTCGCGCCCGACCCGCGCCGAGGCGTCCGATGTCGCCAACGCGATCCTGGACGGCGCGGACGCGGTCATGCTGTCCGCGGAGTCCTCGGTGGGCGCGTACCCGATCGAGACGGTCAAGACGATGTCGAAGATCGTCGTCGCCGCCGAGGAGGAGCTGCTCTCCAAGGGCCTCCAGCCGCTGGTGCCGGGCAAGAAGCCCCGCACCCAGGGTGGTTCGGTGGCCCGCGCGGCCTGCGAGATCGCGGACTTCCTGAACGGTGAGGCCCTGGTCGCCTTCACCAAGTCCGGCGACACCGCCCGCCGCCTCTCCCGCTATCGCGCGGCCCAGCCCATCCTCGCCTTCACCACGGACGAGTCGACCCGCAACCAGCTGGCCCTCAGCTGGGGCGTCGAGGCCTACGTCGTCCCGCACGTGGACACCACGGACGCGATGGTGGACCTGGTCGACGCGGAGCTGCTGAAGCTGGACCGCTACAGCAACGGCGACACGATGGTCATCACGGCCGGCTCGCCTCCCGGCATCCCCGGCACGACCAACATGGTGCGCGTGCACCACGTGGGCGGCCAGAGCCGCGACTGACGCGTCCGTCCCGCACAACGACTGTGGGCCGTACCCCTCGGGGTGCGGCCCACAGTCGTTGTACGGCTCCCGGACGGGTCAGGGGTGCGTCAGGCGCCGTCCTTGGTGAAGTAGTTCTGCAGACCGGGCACCTTCAGCGTCCCGCCGAACTGGCCCGCCTGCTTCAGCTTCACGTTGGTGAAGAACGCGAACGGCACGTTCAGCGGCGGCGGGGTCTCCGGGCTGAAGGTGATCGGGATGAGGCCGAAGAGGTTGCCCTTCAGCTCGTCCGTGTACATCGTCACCTCGCCGTCGCGGATGGTCGACGTGGAGCCCTTCCGCGCCTTCACGTGGCCGGTCACGCCCGGCATCGGGCCGACCGTCAGCTGGTGGAGGTCCTTGATGTCGATGGAGGAGGCGGTGAACTTCAGCACCTTCTTCGTGCTGCCGTCGCCCTTCTCCACCTCGACGATGCCCTTGTAGTCGAGCCCGACCAGGGTGAGCAGCGAACTCTCCAGGACCCACGGTTCGTTCGGGAGGCGGGGGATGCCCTGCTCCAGATCTGCCGCGGCCAGGGCCTTCGGGTCGGCGGTCGGACACGGGAAGGCGGGCTTGGCGCCGTCCGGGATGTCCTCGTCCGCCTTCGGGTCGAGACCCTTGACGTCCTCTTCGAGCTCCTTGACCGGCTTGCCGGCCTTGTCCGCCGCGTCGCGGATGGCGTCGGCGGTCTTGTCGACCGTGTCCTTCGCCGCGTCCGTGGCCTTCTCGACGGGCTCGTCGGCGGGCTTCTCCGTGGGCTCCGCGGTGGCGGACTTCGAGGGCTCCGGGGTCGCCGTGGTGGCGCTGGGGGACGGGCTCGCCGTCTCCTCGTCCGGTCCGTCGAAGAAGTCCTTGAGCTTGTCGCCCCAGCCCAGCGGGTCGAGCGGGTTCGCCGGCTTCGTGGCGGTGGGACTCGGGCTCGCCGTCGCGGCCGGGGCGTCGGCGCTCGTCTCGGCCGCGTCCGTCTTCGCCTCGTCCGTGGCGCTCGCCGAGGCCGACGGGGTTGCCGTGGGCTCCGGGGTCGCCTCGTCGCTCTTGACCGGAGCGGGCTTGCTGCTCTCGGAGGCCGACGGGGACGGCGTCTTCGACGCCGAGGGCGACGGCTCCGCCGACTCGCTCGGCTCGTCGGAGCGGGTCACGCAGGGGCCGGGGGCGAACGGGATGTCCGTGCTGTCGTCGGCCATCGCGAGCTTGGGGGTGAGCCCCATCCCGACGAAGACGGCCGTCGGCATCGCGGCGAGCGCGAACGCCTTCTTGCCGGAGGGCATGTGCAGCTTCGTCAGCAGCGACTTCCTGGGCGCGGCGTGACGCGGCCCTCTTCGCTCGTCGAGCCCGCCCTCGCCCAGGGCGTTCACCTGCCTGTCGTCACCCCGCACGATGCCTCCCGCCGTCTGCCTCGACTGTCGTGTCGTACTGGGCCGGCTGCTGCTCGGGGACACCCATCCCGTACAGCGCGCCCTCGGAATGGACCGGGGCCTGCGGGTCCTTCGCGAAGGAGAGGCCGTCCGGCTCCGCGCCGAGCAGTTCCGGCTCCTCCGCCTCGCCGAGGAGGCCCTGGGCCGGTACGGCCTCGTCCGGCTGCGGCTCGCCCGGGACCCAGGACACGGAGAGCGCGCCACCGAGCAGAGCGAACAGGAAGCCGATGAGGAAGCCGCCGATGTTGGCGACGGGTATGGAGATCAGCGCCAGCAGGATCGCCGCGACTCCGGCGAACACCCGGACGATGCTGTGGAACCACATCGTCAGGCCCAGCGTGACGAGCAGGACTCCGATGATGAGCGACCCGGCGCCCGCGGTGGTGGACATGGCCAGCGTCATGTTGCCGAGGTGCATGTTCGCGTACGGGAAGTACGCGATGGGTACACCGCCCAGCATGGTGAACAGGCCCGCCCAGAACGGCCGGTTACCCCGCCAGGTGCGGAAGTTCCGCCGGTAGACGCTGAGGTAGTGCTCGTTCTGCCCTTGGGATTCGGGGCTCATGGAAAACAGCTCCCTGGAACCGGTACTGCTGTGAGAAAGAGAAGGGTGGGCGGCCGGGGTCCGCCGCGAGGCGTGCCCCGGCCACCCGGGCGAGTGCTTAGTAGCACTCCTTGACGCCCTTGTGCAGCTTCAGCGACAGGTCGGGAAGCTTGAACGTTCCTGCCGTGGTGGCCCACGCCTGCTGGCGAACGTCCGACAGCTTGGCCTCGTCGGCGCGCTGCGAGAACCCGTACGGGTTGGCCTGGGTACCGGGCTGAATGCCGATGCTCCCGGGCCGGTCCTTCTTCAGCGAACCGGCAGCCACACCGATGTCGATGTTCTTGAACTCGGCGTCCGCGTCGAGCTGCGACACGTCGAGGTACAGGTCCTTGGCGTAGACCTTGTCCTTGCCGGTGCCCGCGTTGAGCTGCAGCGTGATGCTGCCCAGCCCGAACGGCAGGTCGGGCGTGACGACCGACTGGCACATGTTCGTGATGGTGGCCTCGCTGAACCCGGACACGGCGACCGGAGCGGCCATGTCCTTGCCCTTGAGGTCCTTGCCCGTCGCGACACTGCCGTACTGGACGAAGTTCTGGCCGACCAGCTCATCCGCGCTGACCTTGAACTCCTGGCCGGACACGCTGAACGACGCGGCGAGCGCGCCCTGTGCCAGACCCACACCGACTGCGGCGGTGGCTATGACGCTCGGCACCATGACGACAGCGAAACGCTTCCATCTCGTGCCACCGCGAACCTGGGAACTCATACTTTTCCTCCTTCTCGGACGTACATCTCCGGTCTGGCATCCTGCCCGACCTGGGAGGGGAGAAGTGCTACGTCCTCGGGAAGGAGAGCGCCTGCGGACGGGGCTTGAACCGCGCCCGAATCACCGGCGATCACCCCCGAGCGACAACCACTGGCCACGCGTTCGCGCAACCTGTTTCGGACAGGCCCTGCCGGTCAGCAGGAACCCCCCTGTCCGGAATCGGCGCCACTGCCGCCGATCCACTCGGTGGGGACCCAACGGAGCCGCCGCACCGACTGGCAGCCGGACTGGCGTTATTGGACCGAGCGTGGCCGATCGTGGTCCATTCGCGGCCGTGACACAAGGGGGTTCGTTACTCGCTAGTAACGGCCCGATAACCGACCCGCGACCGGGCGGCACCGAGCGGCCACACAGGGTTGCCCCGACCCGGCCGACGAAAGCAGCCATTGGCGAACGAAGCCGGACAGACCACAAAGATCGATTTACTGCGAGTAACAGGGCGTCCTTTTATCAAGATTTGGTAAAGCGGAGGGCTCTCTTATCGCCGGAACGCGAAAACGGCCGTGACCCCCACCGGGAGCCACGGCCGTGTTGTCAGATCAGAACAAGACGCGCGCGAGCGCGGTCCGCGCGGCGCCGACGCGCGGATCGTCGGGGCCGATCACCTCGAAGAGCTCCAGGAGACGGAGGCGCACCCGGTCCCGGTCGTCACCGAAATTGCGGCGGACCGTCTCGACGAGACGCCCGAACGCGTCCTCGACGTGACCGCCGACCAGATCCAGGTCGGCCGCCGCGATCTGCGCGTCCGCGTCCCCCGGGTTCTCGGCGGCGTCCTTGCGGATCTGCTGCGGGTCCATCTTCTGGACCCGGCCGAGGAGTTCCGCCTGCGCGAGGCCCAACTTGGCCTCGGTGTTGGCCGGGTCGTCGGACAGGACGTTCTTGTACGCCTGGACGGCGCCGGCGAAGTCGTTGGCGTCCAGCGCCTGCGCGGCCGCCTCCAGCAGCGCGTCGTACGGTCCCGCGGGCACCTCGGGGGTCTCCGCGGCCGCCTCCGGGCTTGCGGCGCCCCGGTCGACCGCGATACCGGTGAGGCCGAACCGCTCCTCGCCGACCTGGATCAGCTGGTCGAGCGTCTCCCGGATCTGGGATTCGGGGGCCGCGCCCTGGAAGAGGGGCAGCGCCTGTCCGGCGACGACGGCGAAGACGGCCGGGATGCCCTGGATCCCGAACTGCTGCATCAGCATCTGGTTGGCGTCGACATCGACCTTGGCCAGGACGAACCGGCCGTTGTACTCGTGGGCCAGGCGCTCCAGGAGCGGGCCCAGCTGCTTGCACGGCTCGCACCACTCGGCCCAGAAGTCGATGACGACCGGGACTTCGGCGGAGCGCTGGAGGACGTCGCTCTCGAAGCCCGCCTCATCGACGTCGATCACGAGGGAGGACGGGGGCACGGCTGCGGGGCCACCCTGCCGGGCGGACTCGGCGCGGGCCTGCTCCGCCTTCACCTTGGCCTCACCGGCCGCCTTCACCGCGGCGAGGTCGACGACGCCGCTCATGGACATGTTCCTAGGCTGCATACGTACATCCTCCCCCCTCGGCACACCGTTCCGGAAAGCGATACGGGAACCGCGTCCGCCCGCTGCCCCCGCCGGTGTGCGAGGTGCACGGACAGACACGGTCCGAGGGCCCCTGAAAGGCCCGGTTCGGCGCCCGGTCCCCACCCGGCGCCTGTGGCTGTAGCTCGTTCGCAGCGCCATGACGGCAGGACCGTCGTTCTTACGCTACGACCCGTAGCGTAACTGGACCCCACCCTCGATGCACAAGAGTGTTCGGTGATCTGTCTCACGGCTGACGGGGTCGGCCGAAACTAGCTACCGGCGGGTATGGTCGCGGGATGCTGAGCCGCAGCCACCCCAAACCCTCACGAACGGGACGTCCGCGCAGTGTCGCGGCCGACGAGGCGATCCTCGAAGCCACCAGAGCCTCGCTGGTCGACCTCGGCTGGTCGAAGCTGACGATGGGCGATGTGGCGACGCGCGCGGGGGTCGCCAAGACGACCCTGTACCGGCGCTGGGCGGGCAAGAACGAGCTGGTCGTGGACGCCGTCGCGGTGCTCTTCGACGAGCTGGAACTGCCGGACCTGGGGAGCCTGTCCGCCGATGTGCAGGCGGTGGTGCTGCAGTTCGCCGCGCTGCTGGAGCGGCCGGAGACCCAGACGGCCCTGATGGCGGTGGTCGCGGAGTCGACGCGCGACGAGGCGCTGCGGACCCGGATCCGCGACTCGATCGTGAACCGGCAGAAGCACCTCGTCCTCCAGGGCCGGCAGCGAGCGCAGGAGCGCGGCGAACTGCCCGTCGAGCAGGACGAGGCCAAGGCGGCGCTGACCGCCGACCTGATCTTCGATGTGATCGCCGGTGCGGTGGTCCACCGGGCGCTGGTGAGCGCCGAGCCCGTCGACGAGGACTGGGCCCGGCGCTTCACGCTGCTGCTGCTCGCGGGGCTGGGCGCGGCCGCGGCGGGGTAGTAGCGGCGGGGCCTACGGGTTACCGCTGCCAGGCGCAACTGCCCAGCGTGGCCTTGCCGGCGGCGACCAGCCGGTCCGCCTGCTTCGGCGCCATCAGCTTCGTACGGTCGCCGTGGCAGACGACGGTGCGGTCCCCGTGCCCGGCCAGGTCCACCAGGATCTGGTCCCAGTGGCGGTACTGGACGTCATGGCCGGAGTCCGCGTACGTGCGCACCACCGGGGTGACCGGCAGCGCCTCGCGCCAGGTGGCGAGGGTGGCCGGCGGGACCGTGGTGTCCTTCTCGCCGCCGTACAGGTAGACCGGGGCCTTCAGCTTCGACAGGTCGGGCCCGGGACGCTCGCAGTAGAGCCGCTGCTCGTGCACCTGCGGCGCCGGATCGGCCTTCTGGCCGCGCTGGTTGTACGTCCGGGCCCCCTCCTCGTACGCGGTGTCGGCGAAGCCCGGGATGGACTTGACGGCGCTGTCGTCGGGGAAGGCCCACCAGGAACGCGGATCGGCGATCGAGTCCTTGACCGCGTCGGCCAGCGCGTCGTCGCTCAGGCCGCAGTACGCGGGCTTCGTACCGTACGGCGGGAGCGCGGCGGCCAGATGGAGGGCCTGGATGCGTCCCGGGGCGCGGGCGGCGAGTTCGGCGGCGTACGGGCCGCCGCCGGAGATCGCGATCACCGAGACCTTGTCGACGCCGAGGCGGTCCAGGACTTCGAGCGCGTCCTTCGCGAAGTCGGCCTTGCCCAGGGACTTGTCGTACTCCGTGTCGCCGAAGCCGTTGCGTTCCACGGAGATCAGACGCAGTCCGAGGTTCTCGCGGGTGGTGCGGAAGAAGTCCGTCATGTGCGCCGCCCGGGCGCTCGTGCCGGTGCCGCCGATGAAGAGGACCGGGGTGCCGCCGCGGCGGCCCTCGTCGATGTAGTGCGCGGTCCGGCCGGTGGAGAGCTCCGCCGCCTTCACATCCGGCCCGAGGGAGTCGAAGGTGTCCTGCACCCCCGGCCTCGGCGCCGGTGCGGCGCTGACCGCCGTCGAACCGCTGACCAGCAGCGTTCCGAGCACGGCGAGTGCGGCGCCGGCGGCCGCGGTGATTCTCCCGGACAGTCTCACGGTGTTCCTCCAGGGGTGGTGCGGGTATCGCGGCTGCGCCTACCCGGGCCCCCGGAGGTGACACCTGTAACTACCAACTGTCTGTCAGAAGCCGGGCGGCTCCGTGTAAGTGCCCCACTCCTCGCGCAGCACCCCGCAGATCTCGCCGAGGGTCGCCTCCGCGCGTACGGCGTCGAGCATCGGAGCGATCATGTTGGAGCCGTCGCGGGCGGCGGCCAGCATCGCGTCCAGTGCGGCGGTGACCCGGGCGTCGTCGCGGCCCTCCTTGCGGCCGGCGAGCTCGCGGACCTGCTCGCGCTCGACCTCGTGGCTGACGCGCAGGATCTCCAGGTCGCCGGTGACCGAGCCGTGGGCGACGTTGACGCCGACGACCCGCTTCTCGCCCTTCTCCAGGGACTGCTGGTACTGGAAGGCGGACTCGGCGATCTCGCCGGTGAACCAGCCGTCCTCGATGCCGCGCAGGATGCCGGAGGTCATCGGGCCGATCGGGTGCTGCCCGTCCGGGTGGGCGCGGGTTCCGCGTTCCCTGATCTGGTCGAAGATCTTCTCGGCTTCCGCCTCGATGCGGTCGGTGAGCTGTTCCACGTACCAGGAACCGCCCAGCGGGTCGGCCACGTTGGCGACGCCGGTCTCCTCCATCAGCACCTGCTGGGTGCGCAGCGCGATCTCGGCGGCCTGCGCGGAGGGGAGCGCGAGGGTCTCGTCGAGGGCGTTGGTGTGCAGGGAGTTGGTGCCGCCGAGGACTGCGGACAGGGCCTCGACCGCGGTGCGTACGACGTTGTTGTACGGCTGCTGGGCGGTGAGCGAGACGCCGGCGGTCTGGGTGTGGAAGCGGAGCCACTGCGCCTTGTCGGTCTTCGCGCCGTACGTCTCCTTCATCCAGCGGGCCCAGATCCGGCGGGCCGCGCGGAACTTGGCGATCTCCTCGAAGAAGTCGAGGTGCGCGTCGAAGAAGAAGGAGAGGCCGGGGGCGAAGGTGTCGACGTCCATCCCGCGGGAGAGGCCGAGCTCCACGTAGCCGAAGCCGTCGGCGAGGGTGTAGGCGAGCTCCTGCGCGGCCGTGGCCCCGGCCTCGCGGATGTGGTAGCCGGAGACGGAGAGCGGCTTGTAGGCGGGGATGTCGCGGGCGCAGTGCTCCATCAGGTCGCCGATGAGGCGCAGGTGGGGCTCGGGCTGGAAGAGCCACTCCTTCTGCGCGATGTACTCCTTGAAGATGTCCGTCTGCAGCGTGCCGTTGAGCACGGCCGGGTCGATGCCCTGGCGCTCGGCGGCGACCAGGTACATGCAGAAGACGGGCACGGCGGGGCCGCTGATCGTCATCGACGTCGTGACGTCGCCGAGCGGGATGCCCTTGAAGAGGACCTCCATGTCGGCGGCGGAGTCGATGGCCACTCCGCAGTGGCCGACCTCGCCGAGCGCACGGGGGTCGTCCGAGTCCCGGCCCATGAGCGTCGGCATGTCGAAGGCGACGCTCAGCCCGCCGCCGCCCGCGGCGAGGATCATCTTGTAGCGCTCGTTGGTCTGCTCGGCGTTGCCGAAGCCGGCGAACTGGCGGATGGTCCAGGTGCGGCCGCGGTAGCCGGTCGGGTGCAGGCCCCGGGTGAAGGGGTACTCGCCGGGCCAGCCGATCCGCTCGAAGCCCTCGTACGCGTCCCCGGGACGGGGGCCGTACACGGGGTCGACCGGATCACCGGAGAGCGTGGTGAAGTCCGCGTCACGCTTGCGGGCCTTGTCGTAACGGGCCTGCCAGCGTTGGCGGCCTTCCTCGATCGCGTCAGCGTCCATACCTATCAATTTACTAGGACGTCCTAGTAAATGTCGATGACAAACCGCCCGGCGCTTCGCACGGGGCGGTTCGGGTGGGACGGTCAGGCGTTCGCGGGGGCCGCGGGGGCCGCGTCCGCGAGCAGCGGCTCGACCTCGCGGACGACCTTGCGCTCGACGAAGAACGCGGCCGTCGGGATCGTGCCGGAGAGCAGCACCCAGGCCAGCTTGCCCATCGGCCACTTCGCCTTGGAGCCCAGGTCGAAGGCGAAGATCAGGTAGATGATGTACAGCACGCCGTGGATCTGGGAGACGACGAGGGTCAGGCCCTCGCCCTTGTCGAAGCCGTATTTGAAGATCATGCAGACGCAGAGGATCAGCAACATGACGGCGGTGACGTAAGCCATCACCCGATAGCGGGTCAGCACACTGCGTTTCATGCCATCGAGCGTAACCGGCCGCCCGGGGCGATCTTGCAGCGGGCCCGGGGCCGGAACGCCGTCTCTCAGATCTCCTCGAAGTCCTGCGCGGCGATGCGCAGCGGACGCAGCAGCGCGAAGATCTCCGCGCACTCCTCGGCGTCGTACACGCCGAGTCCGAACTCCATCGCGACCAGGTCCTGGGTCGCGGACTCGACGACCTCGCGGCCCTTGTCGGTGATGGAGGCGAGCGTTCCGCGGCCGTCGTTGGGGTTGGGGCGCTTGTCGACGAGGCCGGAGCGCACCAGCCGGTCCACGGTGTTCGTGACCGAGGTCGGGTGGACCATGAGCCGCTCGCCGATCTTGGACATGGGCAGCTCGCCGGCCTTGGAGAAGGTGAGCAGCACCAGCGCCTCGTACCGCGCGAAGGTCAGTCCGTACGGTTTGACGACCGCGTCGACCTCCGCGAGCAGGATCTGCTGCGCCCGCATGATCGAGGTGATCGCCCCCATGGAGGGCACCGGGCCCCAGCGCTGCTGCCAGAGCTCGTCGGCGCGGGCGATGGGATCGAAGGGGAGACTGAGGGGCTTCGGCACGGCCACGACCTTACCCATGAGGAACTTTCCGCTGCTCCCCGTCTCGAACTTCGGTCCGAACCCCGAATGGGGTGGGGATGCGCGGAGCCCCCGGCCGGCTGTGCGGCTGGGGGCTCCGGGGAGGTTCGGCGGGACTCGGCGTCAGTCCGCGAGGTATCGCTCGACCGTCTCGACCTTGGAGGTCAGACCGTCGGTGACACCCGGACGGATGTCGGCCTTGAGCACGAGGGAGACCCGTCCGGCGCGAGCCTCGACGGCCGCGACAGCGCGCTTCACGACGTCCATCACTTCGTCCCACTCACCTTCTACGGAGGTGAACATGGCGTCCGTGCGGTTGGGCAGCCCCGACTCGCGGACCACCCGGACCGCGTCGGCGACGTACTCGCCGACGTCCTCGCCGACACCCAGCGGACTGACGGAGAAGGCGACGATCATGCGCTGACCGTGCCTTCACGGCGGGCCCGGGCGGCGATGACGCCGTCGGCCTCGTAGCGCTTGAGCACCTTGTCGCCGTACAGGCCGCCGAAGGGCAGGACGCAGAGCAGGAAGAAGAACGCGACGCGCTTGAGCGGCCACTTGGTCTTCGCCCAGACGTCCAGCAGCGCCACGACGTAGATCACGAAGAGCACGCCGTGCAGCATGCCGAGCGGCATCATCAGGAAGTCGATGTCGGAGACCCGGCTCAGCACCGAGCCGAAGAGGATCAGCGCCGGGAAGGAGAGCGCCTCGGGAATCGAGATGAGGCGCAGCCGGTGCAGGGCGGTGGCGGTCTTGATGTCCACGGGGGCACCTTCGGTGGGAGGACGGTGACAGCTTGTGAACGCAGGCACAAGCGGCACCCATTGTGGCATCGGCGCTCCCGGCGACCGGCGGCGGGGCCGGTCCGGTACCTGCCGCTCCGTACGGGATACGTCCCGATTGCGTCCGGGTCCGGTACCGGATGCGTATCAGGGACGGTCCAGGGGGCCGGATCGCGTCACAGGCCCTGTTCCGGCGGCGGCCCCTGCCGCTACCTTCGCCGGGTGGCGATGTTCCGACTCCAAGGCAGCAAGACGCTCGCCGTCGACCTGGCCGGCGACGCAGTCAAGGCGAAGAACGGCTCGATGGTCGCGTACGACGGCCGGATGACGTTCAAGAAGATGACCGGCGGGGGTGAGGGCCTGCGTGGCATGGTGACCCGCCGGCTGACCGGCGAGCAGATGGCCGTGATGGAGGTGACCGGGCAGGGCACCTGCTTCTTCGCCGACCGCGCGAGCGAGATCAGTCTCGTCTCGCTGCACGGCGACAAGCTGTACGTCGAAGCGAGCAATCTGCTCTGCACCGACTCCGGGCTGCGCACCGGCACCACCTTCACGGGGATGCGCGGCAGCGCGGCGGGCAACGGCCTGTTCACCACGACCGTCGAGGGAACCGGCCAGGCGGCGATCATGTCGGACGGCTCGGCCGTGGCCCTGCGGGTCTCCGCCCAGTACCCGCTCTTCGTCGACCCGGGCGCCTACATCGCCCACCAGGGCAACCTCCAGCAGCACTTCCAGTCGGGGGTGAACTTCCGGACGCTGATGGGCGAGGGGTCGGGCGAGTCCTTCCAGATCCGGTTCGAGGGCGAGGGACTCGTCTACGTCCAGCCCAGCGAGCGGAACACGATCGGGGGCAACGTCTGATGCCGTTCCGTGAGATCAACTCGAAGATGGTCGAGGCGACGGTGATCCCCGGCCAGAAGATGTTCAGCCAGCGCGGCGCGATGCTCGCCTACCGCGGCGAGGTGTCGTTCACGCCGAACATCCAGGGCGGCCAGGGCGGTGTGATGTCGATGATCGGCCGCCGGATGGCGAACGAGGCGACTCCGCTCATGACAGTCGAGGGCAGCGGCACCGTGATGTTCGGCCACGGCGGCCACCACATCCAGGTGATCAACCTGACCGGCGACACCCTCTACGTGGAGGCCGACCGGCTGCTCGCCTTCGACGGGACGCTCCAGCAGGGCACGATGTTCATGGGCTCGCAGGGCGGCGTGATGGGCATGGTCCGTGGCCAGGTGAGCGGGCAGGGCCTGTTCACCACGACGCTGAAGGGACACGGCGCGGTGGCGGTGATGGCGCACGGCGGGGTCATCGAGCTGCCGATCGCGCCGGGCCGCGAGGTGCATGTGGACCCGCAGGCGTACGTCGCGCACCACGGCGACGTGACCAACAAGCTCTCCACCGCGCTGGGCTGGCGCGAGATGGTGGGGCGCGGGTCCGGCGAGGGGTTCCAGCTGGAGCTCAGCGGCAGTGGTGCGGTGTACGTCCAGGCATCGGAGGAGAAGCTTTGAGCGGGCCCGTGGTCTTCGACCCGATGACGCTGCCGTCGGACGACAACGTCAACGCGTACACCTTCTGTGTGGAGCTCAAGGGGAGCCAGTGGTTCCTGCAGAAGGGCAAGATGATCGCCTACTACGGGCGGATCGAGTTCAACGGCATCGGGCACGGCCGCTTCCAGGGCCTGATCCGTACGAGCTTCCACTCGCCGCTGCACGCGGCCGACTGGGTGGTGGCCGAGGGCAGCGGCAAGATGCTGCTCGCGGACCGGGCCTTCGATGTGAACTCGTACGACCTGGACGACGGCAATCTGACGATCCGGTCCGGCAACCTGCTCGCCTACCAGCCGACGCTGGCACTCAAGCAGTCGATCGTGCCCGGATTTCTCACGCTGATCGGTACGGGGAAGTTCGTCGCCGCGTCCAACGGTCCGGTCGTCTTCATGGAGCCGCCGCTGCGCGTCGACCCGCAGGCGCTGGTGGGCTGGGCGGACTGTCCCTCGCCGTGCCACCACTACGACCACGGCTATATGACGGGCGTGATGGGCGGGCTGCGGGCGTTCACCGGGATCGGGGGCGCTTCGGGCGAGGAGCACCAGTTCGAGTTCGTGGGCGCCGGTACGGTGCTGCTCCAGTCCAGCGAGGCGCTGATGGCCGAGCAGCCGACCGGGGCCGTGCCCCAGCAGGCGGGGATCCCGGGAGCGGGTCAACCTGGGTCCGGACCTCGCAGGCCTGGTCAGCGGGGGGACTTCCAACATCACTTCGGTTTGTGAGCGGTAGTCTGCGGAGTGTGACGTCGAACGCCTGCGCCCAGCCTGCGAGCGCGTGCCGGGCGTCACACACCCTCACTTCGTCCGGCTTTCAACTTCTTAGGTAGAATCCATATATGGAGACCGAGACGGCCACCCGCTGGCTGAGCGACGCGGAGCAGTGCGCCTGGCGCACCCACCTGGATGTCGGCAGGCTGCTGACGCATCAACTGGAGAAAGACCTCCAGCCGTTCGGCCTGACCATGAACGACTACGAGATCCTCGTCAATCTCTCGGAGTCGGACGACCAGCGCATGCGGATGAGCGACCTCGCCGGTGCCACGCTGCAGTCCAAGAGCAGGCTCTCGCACCAGATCACCCGTATGGAGAGCGCGGGCCTGGTCCGCCGGGAGAACTGCGAGTCCGACCGCCGGGGGCTGTACGCGGTCCTCACCGAGACCGGTGCCGAGACTATGCGCAAGGTCGCGCCGCACCACGTGGCGTCGGTCCGCAAGCACTTCATGGACCTGCTGCCGCCGGAGGCCCTGGAACAGCTGCACGCGGCCCTGACCCCGGTCGCCGACCACCTGCGCGGGCGGCGCGGCAAGCTCTGACCCACCGGGGGTTCAGCGGGCGTCCGGCAGCCACAGCGTGAACCGGGCGCCCCGCTCCCCCGCACCCGTCACGGTCAGCCGGCCTCCGTGCCGCACGGCCACATCGCGGGCGAGGGCGAGGCCCAGTCCCGCCCCGCCCTCGTCACGGGTGCGGGCGTCGTCGAGGCGCACGAAGCGTTCGAAGATCCGCTCACGCTCCGCCTCCGCAACCCCGTCCCCGTCGTCGGTGACCTCGACGGCCACTCCGCCGCCCTCCGCGCGCACGGCGACCGCCACCGCACTGCGGGCGTGCCGCTCGGCGTTGTCCAGCAGATTGCCGACCACCCGGGCCAGCTGTGTACGGGACCCGGTCACCTCAAGGCCCCCGGCCTCCTCCGGAACGGACACCGTCACCGGGATCCGGTCACCGGTGCGCTGCGAGACCTCCTCGCGCACCAGCGCGCCGAGTTCCAGGAGTGCCGTGCCCGGACGCTCCCCCGCGTCCAGCCGGGCCAGCAGCAGCAGATCGGCGGCCAGCGCCTGGAGCCGTACGGTGTCGGCGACCGCGCCCGTCACGTCCAGCAGCTCCGGGTGCGCGGCGCCCACCTCCAGCTGGGTGCGGAGCGAGGCGATCGGGCTGCGCAGTTCGTGCGAGGCGTCGGCGACGAACCGCCGCTGCCGCTCGACGGAGGCCTCCAGGGCGGTGAGCGTCTCGTTCGTCGTACGGGCCAGGCGGGCGACCTCGTCGTGCGAACCGGGCTCCGGCACCCGCCTGCTCAGGTCCTCCGACGCGGTGATCGCGGCCATCTCGCGCCGGATGCCCTCGACCGGGCGCAGCGCCCGCCGCGTCACCAGCCAGGTCACACCGGCGACGACGAGGAGCACGACGGGCAGTCCCGTCAGCATCGCGCCGCGCACACTGCCGACGGCCCGCTGCTCGGCGGCGAGCGGGGCGCCCGCGTGCACGGTCAGGGTCAGCCCGGCCGCGTTCGTGGCCTCGACGGAGGCGAAGCGGTAGTCGGCGCGGTCGCCGTCGACCGTGGCGGTGCCGTTGGCGAAGTCCGGGTCGTCGGTGGAGACCTCGCCTCGCGCGGGGTCGGGGCCGTCCGTCCCGTCGTCGTCATCGTCGTCGTCGCCGTCCTCGGCGGTCGGCGAGGGGGTCGGCGAGGGGGTCGGCGCGGGCGCGCGGGTGACCCGGTCCGTGCCGGTGCCGGAGACAGCCTCCAGGTCCTTGGAGACGGCCACCACCCGGCCGTCCTCGTCGGTCACCTGAACGGGGTGGTCCTCCTCGTCGCCCGTCTCCAGCCGGTCGTAGGGCACGCCCAGCGCCAGCTGCCCCGCGACCTCCCGGGCCGCGACCTCGGCCTGGAGCCCGGCCTGGTCTGTGAGGTTGGCGCGCAGGACCAGGAGGACGGCGAGCCCGGCGGCGGCCAGTGCGAGCGCGACCACCAGGGTGGCGCCGAGCGCCGCTCTGGCCCGTACGGACCTCACAGCGCCTCCAGCCGGTAGCCGGCTCCGCGCATCGTGCGGATGGACGCCGTGCCGAGCTTGCGGCGCAGGGTGCTGACGTAGACCTCGACGATGTTCGGGTCGCCGTCGTAGGCGAAGTCCCAGACGTGCTCCAGGATCTCCGCCTTGCTCACCACCTGCCCGGCCCGCAGCACGAGCTGTTCCAGCACGGCGAACTCCTTCGCGGTGAGGGCGATCTCCTCCTCGCCGCGGTGGACCCGGCGGGCCGCGGTGTCCATGCGCAGGGAGCCGACCGTGACCACCGGGGAGCCGGCCCCCGCCCGGCGGCGCAGCAGCGCCCGGACCCGGGCGACCAGCACCACGTAACTGAACGGCTTGGTCAGGTAGTCGTCGGCCCCGGTGTCGAGCCCCTCCGCCTCGTCGTACTCCCCGTCCTTCGCGGTCAGCATGAGGATGGGCACCTCATGGCCCGCGGCGCGCAGGGCGGCGCAGACCCGGTAGCCGTTCATCCCCGGCAGCATGATGTCGAGGACGACGAGGTCGTAGGCACCGTCACAGGCCCGGTGCAGCCCTTCGAGGCCGTCGTGGACCACGTCCACGGCGAACCCTTCGGCGGTGAGCCCCCGGGCCAGGGAGACCGCCAGCCGCTTCTCGTCCTCCACGATCAACAGGCGCATGTGCACAGCGTCGCAAACGGAAGCTGAAGAAGGCTTCAGGTGGCTTCAGGCTGCGTTCAGCATCGCCCCGGCAGTGTGGACCGCATCGCAACGGACCCATCCGATCGGGGAGGAACCCTCATGAAGCGAAAGATCGTCATCGCCGCCGTCACCGCGGCCGTACTCGTCGGCGGCACAGCCGCTGCGGCCGTCGCCTTCGCGGCCGACGACGGCCCTGCCGCGGGCAGCGCCACGGCCCGTGTCTCCGTCGGCGACGCGGCCTCGTCCGCCGTCCGGGCCGTCCCGGGCACGGTGACCGAGGCGGAGCTCGACGACGAGGACGGCGGACTGGTCTGGGAGCTCGACGTGTACGGCTCCGACAAGGTCTGGCACGACGTGACGGTGGACGCCGGCAACGGCAAGGTGCTCGGGAAGCACACGTCCGACGACAACGACGACCGCGATCGCCACGCCCCGCGGCCGGCCACCGTCACGCTCGACCAGGCGGCCGCCGCCGCGCTGAAGACGTCCCCGGGCACGGTGACCTCGGTCGAACTGGAGGGCCGCAGCGGCGGCGCGGTGCGCTGGGAGGTCGACGTCCGGGGCAAGGACGGCAGGGCGCACGAGCTGAACGTGGACGCGAAGTCGGGTGCGGTCACGGTGGACCGGTCGGACGACGGGCGTGACTCCGACAACGGGCGTGACTCCGACGACGGCGACGACGACTGAGGCCGGTCCGCCGGAGCCGTTCCCCGGTCCCGGTGCGGCCGCACGCCGCGCCGGGACCGGGGAACGGTCCGGTCAGGCCTCCCCGGTGAGCCCCGCCACCAGTTCGTCCGCCGCCGCGTACGGATCGAGGCGGCCGGCCACGATGCGTGCGGCGAGGGCGTCCAGACGGCGGTCGCCGTGCAGGTCCCCGATGCGTTCGCGGAGCCGGGTGACGGCGATCGTCTCGACCTCCCGGGCGGCGCGGGTGGTGCGCCGCTCGGCCAGGACCCCGTGCTCCTCCATCCACGCCCGGTGCTTCTCCAGCGCCTCGACGACCTCGTCGATGCCTTCGCCCCGGGCGGCGACCGTCTTCACGATCGGCGGGCGCCAGTCGCCGGGACCGCGGGACTCCCCGAGGCCCAGCATGTGGTTGAGCTCGCGGGCGGTGGCGTCGGCGCCGTCCCGGTCGGCCTTGTTCACCACGTACACGTCGCCGATCTCCAGGATTCCGGCCTTGGCCGCCTGGATGCCGTCGCCCATGCCCGGGGCGAGGAGGACGACGGAGGTGTCGGCCTGGGAGGCGATCTCCACCTCCGACTGGCCGACGCCGACCGTCTCCACCAGGATCACGTCGAAGCCCGCCGCGTCCAGCACCCGGATCGCCTGCGGGGCCGACCAGGCGAGGCCGCCCAGATGACCGCGCGTGGCCATGGAACGGATGTAGACGCCCGGGTCCGAGGCGTGGTCCGACATCCGGATCCGGTCCCCGAGGAGCGCGCCGCCGGAGAACGGCGACGACGGGTCGACGGCGAGCACGGCGACCCGCTTGCCCTGCCGCCGGTAGGCGGAGACGAGCGCCGATGTCGATGTCGACTTGCCGACACCCGGGGATCCGGTCAGGCCGACGACGCAGGCGTTCCCCGCCAGGGGTGCCAGCGCCGCCATCACCTCGCGCAGTTGCGGCGACGCCCCCTCCACCAGGGAGATGAGCCGGGCCACGGCCCGTGGCCTGCCCTCCCGTGCCTGCTCGACCAGGGTGGGGACGTCCACCTTCACGCTCGGCCTCCTCGCTCGCTCGTACCGACTACTTGCCCGGTACGCGGATGATCAACGCATCGCCCTGGCCGCCGCCGCCGCACAGCGCGGCCGCACCGGTGCCGCCGCCGCGCCGCTTGAGCTCCAGCGCCAGGTGCAGCACCACACGGGCGCCGGACATCCCGATGGGGTGGCCGAGCGCGATGGCGCCGCCGTTGACGTTGACCTTGTCCGAGGTGACGCCGAGGTCCTTCATGGACTGGACGGCGACGGCCGCGAACGCCTCGTTGATCTCGATCAGGTCGAGGTCCTCGACGCCGATGCCCTCCTTCTTGAGGGCGTGGCGGATGGCGCCCGACGGCTGCGACTGGAGCGAGTTGTCCGGACCGGCCACGTTGCCGTGGGCGCCGATCTCGGCGATCCAGTCCAGGCCCAGCGCCTCGGCCTTGGCCTTGCTCATGACGACGACGGCGGCGGCGCCGTCGGAGATCTGCGAGGAGGTGCCGGCCGTGATCGTGCCGTCCTTCGCGAAGGCGGGACGCAGCTTGCCGAGCGACTCGACGGTCGTCTCGGCGCGGATGCCCTCGTCCTTGGAGAAGAGGACCGGGTCGCCCTTGCGCTGCGGGATCTCGACCGGGGTGATCTCGGCCTCGAAGAGGCCGTTCTTCTGCGCCGCGGCGGCGCGCTGGTGGGACAGGGCGCCGATCTCGTCCTGGGCCGCACGCGCCAGGCCGAGACGGGTGTTGTGCTTCTCGGTGGACTCGCCCATCGGAATGTTCTCGTAGGCGTCGGTCAGGCCGTCGTACGCCATCGAGTCGAGCATCTCGATGGCGCCGTACTTGTGGCCCTCGCGGGACTTCGGGAGCAGGTGCGGGGCGTTCGTCATGGACTCCTGGCCGCCGGCCACGACCACGTCGAACTCACCGGCGCGGATCAGCTGGTCGGCCAGGGCGATGGCGTCGAGCCCGGAGAGACACACCTTGTTGACGGTGAGCGCCGGGACGCTCAAAGGGATGCCGGCCTTGACCGCTGCCTGGCGTGCCGGGATCTGCCCTGCCCCGGCCTGCAGCACCTGGCCCATGATCACGTACTCGACCTGGTCGCCGCCGATGCCGGCCCGGTCCAGCGCCGCCTTGATGGCGAAGCCGCCGAGGTCGGCGCCGGAGAAGCTCTTGAGGGAGCCGAGGAGGCGGCCCATGGGCGTACGGGCGCCCGCGACGATCACCGAAGTGGTACCGGTCGTTCCTGACATGAGGCACAGCCCCTTGGAATAGGAGTGAACGAGGGTTTACATGAATGTACTGAGCGGTACCTCGCCCGTCATCCGGCAACGGGTGTGATCGCGCGCACGTTGCGTAACCATCCGCCGAGCGCTGCACTGGTTCCATGCTGACGCGAATCGACCACATCGGGATCGCCTGTTTCGACCTCGACAAGACCGTCGAGTTCTACCGCTCGACCTACGGGTTCGAGGTGTTCCACTCCGAGATCAACGAGGAGCAGGGCGTGAGGGAGGCCATGCTCAAGATCAACGAGACGTCCGACGGCGGCGCCTCGTACCTCCAGCTGCTGGAACCGACCCGCGAGGACTCCGCGGTGGGCAAATGGCTGGCCAAGAATGGCGAGGGCGTGCACCACATCGCCTTCGGTACGGCGGACGTGGACGAGGACGCCGCGGACATCCGGGAGAAGGGGGTCCGGGTGCTGTACGACGAGCCCAGGACGGGTTCGATGGGGTCCCGCATCACCTTCCTGCACCCCAAGGACTGCCACGGTGTGCTGACCGAACTCGTCACGTCCCGGACGGAGCACTGACCCCGGCTGACCAGCGGGAGCCGGACAACCGCTTCTCAGGGATACCCGGCCCGGTAGAGTGGGCTGTTCCGGGCCGGGGCCGGGTCGGGGCCGCGCCGCGTCCTCAGCCGATGATCTGTCACCATTCCCCGGGGGGCCGTTCGCCGGCGAACGGTGCTCGTTTGGAGTTTGCGACGAGGGTTGGGGCCTCCCCCGCTCGAACAGTTGAGAGCTCGGGGAAGGATGGGACCGCGCAGTGCGGGGCTACGAACGCCAGGAGAGCCACCGGGCTGAAGACGACCATCTCTCGAGGTTCGAAGCCGAGATGGACCGGCTGAAGACCGACCGGGAGAAGGCCGTCCAGCACGCCGAGGACCTCGGTTACCAGGTCGAGGTCTTGCGCGCCAAGCTGCACGAGGCCCGACGCAGTCTGGCGACCCGTCCCGCCTACGACAGCGCGGACATCGGTTACCAGGCGGAGCAGCTGCTCCGTAACGCCCAGATCCAGGCCGACCAGCTGCGCAACGACGCCGAGCGCGAGCTGCGCGACGCCCGTGCCCAGACGCAGCGGATCCTCCAGGAGCACGCCGAGCACCAGGCCCGGCTCCAGGCCGAACTGCACAACGAGGCCGTGCAGCGCCGCCAGCAGCTCGACCAGGAGCTGGCGGAGCGCCGCCAGACAGTCGAGTCCCACGTCAACGAGAACGTGGCGTGGGCCGAGCAGTTGCGCGCCCGGACCGAGTCCCAGGCCCGCCGGCTGCTGGAGGAGTCGCGTTCCGAGGCCGAACAGGCGCTGGGCGCCGCCCGTGCCGAGGCCTCCCGGCTGGCCGACGAGACGCGTCAGCGCCTGGGGTCCGAGGCCGAGTCCGCCCGCTCCGAGGCCGAGGCGATCCTGCTGCGCGCCCGTAAGGACGCCGAGCGGCTGCTGGGCGCCGCCTCCAGCCAGGCGCAGGAGGCCACCGCCCACGCCGAGCAGCTGCGCACGTCGACGACGGCGGAGACCGAGCAGACGCGGCAGCAGACCACCGAGCTGAACCGGGCCGCCGAGCAGCGCATGCAGGAGGCCGAGACGCAGCTGCGCGAGGCCCGCCTCGAGGCCGAGAAGGTGCTGTCCGAGGCGAAGGAGGCCGCGGTCAAGCGGCTGGCCGGCGCCGAGTCGCAGAACGAGCAGCGCACCCGTACCGCCAAGTCGGAGATCGCCCGGCTGGTCGGCGAGGCCACCAAGGACGCCGAGTCCCTCAAGGCGGAGGCCGAGCAGGCGCTCGCCGATGCCCGGGCCGAGGCGGACCGGCTCCGTTCCGAGGCGGCCGACACCGCGCGCACCGCCGCGGCCGAGGACGCCGCGGCCCAGCTCGCCAAGGCGGCCCGCGCCGCCGAGGAGGTGCTGACCAAGGCGTCCGACGACGCGAAGTCGACCACGAGGGCGGCGAGCGAGGAGGCCGACCGGATCCGCCGTGAGGCGGAGGCCGAGGCGGACCGGCTGCGCGGCGAGGCCGCCGAGCAGGCCGACCAGCTCAAGGGCGCGGCCAAGGACGACACCAAGGAGTACCGGGCCAAGACGGTCGAGCTCCAGGAGGAGGCGCGCCGGCTGCGCGGCGAGGCCGAGCAGCTGCGCTCCGAAGCGGTCGCCGAGGGCGAGCGGATCCGTGGCGAGGCCCGGCGCGAGGCCCTCCAGCAGATCGAGGAGGGCGCGAGGACAGCCGAGGAGCTGCTGGCCAAGGCGAAGGCGGACGCGGAGGAGCTGCGCGGCGCCGCGGGCACCGAGAGCGAACGGGTCCGCACCGAGGCGGGCGAGCGCGCGGCAACGCTGCGCAAGCAGGCCGAGGAGGCCCTGGAGCGGGCACGCGCCGAGGCCGAGCAGCTGCGTACCGAGGCCGAGGAGCAGGCCGAGTCGACGACGGCCGCGGCCGAGCAGGCGGCGGCGGAGCTGCGCGAGGAGACCGAGCGCGCGGTCGCGGCCCGGCAGACCGAGGCGGCCGAGGAGCTGGCCCGGCTGCACAGCGAGGCCGAGACCCGGGTCACCACCGCCGAGCAGACGCTGAGCGAGGCTCGTTCCGACGCGGAGCGGATCCGGCGCGAGACGAACGAGGAGTCCGAGCGGCTGCGCGCGGAGGCCGCCGAGCGGCTGCGCACGCTGCAGGAGCAGTCCGAGGCCGAGGCCCAGCGGCTGCGCGACGAGGCCGCCGCCGATGCCTCGCGGTCCCGTGCGGAGGGCGAGTCCCTCGCCGTACGGCTGCGCAGCGAGGCGGCCGCCGAGGCCGAGCGGCTGAAGACCGAGGCGCAGGAGAGTGCCGACCGGGTGCGGTCGGAGGCCGCGGCCGCCGCCGAACGTGTGGGCACGGAGGCCGCCGAGGCGCTGGCCGCCGCCCAGGAGGAGGCGAACCGGCGCCGTCGCGAGGCCGAGGAGACCCTCGACGCGGCACGTACCGAGGCCAACCAGGAGCGCGAGCGGGCCCGCGAGCAGAGCGAGGAGCTCCTGGCCTCTGCCCGCAAGCGGGTCGAGGAGGCGCAGACCGAGGCCCAGCGCCTGGTCGAGGAGGCGGACGCGCGGGCGACCGAGATGGTCGCCGCGGCCGAGCAGACCGCCCAGCAGGTGCGGGATTCGGTCAACGGGCTCCAGGAGCAGGCCGAGGCGGAGATCGCCGGGCTGCGCTCCACCGCCGAGCATGTCGCGGAGCGGACGAAGTCCGAGGCGCAGGAGGAGGCGGACCGGGTCCGTTCCGACGCGTACGCGGAGCGGGAGCGGGCCGGCGAGGACGCCGCCCGGGTGCGCCGGGTGGCGCAGGAGGAGACCGACGCCGCGAAGGCGATGGCCGAGCGGACCGTGTCCGAGGCGATCACGGAGTCGGAGAAGCTGCGGGCCGACACCGCGGAGTACAGCCAGCGGATGCGTACCGAGGCGTCCGATGCCCTGGCCTCGGCCGAGCAGGACGCGTCGCGCAGCCGGGCCGAGGCCCGCGAGGACGCCAACCGGATGCGGTCCCAGGCCGCGGAGCAGGCCGACAGCCTGGTGTCCGAGGCCGCGAGCGAGGCGGAGCGGCTCCGTACGGAGTCGACGCAGCAGGCCGACAGCCTGGTGTCCGAGGCCACGGGCGAGGCGGAGCGGCTCCGTAGCGAGGCGCAGCAGCTGGCGGCCCGGCTCGGTGACGAGGCGGCGGGCGAGGCGGAGCGGCTGCGGGCCGAGGCGGCGGCGACCGTCGGTTCCGCGCAGGAGCACGCGCTCCGTACCCGCGAGGAGTCGGAGCGGCTGCGGGGCGACGCCGAGGCGGCGGCCGAGCAGATGCGTGCCGAGGCCCGCCAGGAGGCGGACCGGCTGCTGGACGAGGCGCGCGAGTCGGCCTCTAAGCGGCGTGCGGACGCGGCCGAGCAGGCGGACCAGCTGATCAACAAGGCCCAGGAGGAGGCGCTGCGCGCTGCCACCGAGGCCGAGGAGCAGGCCGACACGATGGTCGGGATGGCCCGCAAGGAGGCCGTGCGGATCACCTCCGAGGCGACGGTCGAGGGCAACTCCCTGGTGGAGCGGGCCCGGACGGACGCGGACGAGCTGCTGGTCGGCGCGCGGCGGGACGCCACGCAGATCCGGGAGCGGGCCGAGGAGCTCAGGAACCGGGCGGAGGCCGAGGTCCAGGAGCTGCACGACCGTGCGCGGCGGGAGACGGCCGAGCAGGTCAAGACGGTCGGCGAGCGCGTGGACAACCTGATGAAGGCCGCGACCGAGCAGCGCGAGGAAGCCGCGGCGAAGGCCAAGGAACTGCTGTCCGACGCCAACTCCGAGGCGAGCAAGGTCCGGATCGCCGCCGTGAAGCGGGCCGAGTCGCTGCTCAAGGAGGCCGAGCAGAAGAAGGCCAGCCTGGTGCGCGAGGCGGAGAAGCTGCGGGCCGACGCCGAGGCCGAGGCCACGCGGACGGTGGACGAGGGCCGGCGCGAGCTCGATGTCCTGGTGCGCCGGCGTGCGGACATCAACACGGAGATCTCCCGTGTCCAGGACGTCCTGGAGGCGTTGGAGTCTTTCGAGACCCCCGGGGCGGGCGGTAAGGGCGCGGGTGCCGGTCCGCCGGGCGGTGTCAAGGCCACGGCGGCGGCGGGCACTCGTGCGGGTGGCAAGCAGTCGGATGGGTAGCCACCCGGTGCTCTTCCGTGGTTCGGCATGGACGTTCAGCCCTCCGAGTGGCAAGGGTTACGGGGGTTAGCCACTCAAAAGGGGTGTCATTCTCCAGATCAAACAGGCATCTGCTCGATGACACGCCGTTCTGGCCCCTAGGATTCCCTCTATCACCTCACCGGTCTCACTTCGACAGGAACCCCATGAGTGACCCTTCCTCCCCCTTCGGCTTCGAGCTCGTGCGGCGTGGTTACGACCGCGGTCAGGTGGATGACCGCATTACCAAGATCGTCGCCGACCGTGATAGTGCTCTCTCCCGCATCACATCTCTGGAAAAGCGCATCGAGGAGCTCCACCTCGAAACGCAGAACGCCCAGGCCCAGGTGAGCGACGCCGAGCCGTCGTACGCGGGTCTCGGCGCGCGTGTGGAGAAGATTCTCCGCCTTGCCGAGGAGGAGGCCAAGGACCTGCGTGAGGAGGCCCGTCGCGCCGCCGAGCAGCACCGTGAGCTCGCCGAGTCCGCCGCCCAGCAGGTGCGCAACGACGCCGAGACCTTCGCCTCCGAGCGCAAGGCCAAGGCCGAGGACGACGGCGTCCGCATCGTCGAGAAGGCCCAGGGTGAGGCCAACACGCTGCGCTCGGACGCGCAGAAGGACGCGGCCCAGAAGCGCGAGGAGGCCGACGCCCTCTTCGAGGAGACCCGTGCCAAGGCCGCCCAGGCCGCCGCGGACTTCGAGACGAACCTGGCCAAGCGCCGCGACCAGTCGGAGCGCGACCTCGCGTCCCGTCAGGCCAAGGCCGAGAAGCGTCTGGCCGAGATCGAGCACCGCGCGGAGCAGCTCCGCCTGGAGGCCGAGAAGCTCCGCACGGACGCCGAGCGCCGCGCCCGTCAGACGGTGGAGACCGCTCAGCGTCAGGCCGAGGACATCGTGGCCGACGCCAACGCGAAGGCCGACCGGATCCGCAGCGAGTCGGAGCGCGAGCTGGCGGCGCTCACCAACCGCCGCGACTCGATCAACGCGCAGCTGACCAACGTCCGCGAGATGCTGGCGACGTTGACGGGTGCCGCGGTGGCAGCCGCCGGCTCGCCCGCCGACGAGGAGCCCGCGACCCGCGGCGTCCCGGCGCAGCAGACCCGCTGATCACCTGCCCGGCCCAGCCTTTGCGCGCCCGGTTCCGCCTTTGTGGTGGCGCCGGGCGCGCGGCCGTTCTAGCGTGAACGCATGATCGAGCTTGATGGCCTCACCAAGCGCTTCGGCAACAAGGTTGCCGTCGACCAGTTGTCGTGCCGGATCAGTCCGGGGATGGTGACGGGTTTTCTGGGACCCAACGGGGCGGGCAAGTCCACCACGATGCGGATGATGCTCGATCTCGACAACCCCACCAGCGGATCGGTGCGCATCGACGGCAAGCACTACCGCGATCTGTCGGAGCCCCTGAAGTACATCGGTGCGCTCCTGGACGCCAAGTCGATGCACGGCGGCCGCAGCGCGTACAACAACCTGCTCTGTCTCGCCCAGAGCAACCGGATCCCGGAGAGCCGGGTGGCGGAGGTTCTCGACACCGTCGGCCTGACCGCGGTGGCGAAGAAGAAATCCAAGGGATTCTCCCTCGGTATGGGGCAGCGACTCGGAATCGCGTCGGCGCTGCTCGGTGATCCCGAGATTCTGATGTTCGACGAACCCGTCAATGGTCTGGACCCCGAGGGAATTCACTGGATCCGCAATCTGATGAAGGCGCTCGCCGCGGAAGGGCGGACGATCTTCGTCTCCTCCCATCTGATGAGTGAAATGGCACTGACCGCGGACCATCTGATCGTGATCGGTCAGGGCCGGCTGCTCGCCGACACCTCGATGGCCGACTTCATCCATCAGAACTCCCGCAGTTATGTGCGGCTGCGCTCGCCGCAGCAGGAGCGGCTGCGGGACGTCCTGCACGCGGAGGGAATCGTCGCGGTCGAGTCGGGCAACGGCACGCTGGAGATCGACGGCGCCACCACCGAGGCCCTGGGCGAGCTCGCCGCCCGGCACACGATCGTGCTGCACGAGCTGAGCTCCCAGCGGGCCTCTCTGGAGGAGGCGTTCATGCAGATGACTGCGGACTCGGTGGAGTACCACGCACACTCGGAGCGCGGGGCCGCGCCGCCGCCGGTGGGGCCGCACTGGGGCGATCAGTGGAACCGGCCGCCCGGCTCCGCCCCGGGGGCTCCCGGCGGTTCCGGCGGTTCCGGCGGTTCCGGCGGTTCCGGCACCGGACAGGGGGCGTGACGGCGATGGCATCGGTACCCGCGGTCCTGACCTCCGAATGGACCAAGATCCGTACGGTTTCCTCGACGACCTGGACGCTGATCTCCGCGTTCGCCGTCACCGTCGCGATGAGCGCCGCGCTCTGTGCGGTGATGAACTCCCAGTTCGACGACCTCTCCGACGCGGAGCGGGCCACGTTCGACCCCACGTTCATCAGCTTCTCCGGGATGATTCTCGGCCAGCTGGCGATGGTCGTCTTCGGTGTCCTGGTGGTCGGTACGGAGTACAGCTCCGGCATGATCCGCACCTCGCTGGCGGCGGTGCCGCAGCGTGCCACCTTCCTCTTCAGCAAGATGCTGGTCGCCGGTGTGCTGGCCCTGGTGGTCGGGATGGTGACCAGCTTCGTCTCGTTCTTCCTCGGCCAGGCCCTGCTCGGTGACCACCGCATCGGCATCGGCGAGGACAACGTGCTGCGGGCGGTCTTCGGCGCCGGTCTCTACATGGGGCTGATCGCGATCTTCTCCATGGGGGTGGCGGCGATGCTGCGCAGCTCCATGCTGTCGCTCGGCATCCTGATGCCGTTCTTCTTCCTGGTCTCGCAGATCCTGTCGGCCGTCCCGGGCGCCAAGAGCGTCGCCCAGTACTTCCCCGACCAGGCCGGTTCCAAGATCATGCAGGTGGTGCCCGACGCGATGAACAGCGATCCGGCACCGTACGGGCCGTGGGCCGGGCTGCTGATCATGGTGGCGTGGGTGGCGGCCTCGGTGTTCGGCGGTTTCCTCGTACTCAAGAAGCGCGACGCCTGACCGGGTGCCGTGGGCCCCGGTCCACGGCATCCGGAAGCGACTCGCCCCGGTATCGGCTTGGCCGGAACCGTCAGGGCCTGGATATCCTCCTCACTCATACGGGGGGCGTACGGCCGACGGCCTGTGCCCCGACGACAGATAAGTCGATGGGCTGGAGCATGATCGAGGCAGTCGGCCTGACCAAGCGCTATGGCGCGAAGACGGCCGTGTACAACCTTTCCTTCCAGGTGCGGCCCGGCGCCGTCACCGGGTTCCTCGGCCCCAACGGGTCGGGGAAGTCGACCACGATGCGGATGATTCTCGGCCTGGACCGGCCGACGGAGGGCCGGGCGACCATCGGCGGCCACGAATTCCGCGATCTGCCTAACGCCCCGCGTCAGGTGGGCGCCCTGCTCGATGCCAAGGCCGTGCACGGCGGGCGCAGCGCCCGCCGTGCACGGCCTTGGCATCGAGCAGGGCGCCCACCTGACGCGGNGAGCAGCGCGAGAAGCTCACCGCCACGCTCACCGAGGCGGGCGGCCAGGTCATGTCGGAGCCGGACGGCGCCCTGCGGATCACCGGGCTCCGGCTGCCGCGGATCAGCGATCTGGCCCATGAGGCGGACGTCCGGCTGTGGGAGCTGTCGCCGCACCAGGCCTCGCTGGAGGAGGCGTACATGCGGATGACGCAGGGCGCCGTGGACTACCGCTCGACGGCCGACCAGGTGGCCCATCTGCAGGCGCCGCCGACCCCCGGATACGGACCGCAGCAGGCGTTCGCCCCGCCGCAGGGCGCCCCCGAGGTGCCGCAGCAGGGCTGGTACGCCCCGCCGCCGCCCGGCCGGAACCCGTACACGGACGCACCGGCCCCCGCCGTCCCGGCGGCCGCCCCGGCCGCTCCTGCGGCTCCCGT
>NZ_JAELVH010000329.1 GCF_019399235.1 Streptomyces poriferorum | reverse complement strand
GCCGGAGCGGCGACGGGAGCCGGCGCCACCGACCGGATGGCGGACTCGACATCGGCGCGCAGGATCAGCCCGTCGGGCCCGGATCCCGCGAGCTGCCGCAGATCGAGGTCGTGCTGCCGCGCAAGCTTGCGGACCAGCGGGGAGACCACGGCGACCGGCCCCCGTACGTCGTCGGCGGCCCGGGCGGCGACCGCGGCCTCGGCCGGCAGCGCGGCGGTGGGAGCGGCGGCGGACGCGGTGGGAGCCGAAAGGCCCTCCGGCCGGACCCGCCGGCGGCGCACCGGCGGCGCACCCGTCCCGTACCCCACCAGCACGTTCCCCGAACCGGACGGCTCCGGGTCGGCGACCGCCGCAGCACCTGAACCCGATCCCGAGCCCGCACCGGTCAACGTCTGCGACCCCGACGGTTCCACGGTTCCGACAGCGACCGTCAGCAGCGGTGCGCCGACGGGAAGTTCCGTTCCTTCCTCGCCGAACCGTGCGGTGACCACGCCTCCGTACGGGCAGGGCACCTCCACCATCGCCTTGGCCGTCTCGACCTCGACGACGGGCTGGTCGATGGCGACGACATCGCCGACCTCCACCAGCCAGCGCACGATCTGCGCCTCGGTCAGCCCCTCGCCGAGATCCGGAAGCTTGAATTCGAGTACCTGGGGCATCAGTTGTCCGCCTCCCACTGCAGTCGTGCGACGGCGTCGAGCACCCGGTCCACGCCCGGCAGATGGTGGCGCTCCTGCATCGGAGGCGGGTACGGGATATCGAAACCGGCGACGCGCAGTACCGGTGCCTCCAGATGGTGGAAGCAGCGCTCGGTGATCCGGGCGGCGATCTCGCCGCCCGGGCCGCCGAAGCCGGTGGACTCGTGGACGACGACCGCGCGGCCGGTGCGCCGCACGGACGCGGCGACGGTCTCGTCGTCGAACGGCACCAGCGAACGCAGGTCGACGACTTCGAGGTCCCAGCCCTCCTCGACAGCGGCCTGCGCCGCCTCCATACAGACCGGCAGCGACGGTCCGTACGTGATCAGCGTCGCGCTGCGCCCGGGACGGCGTACGACCGCCCGTCCGATGGGTTCGACGGCGGCCGGTGCCTGCGGCGACCAGTCGGCCTTCGACCAGTAGAGCCGCTTGGGCTCCAGGAAGACCACCGGGTCGTCGGACGCGATCGAGGCCCTCAGCAGTCCGTACGCGTCCTCGACCGTGGCGGGGGTGACGACATGGAGACCCGGGGTCGCCATGTAGTACGCCTCCGAGGAGTCGCTGTGGTGCTCGACGCCGCCGATGCCGCCGCCGTAGGGGACCCGGACCGTGATCGGCAGCGGCATCGCGCCCCCGGTACGGTTCCGCATCTTGGCGACATGGCTGATGAGCTGCTCGAACGCCGGATACGCGAACGCGTCGAACTGCATCTCGACCACGGGCCGGAGCCCGTACATGGCCATGCCGACTGCCGCGCCGAGAATGCCGGCCTCGGCCAGCGGGGTGTCCGTGCACCGCTCGTCGCCGAACTCCTTCGCCAGGCCGTCGGTGATCCTGAAGACCCCGCCGAGCGTGCCGACGTCCTCACCGAGGACGTGCACGGAGGGATCCTCGGCCATCGAGTCGCGCAGCGCGCGACCGAGTGCCTGCGCCATGGTCGCGGGCTTGGCCTTCGCCGTCCGCTCCCCGGCCGTGGCCGCTGCCGTGGTCATCGCCCCGCACCCCTGTCGTCCGTGCCGTTCTGGTCGTGCTCCGCGTCCAGCTCGACCCGCAGGCGGGCCGCCTGCTCGCGCAGTTGTGTCGTCTGCTCCGCGTACACATGGGCGAAGAGATCCATCGGGTCGAGCACCGGGTCCGCGTTCATCCGGTCCCTCAGCTGCGCCGCCATCCGCTCCGCGGCCTCGCGCGCCTCCGCGATGCCTTCGTCGCCGAGCAGCCCGCGTCCGGTCAGCTCGCGCTCCAGGAGCTGGACCGGATCGTGGGCCCGCCAGGCCTCGACCTCGCTGTTCCCTCGGTAGCGCGTGGCGTCGTCCGCGTTGGTGTGGGCGTCCATGCGGTAGGTGACGGCCTCCACCAGCGTCGGACCACCGCCGCTCCTGGCCCTCGCCACGGCCTCGGAGAGCACCTGGTGCATGGCGGCCGCGTCGTTGCCGTCGACCAGCCGGCCGGGCATCCCGTACCCCACGGCCTTGTGGGCCAGGGACGGTGCCGCGGTCTGCTTGGCCAGGGGCACGGAAATTGCGAAGCCGTTGTTCTGCACGAGGAAGACGACCGGGGCCCGCCAGACGGCCGCGAAGTTCAGCGCCTCGTGGAAATCACCCTCGCTGGTGCCGCCGTCGCCGACCATGGCGAGAGCCACCACGTCGTCCCCCTTGAGCCGCGCCGCGTGGGCCAGGCCCACGGCGTGCGGCAGCTGGGTGGCGAGCGGGGTGCACAGGGGCGCGATGCGGTGCTCGCGCGGGTCGTACCCGGTGTGCCGGTCGCCGCGCAGCAGGGTCAGGGCATCGACCGGGTCCAGTCCCCGCGCCACCGCCGCGAGCGTGTCGCGGTAGCTGGGGAAGAGCCAGTCCCGCTCCTCCAGCACCAGGGCGGCCGCGATCTCGCAGGCCTCCTGCCCGGTGCTCGACGGATAGACGGCGAGCCGTCCCTGCTTGGTGAGGGCGGTCGCCTGTGCGTTGTACCGTCGGCCGCGCACGAGCTCCGCGTAGAGCCGCAGCAGCAGCTGGGGGTCTGCCTCGGCCGCGGCGTCCGTACCGAGCACGCGGTACGGCTCGGGGTCCGGGAGCAGGGGCGCGGGATCGGTGAGCGGCTTCCAGGCCGGGGGCGGCGTGGGCCGGTAGGCGGCCGCGCCGGGCAGCTCTTGGACCGTCATGACAAGCACCTCCTGGCGTCGAGGGGTATCGAGCGACATCTGGCGGCATCGGGGGTGCCCGATGCCGAGGGGTGTTGATATGTGTCGAATTAACCAAAGCCGTGCGAGGCGCGCATGTGGTGCGCCTCACCTACCGATTGTTCGGTCGCGAGCGCATTTTGGCTACAGGCACCGTCAGCCTGTGGACAAACGGTTCTCCACAGCCTGGGATGGGGACAGGTCGTCCAGGACGGGGAGGCACGGGAACATGGCAGCTGAACAAATGGCCGACGGGGGCGAGGAGCCGGGCAGGATTCCCCCGGCACGCCCGCTGGACGCCGTCGACGGCGCCATCCTCCGACTGCTCCAGACGGACGGCCGCGCCTCGATAAGGTCGGTCGCCGACCGCGTCCACGTCTCGCGGGCCAATGCGTACGCCCGCATCAACCGGCTCATCGACGACGGTGTGATCCGCGGCTTCGGCGCGCGGGTGAACCATGAACGGGCGGGGCAGGGGGCCTCCGCGTACATCACGCTCAAGATCGTCCAGAACTCCTGGCGCACCGTGCGGGAGCAGCTCCAGGCGCTGCCGGGCGCCACGCACATCGCACTGGTCAGCGGCGATTTCGACGTTCTGCTGCTGGTGCACACCCCGGACAACCGGTCACTGCGCGAACTGGTCCTGACGAGGATCCAGGCCATTCCGGAGGTGCTCTCCACCCGCACCCTGCTCGTCTTCGAGGAGACGGACCTGACCCCGGGCTCCGACCGTCCGACGGAACTCACCTGAGCGAGGACGACCCGGGCTCCGGCCGTCCCACGGAACTCACGTGAGCGAGGACGACCCGGCCACCGGCTCAGGTCCTGGGGATCAACGGCTGGACTTCATGCCTTCGAAGGCCAGCTGCACGACGGTGTCGGCGAGCCGCTCCCCCTCCGCGCCGCCGTCCGGCAGCGGCCGGAACCACTCCACGAGCGAGTTGACCATCCCGAACAGCAGCCGCGTCGCAAGCCGTATGTCCACGTCGGAGCGGAGGTCGCCGTCCGCGACCGCCGCCTTGAGCAGATCGGCCACGCGCTGGTCGAACTCGCGCCGCCGTTCCAGGGCCCAGCGCTCGGTCTTCGTGTTGCCCCGCACCCGCAGCAGCAGCGTGACGTAGGGCAGTTCGGCTATCAGCACCTCGACGGTCCGGCGCGTGACGTACTCGACGCGCTCGATCGCACGGCCCCGGGTCGCGCCCGGCTCGTCGAGGATTCCGAAGAGCCCGTCCAGTGCCCGGCTGACCGCGCGCCGCAGCAGCTCTTCCTTGCCGGCGACGTGATGGTAGATGGACGACTTCGAGATGCCCGCCGCCTTGGACAGGTGCTCCATCGAGGTGCCGTCGTAACCGCGCTCGTTGAAGACACGGACGGCGACGGCGAGCAGAGTCTCCGGGGTGTACGTGTCCCGCTTGGCCGTGGTCATGCCCGCGATCCTCCCCTACGAGTCGGACCGACCGGCAAATGGGGGCGGTCTTGTCCACAGGTTTCGCGGGCCCCCTTGTCCCGACCGATCGTTCGGTTACTCTAACTCTGTCCGCCCGTCCCTGCCCAGCTCGATGAGGAGTTGGTCCGTCATGGCCGCCGAGCTCTCCCCGCACCTGCTGTCCGAGAGGCACCGCCCCACGCTCGACCGGGCCCTCGACGCGATCCGCACGCGTGCCTACTGGTCGCCCCACCCCGAGCACCCGAAGGCCTACGGCGAGGGCGGCGCCCCCGGCAGCCTGGGCGCCGCCGAGGGCAAGGCCGCCTTCGACGCCGTGCTGAACACCCGTCTCGACCTGGACCAGCCCGGCACCGACGGCTGGACGGGCGGCGAGATCTCTCCGTACGGCCCGCAGCTGGCCGTCGAGTACCCGCACGCCGACCTCGACGTGCTGCTCCCGGCGATGCGTGCCGGCATGCCCGCCTGGCGCGAGGCAGGCCCGGAGACCAGGGCGCTGGTCTGCCTGGAGATCCTGGCGCGGATCAGCGCCCGCACCCATGAGTTCGGCCACGCGGTGATGCACACCAGCGGGCAGGCCTTCATGATGGCGTTCCAGGCCGGAGGCCCGCACGCCCAGGACCGCGGTCTGGAGGCGGTGGCGTACGCGTACGAGGAGCAGATGCGCGCGCCCCGGACCGCCGACTGGTCGAAGCCGCAGGGCAAGCGCGACCCGATCGACCTGCACAAGACGTTCACCGCGGCCGGCCGCGGCATCTCCCTGCTGATCGGCTGCAACACCTTCCCCACATGGAACGGCTACCCGGGCCTCTTCGCCTCCCTGGCCACGGGCAACCCGGTCCTGGTCAAGCCGCACCCCCGGGCGGTCCTCCCACTGGCCCTGACCGTGCAGCTGGCGCGTGAGGTCCTCACGGAAGCGGGCTTCGACCCCAACCTGGTCGCGCTGGCCGCCGAGCGTCCGGGCGAGGGAATCGCCAAGACCCTGGCGGTCCGTCCGGAGATCCGGATCATCGACTACACCGGCTCCACCGAATTCGGTGACTGGCTGGAGGCCAACGCGCGCCAGGCCCAGGTGTACACGGAGAAGGCCGGCGTCAACACGATCGTCGTCGACTCCACGGACGACTACCGCGGCATGCTGGCCAACCTGGCGTTCTCGCTCTCCCTCTACAGCGGCCAGATGTGCACCACTCCGCAGAACCTCCTGATCCCCCGGGACGGCATCACGACGGATGTCGGCGACAAGTCGTACGACGACGTGGTCACGGACATCGCCGCCGCCGTCACCGGACTCCTCGGCGACGACGCCCGGGCGAACGGACTGCTCGGCGCTCTGGTCAACCCGGACGTGAAGGCCCGCCTGGAGGCGGCCGCACAGCTGGGCGAGGTGGCACTGCCTTCGCGGGAGGTGGCCAATCCGGACTTCCCCGAGGCAGTCGTCCGCACCCCGCTGATCGTCAGGCTCGACGGCAGCAAGCCGGACGAGGACTCGCCCTACCTGTCGGAGTGCTTCGGCCCGGTCTCGTTCGCTGTCGCCGTCGACTCGACGGCGGAGGCGGTGGAACTACTGCGCCGCACGATCCGTGACAAGGGCGCGATGACGGTCGGCGCGTACACCACCTCACCGGAGGTGGAGCGCGCGGTGGAGGACGTCTGCCTGGACGAGTCGGCCCAGCTCTCCCTGAATCTGACCGGCGGGGTCTACGTCAACCAGACGGCGGCGTTCTCCGACTTCCACGGATCGGGAGGAAACCCGGCAGCGAACGCGGCCCTGTGCGACGGCGCTTTCGTCTCGAACCGCTTCCGCACCCTGGAAGTCCGCCGCCAACGCTGACCCCCTCGCAACAGCCGACTACCTCTACCTCTCTCAGCCCCTCCCCGCGCATTTCCAGGTGCTCCGGGGTCTGACTTCCAGCCCCACCGGGGTCTGACTTCCAGCCCCACCGGGGTCTGGCTTTCAGTCCCACCAGGGTCTGACTACCAGCCCCACCGGGGCCTGGCTTTCAGCCCCACCGGGGCCTGACTACCAGCCCCACCGGGGCCTGGCTTTCAGTCCCACCGGGGCCTGACTACCAGCCCCACCGGCGTCTGGCTTTCAGCCCCACTGGGGCCTGACTTCCAGCCCCGCCGGGGTCTGGCTTTCAGCCCCTCCGGCGTTTGAGGAGCGGGGTCCGGGGCGGAGCCCCGG
>NZ_JAELVH010000328.1 GCF_019399235.1 Streptomyces poriferorum | reverse complement strand
TCCGCCCCGGACCCCGCTCCTCAAGCGCCGGAGAGGCTGGAGCACGCGCGGAGGGCCGGACAGTACGCGGGGAGGGGCTGGAGAGTACGCGGGGCGAGGCCCTACCGCCCGACCTCCTTCGTCACCAGGTTCACCGCCTCGTCCACGTCGTCCGTGACGTGGAACAGCAGCAGGTCCTTCGCCGACGCCTTGCCCTGGGCCACCACCGTGTCCCGCAGCCAGTCCACCAGGCCGCCCCAGTACTCCGTGCCGAACAGCACGATCGGGAAGCGGGTGACCTTGCCCGTCTGCACGAGGGTGAGGGCCTCGAAGAGCTCGTCCAGGGTGCCGAGGCCGCCGGGCAGGACGACGAAGCCCTGTGCGTACTTCACGAACATCGTCTTGCGGACGAAGAAGTAGCGGAAGTTGACGCCGATGTCGACGTGCGGGTTGAGACCCGACTCGAAGGGCAGCTCGATGCCGAGGCCGACCGAGACGCCCTTCGCCTCCCGGGCCCCCTTGTTCGCCGCCTCCATCGCTCCGGGGCCGCCCCCGGTGATCACCGCGAAGCCTGCCTCGACGAGCGCCCGGCCGATGCGTACACCCGCCTCGTACTCCGGCTCACCGGCCGGTGTGCGGGCGGATCCGAAGACGCTGATGGCGCTGGGCAGTTCGGCGAGCGCGCCGAAGCCCTCGACGAACTCCGACTGGATGCGCATGACCCGCCACGGGTCGGTGTGCACCCACTCGGAGTCGCCCTCGGAGTCCAGCAGCCGCTGATCGGTCGTGCCCGGCTGCACCTGGTCCCTGCGGCGCAGCACCGGGCCGAGTCGCTGTTCCTCGGGCCTGACCGCACCCTCGGGGACCTCCGCGCCCTCAGGGATCCTTGCGTCCTCCGCGTTGCCCATGACTGCTCCCTACGCCGACGTCAGAGCCGCCCTGCGGCGCCCTGTCCCATGCCAGCGTAGATCTCCGGAGGTTACGGGCAGGGGAATGCGAGGGGTCAGGTCGTGAGCCAGGAGCGGAGCCGGTCCTCGCAGTGGGTGATCCGTTCGACCTTCACGTGCTCGTTGCGCTTGTGGGCGAGGATCGGGTCGCCGGGTCCGTAGTTCACCGCGGGAACGCCGAGGCCGCCGAAACGTGCCACGTCCGTCCAGCCGAACTTGGGCTCGGCCGTGCCGCCGACCGCGTCCATGAAGGCCTTGGCCGCGGGGTGGGACAGGCCCGGCATGGCCGCGCCGGAGTGGTCGTCGACGATGAATTCGGCGACGCCGCAGTCGGCGAACACCTCGTGCACATGGGCGATGGCCTGCTCGGCGCTCAGGTCGGGGGCGTAGCGGTAGTTCACGACGACGGTGCAGGCGTCGGGGATGACGTTGTTGGCGACGCCGCCCTCGATCCGTACGGCGTTGAGCCCCTCGTGGTACTCCAGTCCGTCGATCACCGGCTTGCGCGGTTCGTACGCGGCGAGCCTTTCGAGGACGGGCGCGGCAGCGTGGATGGCGTTGGACCCCATCCAGCTGCGGGCGGAGTGCGCCCGCTCACCCTCCATGCGCAGGAAGACGCGCAGCGTGCCCTGGCAGCCGCCCTCGACCTCTCCGTTGGATCCCTCCAGGAGGACGGCGAAGTCGGCCGTCAGCCAGTCGGGGTGGGCGGCGGCGATGTGTCCGAGGCCGTTGAGGTCGGCGGCGACCTCTTCGTTGTCGTAGAAGACGAAGGTGAGGTCGCGGTTGGGCTCGCGCACGGTCGCGGCGATCCTCAGCTGGACGGCGACGCCCGACTTCATGTCGGAGCTGCCGCAGCCCCACAGCAGGCCGTCCTCGTCGAGGCGCGAGGGCACGTTGTCGGCGATCGGCACGGTGTCGATGTGACCCGCCAGTACGACGCGCTCGGCGCGGCCCAGGTTCGTCCTGGCCACGACGTTGTTGCCGTGCCGGTCGACGGTCAGGTGCGGAAGGGTCCGCAGCGCCGACTCGATGGCGTCGGCGAGCTCCTTCTCCTCCCCGCTGACCGAGGGGAAGTCGACGAGCCATGCGGTGAGCGCGGGTCCGTCCAGTGTGAGGTCAAGCGTGCTTTCGGCCATGGCTACGACCCTAGTGCCTCGCGTACGGTGGCCCCGTGCCCCGGACCGTTGCCCCCGCCCGCCGACACACCGCCCGCAGCCGCCGTCTGCGCCTCACGGCGGCCTTTGCCGTGCTCGTGGCGGTGGCCGGTTATATGACCGTGCAGTACGTGACCGGCGGCACGAGCTCCGACCAGTGCACCGTGGAGTCGGCGGACGGTTCGGCCGGCGAGGGACGGACGTACCGGCTGACCTCGGAGCAGGCGGCGAACGCCGCGACGATCTCCGCGGTCGGAACCACCCGGGGCATGCCGGAGCGCGCGGTGACGATCGCGCTGGCGACCGCGCTGCAGGAGTCCGGGCTGCGCAACATCGAGCACGGCGACCGGGACTCGCTGGGCCTCTTCCAGCAGCGCCCGTCGCAGGGCTGGGGCACCGAGAAGCAGATCCTGGACCCCGTGTACTCGGCCGGGAAGTTCTACGAGCACCTGGCCGAGGTGCCCGGCTACTCACGGCTGCCGCTCACCGTGGCCGCGCAGCGGGTCCAGCGCAGTGGCTTCCCGCAGGCGTACGCCAAGCACGAGCCGGATGCCGCGCTGCTGGCAGCGGCGCTGACCGGCCGGGCACCCGCGGCCCTGAACTGCGATCCGCCGCGGAGCACCGCCGGGACGGGCGAGGCGGCGAAGGTCCGGGCCGCGCTCGTGGGCTCCTTCGGCAAGGACGTGCTGCCTTCCGAGGACGCGGCGGCAGCGGAGACCCCGGCCGCCGGTGCGGCCGCGGGCACGGGGACGCTCTCGGTTCCGGTGCAGACGGCGCGCAGGGCCGGCCAGGACGGCATTCCGCAGCGCGGCTGGGAGCTCGCGCACTGGGCGGTCGCGCAGTCCGAGGCGCTCGGCATCGACGAGGTCGCCTACGCCGGCAAGAAGTGGGACTCCGGGTCGGGCTGGCGGACGGAGCGCAAGGATTCGGGCACCACCGCGGTCCGGATGCGACTCGCGCAGTAGTACGACCGGTCACCCGTACGGGGGGTCCGCTCCCTCTCCGTACGAGCTCCGTACAGCGTCCCGCAGACCGCCTTCCGCGCGCAGCTATCGCCTTGCGGCGAAAGGGAAGTGACGGTTCGGCGCATGGCCGCGTCCTGCCTTGTCCGCCCGGGTTTCTTCATTGCGGATTATGTGACGCATTACGCGATCTTTACCCCGGCACACCGCAACCTCTCCCTCCCCCACGACGGTTGTCATTGCGTCCGACCACGGACACCAGGTTTTCCACCCCGTCGAAGGAGCATCATGTCCCTCCCCCTGACCCGTCGGATCGCCCGTACCGCGCTGCTGATCGCGGCGGGTGCGGCCCCCGTGGTCGGTGCGGCCGGTGCCGCGGGTGCCGCGGAGCTCTCGCAGGCCCCGGAGCTCGGCGGTCTCACCACCGTCGAGGGCGCCGGACTCGGCCAGGCCGTCGACGCGGCCCAGCCGGCCGCCGACACCGCGGGCAAGGCCGGCGGCAAGGTCGTCGGGACCACGCTGCCGGTGGCGGCCAAGACCCTCGGCGAGGCGGGCGGCAAGGCCGCGCCCGCGGCGAAGGGTGCCGGCAAGGCCGCCAAGGGTGGCGCGAGTGACACCCTCGGCGACGCGACCGGTGCCGTGACCAAGGGCGGCCTGCCCACCGACAGCCTCGGCGGTCTGCCGATCGGCTGATCCGCACCACGTCCGTACGTGGGAGGGGCCCCGGGAGTGCGCACTCCCGGGGCCCCTCCCACGTACGGATCCCGCGTCCGGATCCCGCGTACGGGCGCGGCTCAGCCCAGTCGCTTGACCGCGGCAGCCACGCGCTCGTCGGTCGCCGTGAACGCCACGCGCACGAATCGGTCGCCCGCAGGCCCGTAGAAGTCACCGGGCGCCACCAGGATGCCCAGCTCCGCCAGGTAGGCCACGGTGTCCCAGCAGGGCTCGTCGCGGGTCGCCCAGAGGTAGAGGCTCGCCTCGCTGTGCTCGATGCGGAACCCGTGGGCCTCCAGCGCCGTACGCAGGGCCGTACGCCGGTCCGCGTACCGGGTGCGCTGCTCGGCCACGTGCGTGTCGTCGCCGAGCGCGGCCACGGTCGCCGCCTGGACGGGGGCCGGCGTCATCATCCCGCCGTGCTTGCGGATCAGCAGCAGCTCGCTCAGCACGGCCGCGTCGCCCGCGATGAAGGCGGCGCGGTAGCCGGCGAGGTTGGAGCGCTTGGAGAGCGAGTGGACGGCGACGACGCCCTCGTACGTACCGCCGCAGACGTCCGGGTGGAGCACGGAGACCGGTTCGGCCTCCCAGCCCAGCTCCAGGTAGCACTCGTCGCTGAAGACCAGCACGTCGTGCTCGCGCGCCCAGGCGACGATCCGGGTCAGCTCGTCCTTGGCGAGCACCTTGCCGGTCGGGTTGGACGGCGAGTTGAGCCAGAGCAGCTTCAGTCCGGCCGGATCGAGCTCGGTCGGGTCGTCGTAGACGACGGGTTCGGCACCGCACAGCCGGGCGCCGACCTCGTACGTCGGGTAGGCGAGCCGCGGGTAGGCGACCTTGTCACCGGCGCCGAGGCCGAGCTGGGTCGGCAGCCAGGCCACGAGCTCCTTGGAGCCGACGACGGGCAGCACGTTCCCGTGCGTGACCGAGACCGCGCCCAGGCGCCGCTCCACCCACCCGGTGAGGGCGTCGCGCAGCGCGGCCGTCCCCCACACCGTCGGATAGCCGGGGCTGTCCGCCGCTGCGACGAGCGCCTGCTGGATCAGCTCGGGCACCGGGTCGACGGGCGTACCGACGGACAGGTCCACGATGCCGTCCGGGTGGCTCGCGGCCGTCGACTTGTAGGGCGCGAGCCTGTCCCAGGGAAAGACCGGGAGGCGGGAGGAGACTGCGGACACGGATCTCTGCTTTCTCGTACGGGTGTTCATGCGGCGGGCACGGCGGGGAAAACACCCCGGTCCCGTACGGTGACGAGCCGTACGGGACCGGGGCGACGCACGTGCCGGAGCGCTGCTACTGGTTCTGCGGCGGCAGCGCGGCGATGAACGCGTGGTCGCGCTCGATCAGACCCAGCTTGGAGGCACCACCCGGCGACCCGAGGTCGTCGAAGAACTCGACGTTCGCCTTGTAGTAGTCCTTCCACTCCTCCGGGGTGTCGTCCTCGTAGAAGATCGCCTCGACCGGGCAGACCGGCTCACAGGCTCCACAGTCGACGCACTCGTCCGGGTGGATGTACAAGGACCGCTGGCCCTCATAGATACAGTCGACGGGGCACTCTTCGATGCAGGCCTTGTCCTTTACGTCGACACAAGGCTGCGCGATGACGTAGGTCACGCTGTCGTTCCTCCTCGGTAGGGCGTTGGCTCTCGCGCGGGAGCGCGGCGTCGTCGATGCCCGCACCTAGTATCTCCGTTCCCGGGCACGATCCGAACAGGAGGGGCGGACAGAGCTGTGGAATTCACCATGGGCGGACGGCTGGAGGTCCGAATTGCACCGGCTGACGTGGGCAAACGGGTATCAGTCCGGCGCCTGACCGAGAATGGCGCCCAGGGCCCGAAATTCACCGACACGGTCGGTGTTCTCACATCCTGGAACACGGGTGTGCTGTCGGTCACACCGAAGAGCGGCGAGTCCGTCCGGATCCCGGAATCCTCCCTGGTGGCGGGCAAGGTCGTACCGGCCGCTCCGGCCCGCAGGCGCGGCCCCGCGGCCTCCTTCGCCGAACTCGCGTCGGTCTGCGCACGCGCCTGGCAGCCCGTGGAGAGCGAACCGCTGGGTGACTGGCGGCTGCGCGCCTCCGGCGGTTTCACCCGGCGGGCCAACTCCGTACTGCCGCTCGGCGATCCGGGTATACCGCTCGACGCGGCGCTCCGGCGGGTCAGCCAGTGGTACGCGGACCGGGGCCTGCCCGCGTACATCCAGACCGCGACCGGCGCCGAGGGTGCGCAGGAGGAGTTGTGCGCGGCGCTGGAGGGGCACGGGTGGCGGCGGGAGGTGACCGCGGAGGTGCGGATCGCCGCGCTGGCTCCGATCGGTGACCTGGCCGCGGAGGTGTCGCGGGTGCGGCTGAGCCGCACGGTGGACGACACGTGGCTCGCCCGCTACCAGCGGGTCGGGACACCGGGCCCGCAGGTGTCCGCGGTCCTGGGCGGCGGCCCTTCGGTGTGGTTCGCGACGGTGCCGGGCGAGGCGGGGGACGAGGCGCCCGCCGCGATCGGGCGGTGTGTCGTGGACGGGCGGTGGGCCGGTTTCATGGCCGTCGAGGTGGCTCCCGAGCACCGCAGGAGGGGGCTCGCCACCACCGTGATGACCGCGCTGGCCCGGCAGGCTATGGACGAGGGCGCGTCGGCCGCGTGGCTCCAGGTGGAGGCGGACAACGAGGGGGCCCGCGCGCTGTACGACGGCATGGGCTTCGCGAGGCACCACCTGTACCACCACTTCCGGGCAGCCTAGGTGTTCTGTCCACGG
>NZ_JAELVH010000327.1 GCF_019399235.1 Streptomyces poriferorum | reverse complement strand
CGGACCCGGGACGGGCCGGCCGTTCACCCGCCGCCGTGCGGTGTCAGTTGCCGAAGGTGCCGTGCCGGCCCGTCCCGGGTCCGTGCCGGGGGCGGGGTCCGTGCACGGCCGTCGGTCTTCGCCTAGGGTCCACGCATGAACGGAAGCGATGAGGAGGAACGGTCCGTGCGGGCCGCCGTCGAGGGCGAACTGAGGCTGCTCGATCCGGGCGTGCGAGCCTCCCCCGGCGAGGTCACCGCACTCCTCGACCCCGGGTTCACCGAGTTCGGCGCCTCAGGGCGGCGCTACGACAGGACATCGATCCTGGCCGTCACGTCCGCAGTCGACGAGAGCGGCCCCGAGCCGAGTGCCGTCACCGGGATGGCCGGTGTGCTGCTGGCACCGGGCCTGGTCCACCTGACGTACACCTCGGAGAGGAACGGCAGGCGTTTCAGGCGCAGTTCGCTCTGGCGCCGGTCGGATTCCGGCTGGCGGATGTACTTCCATCAGGGCACCCCGGCCGGCCCGTCGCAGCCCAGCGGTGAATATCCGGCGGACACCCCGAAGGCGGCTGATTAGGCTCAACGGATGTCGGAATCCCACTACCCCTCCAAGCCCCGGCCCGGCGACCGCGTCGCCGTGCTGTCCCCCTCGTCCGGCCTCCCCGGCATCCTCCCGCTGCCGTACGAACTGGGGCTGCGCAGGCTCCGCGACGACTTCGGACTGGAGCCCGTGGAGTACCCGGCCACCCGGAAGATGGGCTCCACTCCGCAGGAGCGCGCCGCCGACATCCACGCGGCCTTCGCCGATCCCACGATCAAGGCGGTCATCGCCAGCATCGGCGGGGACGACCAGATCACCGTGCTGCCGCATCTGGACCGTGAACTGCTGCGTGCCCACCCCAAGCCGTTCCTCGGCTACAGCGACAACACCAATCTGCTGGTGTTCCTCGACCGCCTCGGTATCGTCGGCTACCACGGCGGATCCGTGATGGTCGAGCTCGGCCGCCCGGGCGCCATGCACCCCCTGACGGCCGCGTCGCTGCGGGCGGCGCTCTTCACCCATGACGATCACGAACTGACCCCCGCGAAGGAGACCGGCAGCGTCAGCGGCCGGTGGGAGGACCCGCGGACCTTCGACCACGAACCCGGCGTGCTGCCCGCCGACGCCTGGATCTGGCACCACGCCGACGGGGTGGTCGAGGGCGCGAGCTGGGGCGGCAACCTGGAGATCCTTTCCTGGCTGCTGATGGCCGACCGGGAGATCCGCCCGGCGGCCGAGTACGAGGGCCGGGTGCTGTTCCTCGAAACGTCCGAGGAGATGATCAGCGCCGACGAGGTGTACCGGATCCTGCGGAACATGGGGGAGCGCGGACTTCTGCACCGGTTCCCCGCACTGCTGATGGCCCGGGCCAAGAACTGGTCCTTCGAGCAGCCCCTCGGCGCAGCTGCCGGGAAGCGGTATCGCGAACAGCAGCGCGAGGCCGTGCTGCGGGCCTTGAACGAGTACGCCCCCGACACGATGGCCGTCCTCGACGTCGACTTCGGCCACACGGACCCGCAGCTGGTCATCCCGTACGGCGGACGGATACGGGTGGACGGCGAGGCGCGCCGGATCGTGGTGACGTATTAGAACCCTCTGCCCTTTTTCTGGTCCGACCACATGCCATGTGTGACATAGTGGGAGATTCGGAAGAAGACGAGGCCGGTAACGGAACGGCTCCGGCCGGGGCAGGGGGTGGCGGATGCCCGTCGAATGGCAACCCGTCCGTCAGTCGCGGACGCATGAACTGGTGCTCCAGAGCATCGAGGAGCAGGTCTTCGCCGGAAAGCTCAGGGCCGGCGACCGGCTGCCGCCCGAGCGTGAACTCGCTCCGGTCTTCGGGGTCAGCCGCTCCGCCCTGCGCGAGGCGCTCCGCGTCCTGGAGACCATTGGCGTACTGGTCGCGCAGCCCGGCCGGGGACCCGACTCGGGAGCCCGGATCGTGCGCAACCCGGACGATGCGCTCGGGCGGCTGCTGCGGCTGCATTTCGCCCTCGGCAGCTACAGCCTGCACGACGTGATGGAGGCCCGGGTCGCCCTGGAGCGCGCCAGTTTCGCCGCCGCCGCGACGCACGCTTCCGAGGAGGACCTGGACGAGGCGGGTGCGGTGGTCCACCGCATGTCGCAGCCGGGCATCCTGCCGGAGGAGTTCAACGAACTCGACACCCGGTTCCACGTCAAGGTGGCCAGCAGTTCCGGCAACGCGCTCACCTCGACGCTGACCGCGGCGGTGCGGGAGTCGGTACGCCCCCTCATCCTGCGAGCCCTCGAAGAGGTGGACGACTGGCCGGCCACACAGGCGCACCTCAACCGTCAGCACGCCGAGATGCTGAGGCTGGTGCGCCTCGACCAGGGTGACGAGGCGGCCGACCTCGCCGAGCTCCACATCCGCGGTTTCCACGGCACGCTGGTCGACGAGGACCGGACCGGCGGCGACGCAGACGGCGCCACCGCTTAGGCCGTGCCCGCGAAGTCTCGCCCCGCCCTCCGGAGGGCGGGGCGAGACTTCGCGGACCTTCCCTGGGGCAGGGCGGCCAGGGAAGCGTCCAGGAGGGCGCCGAGGTGGACTGGAGGCAGACCAGGACACACAGGATGGCCGGCATGCCGACGCTGTACCCGGCCACCTTGCGCAGCAGGATGCGTTCCGAGCCCGGCATCTGTACGGCGGTGGCGGCGATGGTCAGGTTCTGGGGACTCACCACCTCGGCCACCACTCCGCCCGAGGTGTTCGCGGCGACCAGCAAGCAGTGTCGGGTCGATGCCGGCGGTCTGACCGGCCGTCTGCTGGAGGTTGGCGAAGTGCGCGTTGACCGAGGTGTCGGAACCGGTCACCGCCGTGCCCAGCCAGCTGAGGATCGGTGAGAGCAGGGCGAACAGCCCGCCTGCCGTCGCCAGCCAGGTGCCGATGGCCACGGTCTGGCCCGACTGGTTCATCACGTAGCTCGGTGCGAGCACCGTGGCGACCGTCATGATGGCGATCCGCATGTTCTTCAGCTTGGCGAGGGCGAAGATGGCGATCACCAGGATGTACGTGAGTACGGCGTAGGCGACCCGGCGCGGCGTGAGCGCCTCGTTCTCCACCTGGGAGTGCTGTTCCTCGGGGGTGCGGGGCTGCCAGAAGCGCAGCATCAGCACGGCGGCGCCGAAGCTCGCGAGCGAGGCGACCACATCGGTGAGTTCGTACGCGAAGTGGCTGGAGCACCAGTACTGGGCCACGGCGAAGACGCCCCGGTGACCAGCGCGATCGGCCACAGCTGGCGGATTCCACGGGTGCCGTCCACGACGAACAGCAGCAGCAGGGGCACGAAGAGCGCGAGCAGCGGGGACTGGCGGCCGATGACCGCGGCGATGTCCTCGGCCGGGATGCCGGTCAGGTTGCCCGGCGGTGACCGGGATGGCCATGGCGCCGAACGCGACGGGTGCGGTGTTGGCGAGCCGCCCGAAAGGACCCTTCTGGCGCCTACCTCTCCTCAAAACGGACCGAGGGTAGTATGGTCGGACCACAAATCACGATCGGGGAGGCCCCATGCGTATCGGACTCTTCGCCACCTGTCTGGGAGACACGCTCTTCCCGGAGGCGGTGAAATCCACGGCGGTGCTGCTGGCGCGCCTGGGGCACGACGTGGTGTTCCCGCCGGGGCAGACCTGCTGCGGACAGATGCATGTCAACACCGGCTATCAGCGTGAACCCGTCCCGCTGGTGCGCAACTTCGCCGAGCAGTTCGGTGACGCCTCGATCGACGCGGTCGTCATGCCGTCCGGATCGTGCGCAGGTTCCGTCCGCCACCAGCACGAGATCATCGCCGAACGCTACGGCGACGCGGCGCTGCGCTCGGGCGTCGCCACGGTGAAGGCCAAGACGTACGAGCTCTCCGAGTTCCTGGTCGACGTGCTGGACGCCACCGACGTCGGCGCGTACTTCCCGCACCGGGTCACGTACCACCCCACCTGTCACTCCCTGCGGATGCTGCGCGTCGGCGAGAAACCGCTGCGGCTGCTGCGGGCCGTCGACTCGATCGACCTCGTCGAGCTGCCCGAGGCCGACGCCTGCTGCGGATTCGGCGGCACCTTCGCCGTGAAGAACGCCGACACCTCGACCGCGATGCTCCAGGACAAGATGCGCAACGTCGCCACCACAGGCGCCGCCGTGTGCACCGCCGGCGACTCGTCCTGTCTGATGCACATCGGCGGCGGGCTCTCCCGGATCAAGTCCGGCACCCGCACCCTGCACCTGGCCCAGATCCTCTCCTCCACCCGCACCGCGCCGCACGTTCTGACGGAGGCCGCCCGATGAGCAGCACCTTTCTCGGTATGCCCGCGACCCCGCCCCGCTCCCCGTACGGAACGGGCAATCTGCGCGGTGACCGGAAGTTCCCCGCGGCGGCGCACGACGACCTGGGCAACGAACAGCTGCGCCGCAACCTGGGCAAGGCCACCCACACCATCCGCGCCAAACGCCTCCACGTCACCGGCGAGCTGCCCGACTGGGAGGAGCTGCGCGACGCGGGATCGGCCATCAAGACCGACACCATGAACCGGCTTCCCGAGCTCCTGGAGGAGCTGGAGCGCAAGGTCACCGAACGCGGCGGCACCGTCCACTGGGCGCGGGACGGCGGCGAGGCCAACGAGATCGTCGCCCGGCTGATCAAGGAGACCGGCAGCAAGGAGGTCATCAAGGTCAAGTCGATGGCCACCCAGGAGATCGGCCTCAACGAGCACCTCGAATCGATCGGCATCACCCCGTACGAGACGGACCTCGCCGAGCTCATCGTGCAGCTCGCCCACGACAAGCCCTCGCACATCCTGGTGCCCGCCATCCACCGCAACCGCGATGAGATCCGGGAGATCTTCCTCAAGGAGATCCCGGGCGTGGACCCGTCCCTGGACAACGTTCCCGCGCACCTGGCCGCCGCGGCCCGCGCCTATCTGCGCGAGAAGTTCATGACGACGAAGGTCGCCGTCTCCGGAGCCAACTTCGGCATCGCCGAGACCGGCACCCTGTCCGTCGTCGAGTCGGAGGGCAACGGCCGCATGTGCCTGACCCTGCCCGACACCCTGATCACGGTCATGGGCATCGAGAAGGTGCTGCCGCGCTACCAGGACCTGGAGGTCTTCCTCCAGCTGCTGCCGCGTTCCTCCACGGGGGAGCGGATGAACCCGTACACGTCGATGTGGACCGGAGTCACCCCCGGCGACGGGCCGCAGACCTTCCATCTGGTGCTGCTCGACAACGGACGTACCGCCGCCCTCGCCGACAGGATCGGCCGCGAGGCACTCAACTGCATCCGCTGTTCGGCCTGCCTCAACGTCTGCCCGGTGTACGAACGCGCGGGCGGCCACGCCTACGGATCGACGTACCCCGGACCGATCGGCGCCGTGCTCACCCCGCAGCTCGCGGGCATGCACGCGGCCAAGGACGACCCCAACAGCTCGCTGCCCTTCGCCTCCAGCCTGTGCGGCGCCTGCTTCGACGCCTGCCCGGTCAAGATCGATATTCCGTCGCTGCTGGTCGAACTGCGTCACCAGCACACCGAGCAGTCAGGCACCACGGCCGAGAAGCTCGCCATGAAAGCGGCGGCCGGAGTGATGAAGAGCCCGAAGCTGTTCACGGCCGCGCAGAAGGCATCCGGCCTGGGCCGGGTCATCGCCGGACGGGACGGGAAGATCTCGCGTCTGCCCCCGCCCTTCAACGGCTGGAGCGACAGCCGCGACACGCCCGCCCCGCCGAAGGAGACCTTCCGCTCCTGGCTGGCATCGGCGGAGGGAGCCGCGACCATGCGGGCCGCCGCAGACGACTACGCGCAGAACCGGCAGCAGGAGGAGGAGAAGTGACGACCGCTCGCGAAACGGTGCTCGGCCGCGTCCGGGACGCCCTGGCCCTGGCACCCGCCGCCGACACCCCGGTCCCGCGCGCCTACCGCACCGGGCGCACCCTCCCCGACGAGGAACGCCTGGCGCTGTTCACCGACCGGCTCGTCGACTACAAGGCCCAGGTGCATCCCTGCACCGCCGACCGCACGGCCGAGGTCGTCGCCGAGGTGCTGCGGGAGCGCGGAGCCGGCCGGATCGGCGTGCCCGCGGGCCTCGACCCGCAGTGGCTCACCGCCTACGACGGTGAGGTCCAGCAGGACTCCGCCGACATCCCCGCACCGCGGCTGGACTCGCTGGACGGCGTCGTCACGGCCTCGGCCGTGAGCTGCGCCGAAACCGGCACGATCTTCCTGGACGGTTCGCCCGGCCAGGGGCGGCGGGCGTTGTCCCTGGTGCCCGACCTGCACGTCTGCGTCGTCGATCTGTCGACCGTGGAGGTGGGCGTACCCGAGGCGGTGGCCCGACTGGTGCCGGCGCGGCCGACGACGCTGATCAGCGGCCCCTCGGCCACGTCCGACATCGAACTCGAACGGGTCGAGGGCGTGCACGGACCGCGCACCCTCGCGGTCGTGATCCGCACGGACGTATAACGGGACGGGGGTGCGCCGCAGGAAGGCGCGCACCCCCGTCCGTCACCGG
>NZ_JAELVH010000326.1 GCF_019399235.1 Streptomyces poriferorum | reverse complement strand
CTGATCGAGGGCGACGCCCTGGAGATCGCCCCCGCCCCCGGCCTTGAGCCCCGCACCTTTCCGCTGGAGGGCAGCGACGTACGGCTGCTCGACGAGTTCAACATGACGGGCTGGCGGACCGTGGCACCCGAGTGATCCGTGTGACCCGAGTGACCCGCGGGGCTCAGCGCCGCGCCATGTACAGGCCGAACGCCTTGTGCAGCAGCCTGCTGACCGGGTAGTCCCACTCGCCGACGTACTCGGCGGCACGCCCTCCCGTGCCCGCCTTGAACCGCAGCAGACCCAGCAGATGGTTGCCCTCGTCGAGGGTGTCGGTGATGCCCCGCAGGTCGTACACGGCGGCGCCCCGCTCGTGCGCGTCGCTCATCATCCGCCACTGGACCGCGTTGTTGGGCTGCACCTCGCGCCGACGGCTCGTCGAGGCACCGTACGAGTACCAGACATGGGTTCCCACGGTCAGCATCGTCGCCGCGGAGAGCACCTCACCGTCGTGGTGGGCGAGATAGAGCCGCATCCGGTCCGGGTCCTCGGCCCGCAGCGCGGTCCACATGCGCTGGAAGTAGCCGAGCGGCCGGGGGATGAAGCGGTCCCGCTCGGCGGTCTCCCGGTACAGCTCGTAGAAGACCGGGAGGTCGTCGAGGCCGCCCTCGACGACCTTCACACCCGCCTTCTCCGCCTTCTTGATGTTGCGCCGCCACTGCTGGTTCAGGCCGTCCCGGATCTCCTCCAGCGACCGGCCGGCGAACGGCACCTGGAACACGTACCGGGGCTGCCCGGCGCTGAAGCCGTCCGTGTCCCCGTCCGCGCCCTGCTGCCAGCCCAGCCGGCGCAGCTGCTCCACGACCTCGGCGGCCCGGGGCTCGGTCTCATCCGCCCCGACGTCGCGCAGCCGGCCCGCGGCCGGGTCCGCGATGGCGTCCTTGACCGTCGGAGCGTCCCAGCGGCGGGCGACCACGGGCGGGCCCATGCGTACCGTGAACGCGCCCCGGGCCCTGGCATGGGCCACCAGCGGATCCAGCCAGGGGCGCAGCTCGCCCTCGTGCCACGGGATGACCGGGCCCTCCGGCAGATAGGCCAGATACCGCTTCAGCCTGGGGACCGGGCGGTACAGCACCAGCCCCGCACCGACGATCCGCCCGCCCTCGTCCAGCCAGCCGATGCTCTCCGCGCGCCAGTCGGGCTTCACCTCGCCCCACGAGGGGACCTGCATATGGCTTGCCGAACCCCGGGCGGCGACGAACGCCAAGTGCTGCTCGCGCGTGATCTCCTCGACCCGCAGCGTCATGCGGTACTCCGTTCGTTGTCCGATTCGTCAGCGTGACGAGAGGCACGCGAGCCACGGTTGACCTCAAGTGTGCTTGACGTATCAGGGTGGCTGTCACGGGCGCACCGCAAGGGTGCGCCGGTGAGGGGAGCAGCCATGACAGTGGAGTTCGTGTCCCGGCCCGATGTCACCCGTGCGGATGCGGGACTCGTCAAGGCCAGTACCTGGGACGTCGGCACACCGGAGCGCGGAAGGCTGACCGTCGAGGCCATCCGCGCAGCGTGGGGGACCAGGCGATGGCCGCACCCGGGCCTGCTCTCGTACAGCGTGTACACGGGGGAGGACGGCGGAACGCTCTTCCACTACTCGCAGTGGACCGGCGAGGAGAGCTACCGGGAGTTCGTCCGGGACGGCCGGGACGCGCGCAACGCCGAGATCGACGCGGCCGTGCCGGGCATCGAACGGCTCGGACTGCACACCTACGAGCTCTACCGGTCCTCCTCGCCGGGCGGCCGGGAGCCCGGCTGCGTGGTGGTCGTCGACGTGGAGTTCGACGGGGCCGACAAGGCCCGCCAACGCGACTGGGTGGACGGTGTGTTCGAAGCGCTGGGTACGGATCCGGCCCCGGCGCCCGGCGGACTCGCCGGACACTTCCATGTGAGCACCGACGGGACCCGGGTGCTCAACTACGCGGAGTGGGAGAGCGCGCAGGCCCACATCGACGCACTGGCCGCGCCCGGCAACGGCATCGGCTCGCGGACGCCGCAGTGGGAACGGGTGCAGAGCTACCCGGGGATCGCCGGTGGTGGTGTGCGCCGCTACACCCCGGCGCTCAGCCTGCGGCCGGGGGAGGGCGGATAGCCCGCAGGCCCGGCTCCCGGGGCCTTCGGGGGCGGCAATCCGCCGTGTACGGAGATCAGTTGCCCGGGCACCGCGGACGGCGGGTCTCCTTCTGTCCCGTGCGCCGGGCGGCAGGGGGTGCAATGCGTCTAGGCTTGGGCTGCCTGACCCCGTACGCGACCGGAGCCGTGGCCCCGGCGACGTGTACGCCCGCACGTTTTCGAGGAGACCCCCTGATGTCCGCAGAGCGCCCCATCCTGCCGCCGGTACGGCTGCACACCGAGGCGGAGCTGGCACGGGACGCGCTCGCGGCACCGCTGCTCGCCCGCGCCGTCCGGCTCGCCCGCTGGGCCGGCCCCGACACGAGAGTCGGCGCCGGCGGCGAACTCGTCGACGCCCAGCTGCCCGCGGCGGCCGAGCACCTGGGCCTCGCCGCGGACGAGGACGGTGCGGCGGAGGCCAGCGAGGCCTGGCGGCTCGCGGTGGACACCGGTCTGGTCGAGGTCGAGGACCCGGCGACGGAGCCGGGTGCGGACGAGGAGGACTTCGCCGACGACGTGGAGGGAACCGTCACCGCCGGGGAGAACCTGGCGCTGCTGACCGGCGGTTCGCCGCAGGACGTGCTGTCGATCTGGCTCGACGGTCTGGAGGCCGCCCACGCCGACGCCACCGCCCCGGTCTTCGACGACTTCGCCGACCTCGTCGGCGAGGACGGGTCGATCGACTTCGACGCACTGGACTGGGACCCGGAGACCGAGGCGGAATTCCTCGACGGGGTGCTCGGCAACCTCTATCTGCTCACGGTCGGCGAGGGCGCGGGAGATGAGGCCGTGCCGCTGCCCGCGCTGGCCGCCTCGATGATCGTCCCCGACGACATGGGCGAGCCCACCGACGACATCCTGGAACAGGTGTCGGACGCGATGATGCGCCTCGACGACCAGTTCCGGGTACTCGAACCCATCGGCATCGTCGAGTACCGGCCGGTGGACGAGGCGTTGCTGGCCGAGGAGGGCGAGGAGTCCGTGCCGCCCGCCGACGACGACGATGTCACCCGGTACGGCATGGTGAAGCTGACCCCGCTGGGCATCTACGGCATCCGGGCCCGGATGCTGGACGCCGGTGTGGACGCCCCGGCCATCGGTGACCTGGCCGACAAGGGCGCCGACGTACTGCTCGGCGGCATCGCGTACTACCCCGAGGCGGCGGCCCGCGGCGAGATCGAGCTGTGGCTCGCGCGCCACGGCGCCGACGGGGCCGCCGGTGAACTCCTGGACGCCGCACGCGGCGAGGACCCGCAGGCACCGCTGCGCCGCCTGCACTGCCAGCAGGCGCTCGCCCTCGTCGGCGCGGACGCCGAACCCGCGGTGCGCGCGGTGCTGGGCGACCCGGAGCTGGGCGGACTCGCCCGGGTCTGGCTCGCCGAGCGGGGCGCCGCCGACGTACCGCCCCCCTCGGAGGCGATGATCTTCTGGCTCGCCATCGACACGATCGCGGCGCAGCTGGAGGCGGACGGCGATCTGGACGAGCTCCAGGGCCTGGTCGAGGGGCTGTCCGGCCAGCACAGCGGCTTCTTCGACGAGGCGTGGCGGGTGGACCACCCGGCGACGGCGGACGTCCTGGAGGCGATGGGGCGGCTGCACAGCGACAAGAAGCAGGCGAAGGACGCCCGCAAGGCCGCGTTCAAGGCCCGCTCCCGGGGTGGCTCGGGCAGCTGAGGGATCTGACGGGGCGGGTGGCCCGACCAGCGCGTTCGGTCACCCGCCGTCGAGGATGTTCACGGAAGGGATTCCCTCGAAGTCGTCCTCAGTTCAACTGGTGTTGGGGCAAGGGCGGGACGGTGAGCGCATCAACGACCCGCCCCAGCTGCACCAGGAGTACGTGATGGCCTTCACGCGCAGGGAATTCACCAGACAGTCCGCCGTCACCGGTGCCGGCATCGCCCTCACCGGAACCGTCGCCGCGCTGGCCACCGCACCCGGCGCCCTCGCCGCCGGGGACTCCAAGCACGGCCACGACGACCACGGCCACGACCACGACGGACACGGGCACGGACACAGCCACGAGCCCGGCTACGGGCCGCTGCTGCCCGACCCGAAGGGCATACTCGCGCTGCCCGCCGGATTCTCGTACAAGGTCATCACGCACAGTGGCGTCACCAAGCTGGAGACCGGCGAGTCCACCCCCTCCAACCACGACGGCACCGCCGCCTTCGAGGGCGCGCGCGGCGTGACCCTGCTGGTGAACAACCACGAGCTGAGCGGTACCCGGGCCGGCTGGGAGCACCCGGTTCCGCTCACCGACGGCCTCGTCTACGACCCGGTCGCGGCCGGCGGCTGCACCGTGGTGGAGACCCGCCGCGACGGCCGCACCGCCGAATGGGTCGGCATCGCCGGCACCTCCACCAACTGCGCCGGCGGCTCCACCCCGTGGGGCACCTGGCTGACCTGCGAGGAGACCGAGGACAAGGCCGGGAAGAACGGCCTGCTCAAGGACCACGGCTACGTCTTCGAGGTCGACCCGTACGACAAGCGGGCCAACCGTGACCCGCGTCCCATCAAGGCGTTCGGCCGTTACGCCCACGAGGCCGTCGTCATCGACCCCAAGAGTGGCCACGCCTACCTCACCGAGGACGCGTCCGGCCCCAACGGACTGCTCTACCGCTGGGTACCCCCGCACGGCTTCAAGCACGGCCGCGGCAAGCTCCGCACGCTCGCCGACGACGCCGGTGTGCTGCAGGCCACGAAGTGCTTCGACAAGAACGGAACGTTCGTCGACGACCTCTCCCGCGCCACGAAGATCGGCACCGTGTACGGCGTGGACTGGGTCGACGTGCCCGACCGCGACGCCAGGAGCGTCTCGGTGCGCAAGCAGTTCGGTGACAAGGACATCACCCGCGCCCGCAAGCTCGAAGGCATGTGGTGGGGCGACGGCGGCGCGTACATCGTCTCCTCGTTCGCCCGCGCGGAGAGCCCCGTCCCGCACGACGGCCAGGTCTGGTTCTACGACCCCAAGCGCCGCACGCTGACGCTGAAGGTGCTCCTCGGCGTCAACGCCGACCCCTCCAAGGACGGCGCCTTCGACGGCCCGGACAACATCACGGTCTCGCCCTACGGCGGCCTGGTCATCTCCGAGGACGGCGAGGGCATCCAGCACCTCTTCGGGGCGACCGAGAGCGGCCGCACCTACCCCATCGCGCGCAACGAGCTGAACGCCGGCACGGAGGCCGATCCGGAGTACAGCGAATTCACCGGTGTGACGTTCTCGCCCGACGGCAGGACGCTCTTCGCCAACATCCAGACACCCGGCATCATGCTGGCCATCACCGGCCCGTGGAAGCGCCAGCCGCGACGGGACAAGTAAGGCCTTTCGGTCAGCGGGGGCCCGGCCCGCAGCGGGTCCGGGCGCCCGCCGGCACCGGAACGGCTGATTACGAATCCGGCATCAGTGGGGCCCCAGGAGCGGTCGGGCATGGCGTCGGGCGTTTTCAGGGCGCATACTCAAGGTAATGAAACAGTCAGCCGGATCCCGGCGTCACCTGCCTTCCAGTCCCTTCAACCGCCCGGCCCAGGCGGCCCCACCGGTCGAATTGTTCGATGTGGGCGACAGGGTGTCGCATGACCAGTTCGGACTCGGTCGAGTCCTTGCTGTCGAGGGCGACAACGACGCAGTGCTCATCGACTTCTCGGGGCGACAGGGGAGGATCCTGAGCCCGTACTCCAAGCTGACCAAGCTCTGAGAGAGCTGACGAGCACGCGCCGCGTACGCCGCATCCCTCTCGCCGACCGCCTTCAGGGGCACCCACAGCCAGCCGGGTGCCCCTGAAGACGTTTCCGGTGCTACAGGGACTGGGCGGCGGGCTTGACCATGCCGCGGACGGTGCGCGACTTCACGAAGTCGCCCATCGCGGTCATCTCCCACTCTCCGGAGAACTGCTTGATCAGCTTCGCCATCATCACGCCGGTCTGCGGCTCGGCGCCGGTCAGGTCGAAGCGGACCAGCTCCTCGCCGGTGGCGCCGTCGATCAGCCGGCAGTAGGCCTTGGCCACCTCGGTGAACTTCTGGCCGGTGAAGGAGTTGACCGTGAACACCAGACCGGTCGCCTCCGGGGGGATCCGGCCCAAGTCGACGACGATCACCTCGTCGTCGCCGGCGCCTTCACCGGTGAGGTTGTCGCCCGAGTGCTTGATGGCGCCGTTCAGGATGGAGAGCTTGCCGAAGTAGCAGCTCTCCAGGTGGTTGCGGTTGGGGCCGTAGGCGATCACCGAGGCGTCGAGGTCGATGTCCTTGCCCCGGAACGCGGGCTCCCAGCCGAGGCCCATCTTGACCTGGGAGAGCAGCGGGCGGCCGCCCTTGACCAGCGACACCGTCTGGTTCTTCTGCAGGCTGACCCGGCCCTTGTCGAGGTTGATCTTCCCGGAGGCCGGGTCAGCCTGCAGAA
>NZ_JAELVH010000325.1 GCF_019399235.1 Streptomyces poriferorum | reverse complement strand
GGACCCCCACCACCGGACAGGGGCGCACCCCGCACCCCGCGGAGCGACCCGCACACCCCAAGCCCGTCCGGCGATTGAGGACGGAACCCTCAGCGCCGGACCGGGGCAAGGTCAAAACCCCCGCCGCCGCCCGCCCAAGGGCCCCGTTTTGACCCGTCCGGGGCCGGGCGGGTACTGTCGGGGTTTGTTATACGTATTGGCTTCGTCGTTCTCACGCGAAGGGCCCTTACGTAGGTTCTCTGGAGCAGTTACCAGTGGCTCGCATACGGGCAGCGTCCCCGGCATTGTGAGCCCCAGCTGCATGATCGCTTCAGAGGTGCCATGTGTCTGGACCCCATCCACTGAAGAAGCGAAGGCTACGAAGTGCGTACGTACAGCCCCAAGCCCGGCGATGTCACTCGCCAGTGGCACATCATTGACGCTGAGGACATCGTCCTCGGCCGTCTGGCCACCACGGCTGCGAACCTCCTCCGAGGCAAGCACAAGGCGATCTACGCCCCCCACATGGACATGGGCGACTTCGTCATCATCATCAACGCCGACAAGGTTCACCTGTCCGGCAACAAGAAGACCCAGAAGATGGCGTACCGCCACTCCGGGTTCCCGGGTGGTCTCCGCTCCGTTCGTTACGACGAGCTGCTCGCGAAGAACCCCGAGAAGGCCGTCGAGAAGGCCATCAAGGGCATGATCCCCAAGAACACCCTGGGCCGTCAGATGATCTCGAAGCTGAAGGTCTACGCGGGCGACCAGCACCCGCACGCTGCGCAGCAGCCGGTCCCGTTCGAGATCACCCAGGTCGCGCAGTAGTTCCGGCCTCCCCCCAAAGACGTAAAGAAAGATCTGAGGAGCATCGTGGCCGAGACCACTGTTGAGACCCCCATCGAGGGCACCGAGGGCGAGGAGACCTTCGCCGAGGTGACCACCTTCGAGTCCGAGGTCCCCGTCGAGGGTGAGTACACCTCCGAGTCGCTCGCAGGCCGCTTCGGCGACCCGCAGCCCGCGGCCGGCCTTGGCCGTCGCAAGAACGCCATCGCCCGCGTCCGGATCGTTCCGGGCACCGGCAAGTGGAAGATCAACGGTCGCACCCTTGAGGACTACTTCCCCAACAAGGTGCACCAGCAGGAAGTCAACGAGCCCTTCAAGATTCTCGAGCTCGACGGTCGCTACGACGTCGTGGCCCGCATCTCGGGTGGCGGTGTTTCCGGTCAGGCCGGTGCCCTGCGCCTCGGCGTGGCCCGCTCGCTGAACGAGGCGGACGTGGACAACAACCGCGCCACGCTGAAGAAGGCCGGCTTCCTCTCCCGCGACGACCGTGCGGTCGAGCGCAAGAAGGCCGGTCTCAAGAAGGCCCGTAAGGCCCCGCAGTACAGCAAGCGCTAAACCGCCTGCTCAACCGCGTTACACGTTCGCCCCGGCGGCACTCTTCGTGCTGCCGGGGCGTTCGTTTATTGACAACCTCGGGCATATAACGGCATAAGGCGTTCATAGGCTTGATGTGCTTGTTGCTTACTTAGTCTGATTTTTTTGCGTTTCGGAGCACCTTCGGAGGACACCAGTGGGACGACTCTTCGGCACGGACGGCGTGCGCGGTGTCGCGAATGCGGACCTGACGGCCGAGCTCGCGCTCGGTCTCTCGGTCGCGGCGGCACACGTACTGGCCGAGGCAGGCACCTTCGAGGGCCATCGGCCGACGGCCGTGGTCGGCCGCGATCCACGCGCCTCCGGAGAGTTCCTGGAGGCCGCCGTGGTGGCCGGGCTGGCCAGCGCGGGCGTCGACGTCCTGCGCGTGGGCGTGCTGCCGACCCCGGCCGTGGCCTATCTCACCGGCGCTCTGGGCGCGGATATCGGCGTGATGCTCTCCGCCAGCCACAACGCCATGCCGGACAACGGTGTCAAGTTCTTCGCCCGCGGCGGCCACAAGCTGGCCGACGAGCTGGAGGACCGCATCGAGACGGTCTACGAGCAGCACCGCACCGGCGAGCCGTGGGCCCGTCCCACCGGTGCCGGAGTGGGCCGCGTCAGCGACTACGCCGAAGGCTTCGACCGGTACGTCGCCCACCTCATCGGGGTGCTCCCCAACCGCCTCGACGGCCTGAAGGTCGTCCTGGACGAGGCACACGGCGCCGCCGCCCACGTCTCGCCCGAGGCGTTCGCACGGGCCGGTGCGGAGGTCATCACCATCGGCGCCGAGCCGGACGGCCTGAACATCAACGACGGCTGCGGATCCACGCACCTGTCGCTGCTCCGCGCCGCCGTCGTCGAGCACGGGGCCGACCTCGGCATCGCGCACGACGGCGACGCCGACCGCTGCCTGGCCGTGGACGGTGCGGGCGAGGAGATCGACGGCGACCAGATCCTGGCCGTGCTGGCCCTCGCCATGCGCGAGGCCGGGCAGCTGCGCAAGGACACCGTGGTCGGCACCGTGATGTCGAACCTCGGCTTCAAGATCGCCATGGAGCGCGAGGGCATCCAGCTCGTCCAGACAGCCGTCGGCGACCGCTACGTCCTGGAGTCGATGAAGGCCGAGGGCTACGCCCTGGGCGGCGAGCAGTCCGGCCACGTCATCGTCCTGGACCACGCCACGACCGGCGACGGCACGCTGACCGGCCTGATGCTGGCGGCCCGCGTCGCCGCCACCGGCCGCTCGCTCGCCGACCTCGCCGGGGTGATGGAGCGCCTGCCGCAGGTCCTCGTCAACGTCCCGGACGTCGACAAGTCCCGTGTGTCCACCTCCCCGGAACTGGCCACGGCCGTCGCCGAGGCCGAACGCGAGCTGGGCGCCACCGGCCGGGTGCTGCTGCGCCAGTCGGGTACGGAACCGCTGGTACGGGTCATGGTCGAGGCCGCCGACATCGAGCAGGCACGCGCGGTGGCCGGACGGCTGGCCGACGTCGTGAAGTCCGCGCTGGGCTGAGCCGCCCCGCGACTCCCGGAAGGACCCGGCCTCACGGCCGGGTCCTTCCGGCGTTCTGCGGCCGCCGACCGCACCCCAGCTCGTCGAGGACGCGGGCCAGGTCGGCCGGCGCGGCCGCGAGGCGGACCGGCTCGCCCGCGTCGTCCATCTCGGCGATGTGCCAGCTCCGGGGGACGCCGTCACCGTCGCTGCCCCGGGCACGCCGCACGTTCGTGACGGTGAGCCGCTCCACCGGGATCGTTCGGGCGGCGAACCGGCCCGGGCCGGGGTGGGGCGTGACCGCGGGCGGACCGCCCCCGACGACGACGTGGGTGCCGAAGCCGTGCGGGTTGTAGTCGGTGTGATCGAGGAAGCGGGCAGCCAGGAAGAGCTCCCCGGAACGGTCGGCCCCGGTCGCCGGGGCGTCGCCGGGTGAACGGACGCGGGTGGACTGCCAGGCCCGGGCGAACATCCCCAGGGTGGCCGCTGCGCCCGAGGCCGCCCAGACGAGGGTGCCGGGCGAGCCGAGCGGGTCCGTGGGGTGGAGGTAGCAGAGCGGCAGCAGCCATGCGGCCGTACCGGCGAGCGCGGCCGCGAACGGGAGTGCCGAGGGCAGGACCTCGTCGTCCGGCAGCCGGCGTCCGCGCCGCCGCAGCAGCAGACGGGCACCCGGGTAGCCCGCGGCGAGGGCGCATCCGGCCGCGACGGCGGCCACGTCCCCGGCGCCGGTGAAGTGCGCGCGCCACACGTACCGGTCTCCCGCGACCTCGCGCACCTGGTGGCGCCAGACGGTCAGCTCGACGCGGTCGCCCGGGCGGAACGTGCCGGCGGCCTCCCGGGAGACCCCGAGCCGTTCCAGTGGCCGTCCGCCGGCGAAGTACAGCCGGCTGCTGCCCTCCCTCCTGCTCACCTCCGTCCGCGAGATCTCCGCGTGCCGGGTGCTCAGGCACTCGCCGCGCTCCGCGGCGGGCACGGCGGCGGTGCAGGGCACGGCTGCCCTCCACGCCTGCTTCTCCGACGCGAGGCCCGGTACGTACCACGCGGCCAGGCCCGCGCCGGCGAGCAGCAGCACGCACACGGCCCATGACACGGCCGCGCCGCGCCCGGCGGTGCGGTACGAGATGACAGGGGCGCGGCCGCTCGACACGGGGTCTCCGTACCGGCGGTGCAGTGCGCGCAGCGCGTCCAGCTTCGCTTCGAACTCCGGGCGGTCGGCGGAGGACCCGCTCATCGGCAGCGGCAGCCGCCGCGTGTGCCCGTCGCGCAACAGCACGCTGACGCGATGGATGTCCTGGTTCCGGCCGTACTGGACGTACGTACGCAGGTCGGCGACGTGGGACCACGGCAGGTTCCTGCGGCGCAGCAGCGTCCGGGAGCGCAGCCCGCACGCGTCCGCGCTCACCCGGGCGGTGGCCGCGTACAGGCAGGCGAAGGCCACCAGCGCGAGCGGCAGGGCCGCGGCGGCCATGAGCCGGGCCAGGTACGCGGCGAGTACCGCGGCCAGGCCCGCCCCGGCCGCGCAGACGGCGGCGCACCACCACAGGGCCCGCCTCGGGGCGGGACGGTAGATCACTTCTCCGGCGTCGGGCATGCCTGAAATGGTGTCAGCGGCACGCCGCTCAGCGCTTGTGCGGTGTACGGCAGTTTCGGTGGGCGCGACATTGCCGGGCGCACGCCCGCGGGCAGCCTGTCCTACGCGTCAGCCGCCGCCGGCGGCTTCGGGTGGGCCGCGTACCAGCGCAGGGCCGCCATCCACAGGGCCTTCTGCGCCAGCAGCGTCAGGGTTCCCGCCAGGACGATCCCACCGAGGTTCGCCAGCAGCTGCTGGATGGAGCCCGTCATCTGGTTGAAGTCGTTGTAGCTGAACGCCACCGCCGCGTTGGCGGCGGCCGGCACCGTCGTCACCGAGATCGCGACGCCGATGAGGGCGCCGGACTTCGCCGAGGTGAGCGAGAGCGTCCCGGCGACGCCTGCGAGGAGGGCCACCACGAAGGACATCCAGTCCGGCTGCCAGACGAACGCCGTGTTCGGCCGGGGGGCCTCGATCATCGAGGCGTTGAACAGCCCGAAGAGGTCCATCAGCCAGGCGAACCCGGCCGTCAGCACCATGGCCGCGGCGAAGCCGCCGACCAGCGCCCACAGCGACCGCCACACCAGGCGCGGGGCGCGCTGCACCAGCGCCGTGGAGATCCCGGCGAGCGGCCCGAACTCCGGGCCCACCGCCATCGCGCCCACGATCAGGATCGCGTTGTCGAGCATCACACCGCAGGCGGCGAGCATCGTCGCGACGGTGAGGAACGCCACGTAGGTGATGCTGAACGTCGACTCCTCGTGGGTGACGTCCGTCAGCTCCTCCCACAGCACCGCGTCCGCGCCCTCGCCCGGCGCGTCCTCCTTGGCCCGGTCGGCGTGGGCGGAGAGCGTCAGGTCCATCCTCTCGACGGTGATCGCCCCGTACTCGGCGACCCCGAGCTCCCGCAGCGCCCCGATCAGCTCGTCGCCCGCCTCGCGCGCCACGTCGCACAGCACCACGTCACCGACCGGGTCGCGCGCGACCCCCGGCAGCACCACGAGGTGGGCGGCGCCGACGGTCCCCTCCAGCAGGTCCGTCACCTCGCCCGTCCGGTCGGACGGGACGATCAGGCGTAGATGCAGCACGGTGCACCCTTTCCGGGATCAGAGCTTGCGCAGGGACAGCCGCTGGACCTTGTGGTCGGGGCCCTTGCGCAGCACCAGCGTGGCACGGCCTCGGGTCGGCGCCACGTTCTCCACCAGATTGGGCTTGTTGATGGTCCGCCACATCGTCGCCGCGTACTCCATCGCCTCCGCCTCGGAGACCTGGGTGTACTTGCGGAAGTACGAGGACGGGTCCTGGAACGCCGTGGCGCGCAGCTTGCGGAAGCGGTTGAGGTACCAGGTCTCGATGTCCTCGGGCCGCGCGTCCACGTACACGCTGAAGTCGAAGTAGTCCGCGAGCCCGACCCTGGTCCGGCCGTCCTTGCCGGGCAGGGCGGGCTGCAGCACGTTCAGCCCCTCGACGATGAGGATGTCCGGGCGTCGCACGGTGAGGCGTTCGCCCGGGACGATGTCGTAGATCAGGTGCGAGTAGACGGGGGCGGTCACCTCGTCCTTGCCCGCCTTGATGTCGGCGACGAAACGGGTCAGGGCGCGCCGGTCGTAAGACTCCGGGAAGCCCTTGCGCGACATCAGGCCGCGCGCGTGGAGCTCCTTCATCGGCAGCAGGAACCCGTCCGTGGTCACCAGCTCCACCCGAGGGTGCTCCGGCCAGCGGGCCAGCAGCGCCTGGAGGATACGGGCGCTGGTGGACTTGCCCACCGCGACGCTGCCCGCGACCCCTATGACGAACGGTGTGCCGCGCTGCTCCCCGTGCCCGTTGCCCGCGTCCCCGAGGAAGGTGTTCAGGGCGCCGCGGAGGCCGGACGTGGCCTGGACGTACAGATTGAGGAGGCGTGAGAGCGGCAGGTAGACGTCCCGCACCTCGTCGAGGTCGATGACGTCCCCGAGCCCGCGCAGCCGCTCCACCTCGTCGGCGGTCAGCGGCAGCGGCGTCTTGTCGCGCAGCGCGCTCCACTCCGCCCGGGAGAGGTCGACGTACGGCGTCGCGGCGGGCTCGGCGCGTCGGTTCGTGCTCCGTGTCGGCGAAGTGATCACGGGTTCATTGTTGCGGGAGTTCGACGGGAGTTCGAACGGGGCGAGGGGTGGGCTCGGTCACGTGGCGGACGGAGCCCGGCCCCCTTTCGGTCCGGACCCGGGCGCCCTAGGTGTTCTGTCCA
>NZ_JAELVH010000324.1 GCF_019399235.1 Streptomyces poriferorum | reverse complement strand
GCCGGCACGTATGCCGAGGCCGTCCACAGCAGGTCGTCGTCCTCGGAGCCGTCGGCAGCCGTGGCCGGACGCGCTTCCACCCAGCCGCCGGCCAGCCGGTCGGCGGTACGCGCCTCCGCCTGGAAACGCCGCCGGAACGCGGGCAGTGCGGCCAGCTCGGGCCGGGCCGCGGTGACGACGACGAGGCCGTCCGGATCCGTGCCGTGCGCGAGGTACTGGACCGCGGCGGCCGTCTCACGGAACCGCGTCAGCGCCGTGTACGGGCCGAAGCGGCGTGGATCGTCCTGACGCAGCGCCTCCATGGCGCACCCCCTTGTGACCGTCCCTCGGACCAGAGCGTCGATCTTAGACCGACCGGCAACGCCCCATTTCGCCCGGACGCCTTACCCCGGCTTCGACCAGGGCCACTTGGGCCGGTGGCGTTCGCGGCCGGCCGGGGCGTACTCGTACACCCAGCCACGCTGGATCCGCAGCCGCCGGGTGTATCCGGCGGGGACCCTCAGGTACGCGTGGACGGTGGCCGGTCCGCCGTCGGCGGCCGGGACCGGGACCTCGTACCACTTGGGCGGATGGCCGGTCGCGCCGACCAGGACGGGCAGGACCCGCCCGTCCAGCGGGCCGCCGGTGAAGGGGACGTTCTCGCTTCTCACCGCCCCAGTCTGACCGATCAGTCCGGCGGCAGCAGATGCGCCGCCGCGCCGATCAGCGGTGCCAGCCGGTCCGCCAGCCGCCCGGCCGGGCCCGCCGCGGTCTCCAGCGGCAGCAGCTCGGCCACCGCGGACGCGGTCTCCGCGTCGGTGGCCGCGGTGACGGCGAGGAGCCCGATGAACTGGTCGACCAGCCAGTCGCGCAGGTCGGACGCGGGCGGCTGCTTGCCCTCGTCCAGCCAGATCAGCGACGCCGCCTCGACGGCGGCGATCCAGGTGCGCACCATCATCCGCAGCCGCGGCGCGGGTTCGCTGCCCGTGCCCCGGCCCAGGTGCAGGAGGATCTGCTCGGCCGCCGCCCGCCGTACCTCGTCGACGATCGTGCTCGTACGGGACGTCTCGGCGACGCTGCCGCCGCGCAGCAGGGCGCTGAAGCCGGCGTCGTGCTCGTCGACGAAGGCGATGTAGCGGTCGAGCACGCGGGTCACCCGTTCCGTGGGCGGGCCCACGGCCGGTTCGGCGAAGCACAGGATCAGCTGCTCCGCGGCGGACCTGAGAGCCGCCTCGTACAACTGCTGCCGCCCGCCGGGGAAGTAGCGGTAGACCAGTGGGCGCGACACCCCGGCGACCGTCGCGACCTCGTCGAGCGAGACCTCGTCGGGGGCCCGGTGGGCGAAGAGGGTGAGTGCCGCACCGAGGAGCTGGGTGCGGCGCTCCTCGACGCTGAGCCTTCGGTACGCACGGCTGGGCGGCGCGGCTGCGGCAGGGGTCATACCAAGCAGCCTAAGGGCTGTCCCGCGATTCCTGGCGGGCGCACGACGACAGCTACGGCACCACGCCGGGTTGTCGAAACACCCGAATACATCCAGTATGCGGGCGCCTCTCCGCCTTGCGATGCACAGCATCCGACGCCTTGCGATGCGCGGCATCCGACGCCGTGCGCTGATCCACCAGGAATTGCGGGACAGCCCTCAGGTCCTGTCGTCGAACTCGCGCCGTTGCCCGACGAGCGGCCCTGCGGGGTCGGGTGCGTGTTCTCGGTGTGCCGGGCGCAAGCCCTCGTACTGGACGTACTCGGGCTTGTGTCCGGTGCGGCGGGAGTGCGTGCATGGCGCCGCGGGGCAGGCGGGAGCTCGACGACAGTGCCTGGGGTCCTGACGGCCGGTGCCGTCAGGCGAGCAGGCCGGAGTTCTTCCACAGCCTGCGCCCCACGCCGCCCAGAACCCCGATGTCGTCGAAGAAGTCCGTCAGCCGTTTGGCGCCGGACTGCATGACCTCGGCCCGGTGGCCGCTGGCCTTCACCTGCGCCACGGCCTCCTGCCGGTCCAGACCGACGTTCTCGTACACCTGCGGGTTGACGAAGCAGACGGAGAAGACGCGGGCCGCCTCCCCACAGCTCACCCTGGTGAGTTCGCGCTCCCAGCGCGGGGCGGTCACCATCTGGCGCCGCAGCTCCTCGCGGGCGTACCGGACGTGCCGGGCCTCCTCGACCACATGGATGCGGGTCACCCCGCGCACCAGCGTCTGGACGCGCTCGTCGGGGAAGGTCAGGCGCTGCATCCAGTCGAGGATCTCCTCGCCGAGCAGCGTCGCCGCGAACGAACCCGGCGTCGTGGAGACGGTCTTCAGGACGCGGGCCAGATTGTGGTAGCGGCGCGGCACGGGGTAGCAGGGCGATCCGCCCCAGGTGATCATCCGGCCGAACATCATCGAGTGCCGGCACTCGTCGGCGATCTCGGTGAGCGCGTAGCGGACGTGGTTGCTGACCACCGGCTTGTCGTAGATGTGCCGGACCAGCAGCTGCATCAGGATGATCTCGAACCAGATGCCGAGCGAGGCGAGCGAGGCGGCCTCGTGCCTGGCCAGTTCCTGCCGCTGCTCCTGCGACATCCGCTTCCACATCGGGGTGTCGTAGAGGGAGATCAGCTCCGGCGGCCAGAACCACTTGCCGTCCTCGGCCGGCGAGTCCCAGTCGAGCTCCTTGTCCGGGTCGAAGGAGTGCTTGGCCGAGGCCTCCAGGAGCCGTTCGGCGATCTGCTCGCGGTCACGGAGCGGGCCGAGTGCGTCGCGGAGTATCTGCACATCGCGTTCGGTCACGGTCGTCATGGCTGGACGGGCCTCTCCCATGGGTTACCGGCGGTCACCCATTATGAGACTGCTTGTCAGCAAGGCCGTCAATCCCTTGCGCACGACTTGTTGACCCGGCGTCTACCAACGTGTGAACCTGCCAACTGAGCCACACGTCAGGTGACTTAACCAGGCCCTGAGAGGCGAAGGAGCCGTCCGTGTCGACACACGACCTCTACACCACCGCCCCCGAGCAGCCGCTGTGGACGGTGCCCGCCTCGGGTGCCGCCCGGTTCAGCTGGGACTACGACGACGGCCGCGAGCGCCTTCTCGCCCTGTACCAGAAGGGCAAGGACAAGCAGTGGGACGGCAACAAGCGCATCGACTGGAGCATCGAGGTCGACCCCACCGACCCTCTCGGCACCCCCGACGACGCCCTCACCCTGTACGGCACCCCGCACTGGGCGAAGATGACCGAGAAGGACCGGGGTGAACTGCGCCGGCACTACACCTCCTGGCAGTTCAGCCAGTTCCTCCACGGCGAGCAGGGCGCCATGGTCTGCGCGGCCCGGATCGTGGAGTCCGTCCCCGACCTGGACGCGAAGTTCTACTCCGCGACCCAGACCATGGACGAGGCCCGGCACGCGGAGATCTACGGCCGGTTCCTGCACGAGAAGGTCGGGATGCTGTACCCGATCAACGACAACCTCCAGGGGCTGCTCGGCGACACCCTGCGCGACTCGCGCTGGGACATGCCCTACCTCGGCATGCAGGTCCTCATCGAGGGCCTGGCCCTGGCCGCGTTCGGCATGATCCGCGACACCACGACCCAGCCGCTGCCCAAGCAGATCCTCGCGTACGTCATGCAGGACGAGGCCCGCCATGTCGCCTTCGGCCGGATGGCGCTGCGCGACTACTACAAGCAGCTGAGCGATGCCGAACTGCGCGAACGCGAGGAGTTCGTCATCGAGGGCTGCTACCTGATGCGCGACCGGCTCAGCGGTGTGGAGGTGCTGGAGAACTTCGGCATCGGCAAGCAGGAGGCGAAGGACCTCTCCGAGCACTCGGAGTTCCTCCAGCTCTTCCGCAAGCTGCTGTTCAGCCGCATCGTCCCGTGCGTCAAGGACATCGGCCTGTGGGGCGAGCGCCTCCAGAAGGCGTACGTCGACATGGGCGTCTTCGACCTCGGCGACTCGAACCTGGACCTGCTGATGGCCCAGGACGAGGAGATCGCCGAGCAGCTGGACCGGGAGCGCTTCGAGGTCGAGGAGCAGGCGCGGGTGGCGGAGGTCGCGGAGGCCATCGCAGAAGGCGGGGAGAGCCGGTAGGGCCGCGCCGGGCAGGCGGAACTTTCGGGAAACGCCCCAGGGGAGCTTCAGAAAACGCACCCAGCAGGGCCGCGCCGGGCCCCTGCCGGCCCTACGTCAGCACCAGCCACTGCCGTCCGTCGAGGAGTTCGCGTGCCGCGTCGAGATGGCCGGCGTGGCACGCGGTCTCGGCGATGACGTGCAGCAGGACGTCCCGCAGCGTGTGGAGATGCGGTGCGCCGAACCGGTCGTGGGGCCACCAGGCCAGGGGTGCGCCGGCCATGGCCGAGGTGATGACGGCGTCCGCGAGCGCCGTCTCCTCGCGGTACCGGCCGAGGACCTCGGCGGCGTCGGCCCCGGGGTCCACCTGCCAGGCGTCGTCGATGTCGTCCAGCGCGGCGATCACGGCCGGGTCGCCGGTGAACACGGCACGGAACCAGAACCGTTCGACATCGAGCGCCAGATGCTGGACGAGCCCCAGGCAGTTCCACCCGGACGGCAGCACCGGCAGCCGGAGCGCCTCGGCGTCGAGTCCTTCGAGGATGCCGAGGACATGGCGGCGCCGGCCGTTCAGGGACGACAGGAGGGCGCGGATCTCGGGGCCGGGGGTAATGATCCCGTCCTCCTGGCCGGCTCCGGCCGCGGTCACCGGGCGATCTCCCAGATGTGCCCGCCCGGGTCGCGGAAGCTGGCGGTCCGGATACCCCAGGGCCGGTCCATCGGCCCGTTCAGCAGCGTCACACCGCGGTCGGCCAGCACCTTGCACAGGGCGTCCACGTCGTCCACGGTCAGTGTGAGCTGCATCCGGGCACCGGCGGCCGGGCCGGCGACGTCCGCCGGTTCGATCAGTCCGTGCGCGGCGGTGGTCCGCAGCAGATTGATGAGCGTGTTGCCGAAGGTGAACACGGCCGAGTCGTCGTCCTCGTAGGTGACCGGCAGTCCGAAGACCTCCCCGTAGAACCGCTTGGTCTCCTCCAGGTCCTCGGTGAACAGGGTGAGAGCGCTGATGCCGCCGGGCCAGTCCGTCGTGCCGTTCGTTTCTGTCACGGCAGTCACGATCTACGAACGGCCCCGCTCTGTACAGGGGTTGGGCTCCTCCACGGTCCGCTCCATGCAGACCAGTTCCTCGCGCTCGTCCCACGACGCGGTGACCGAGAAGCCGAGCCGCTCGTAGAGGGAGACCGCTCCCGTGCGCCACCGCCACACCGACAGCCGCACGGTGCGGACCCCGCTCCGCGCGGCGTGCGCGAGCGCGGCATCGAGCAGCGCGGAGGCGACGCCCCGGCCTCGGAAGCCCGGCGCCGTCCACAGCCGCTTGATCTCCGCCCGGCCGTCCACGGGCGCGGTGACCACGACACAGCCCGCCGCGGTGTCCCCGTCGCGCGCGACGAGCACGGCGGCGCCGGCGAACGCGCCGTCCGGATCCTCCACCTCCGCGCGGTACGCGGCGGGCAGCGCGGCCGCGTCCGCGACGGGCCGGCCCTTCTCCGTCTCCGTCTGCAGGTGGTAGTCGGCCAGCAGCGCCGACAGCCCGTGCACGGTGGCGAGGGAGCCTGCCGGAGGCCGTACGACGGCAAGGTCACGTCGATCGTTCATGGCACCAGCGTCACATGGCGCCCCACCGGAACCGAACACGGCCGAAATCCGGTGTACGGTCGCGGGCCGGCGGCGGGACGATGCCTCCATGGACTCCACCGATGTCGCCCCCGACCTGGCCGCCGCCCGCCGCAGTCTCGAAGGCCTCGCGCTCGGCGACGCGTTCGGGGAACGGTGGTTCCCGCTCTTCCGGGAACCCCGGAAGGCGTTCGACGAGATCAGGGCGCGCCGCACCCCGCACGAGCCCGTCTGGCACTGGACCGACGACACCGCGCTGGCCCGCGCGCTCCATCGGGTGCTCGACGACCACGGGCACGTCGAGCAGGACCGGCTCGCGCTGTACTTCGCGCTCGCCTTCGACGCCGACCAGGCCCGCGGCTACGGCCACGGTATGCACCTGCTGCTGCCCCAGCTGCTGGCTTCCCCGGCCGACTGGCGGACGCTGGCACCCGAGCTGTTCGAGGGCGGAAGCCTCGGCAACGGCGCCGCGATGCGGGTCGCCCCGCTCGGCGCGCGGTTCCACCGGGACCTCGGCCACGTGGCCGGACAGGCCGCACTGCAGGCCGAGATCACCCACGCCCACCCGGAGGGGATCGCGGGTGCGGTGGCGGTCGCGGTGGCGGCGGCGCTGGCGGTACGGGGCGAGTTCACGCTGTCCCGGGTCGCCGGGCGGACCCCCGCGGGGACGGTGCGGGACGGTCTCCTGCGGGCCGTGGACGTGCCGTTCGCCACCGAACCCTGGAAGGCCGCCGACCTCCTCGGCAACGGGCAGCGCATCCGCTCCGACGACACCGTGCCGTTCGCCCTGTGGACCGCGGCCCGGCACCCCGAGGACCTGGAGGCGGCTCTCTGGGCCACCGCCGAGGGGCTCGGGGACGTCGACACCACGTGCGCCATCACCGGCGGGGTCGTCGGCGCGGTCACCGGCGTCGACGGGGTGCCGGACGAGTGGCTGCGACGGCGCGAACCGCTGAGCTGACGCGGGGGCCGCCAAGCTCCGGCGCACGAAAGGGTGTTCCCATATGGCGTAACTTTGGCGTCATGACCATGCCGCCGCCCCAGCCCCCGCAGGGCCCGTACGG
>NZ_JAELVH010000323.1 GCF_019399235.1 Streptomyces poriferorum | reverse complement strand
GTCGCCGGGGGTGCGGTAGCCGGCGACTATGACCTGGGTGCCGTCGGTGAGGGGCTTGGTGTTCAGGGCGCGCAGTGCGGTGACCGTGTCCAGGCGCAGGACGTTGCCGGTGCGGTCGGGTGCGGCCTGCGCGGGGCCGGTGGCCACGGCCGACCCGGCCACGACCAGACCGGCCAGACCCGAAGCCCGCAGAAGATTCCGGCGGGAGGAGGCGGAGGTGGGAGCGGCGGACGAAGCAGGGACGGACATGACGGAGGTGCTCCTCGCGTTGTCGATGCGTGCTCGGCGTGAACCGACTGCTGGTCGGCTCTGGTGTGAACCGACTGCCGGTCGGCTCGGCGTGAACCGACTGCCGGTCGGCGCGGTCAGATCGTGTTGCGGTACGGCGGCATGAAGCGCATCCGCGGCATCTGGTCCGCCAGCACTCCCCCGTCGACGACGAGGCGTGCCCCCGTGAGATACGCCCCGGCGTCCGAGGCGAGCAGCAGCAGCGCGCCCACACACTCGTCGGGCTGCGCGTACCTGCCGAGCGGGATGCGCTCGCGGTACGCGGCTTCGAAGGCCTCCCGGTCGAAGGGGAACTCGCCGTCGATGGGCGTCTCGACCATGCCTGGGGCCAGGGTGTTGGCGGTGATGCCGTGCGGGGCGAGCTCGACCGCCAAGGTCTCGGTGAGGAGCTGCGCGGCGGCCTTGGAGGCGTTGTAGTGGGCCAGACCGGCCTCTGCCACCAGGGCGTTCTTCGAGGTGATGGTGATGATGCGGCCGGGAACGGAGTCGGCCGTCATGTGCTCGGCGATGCGCTGGCTGAGGAAGAAGACGGCGTCCACGTTGACCCGCATGATGCGCGACCAGCTGGCCGGGGTGATCTCGTTGAAGCGTTCCAGGGCCGCCGTGCCCGCGTTGTTGACCAGGATGTGCAACGGCCCTGCCTCGGCGCGCACGGTGTCGACGAAGCCTGCCAGGGCCTCGATGTCCGCGAGGTCCTGCCCGAAGGTGCGGCACCGGCGGCCGAGCGCCTCGATTGCCGCGGCGGTCTCGGCGACTCCTTCGGCCCCGGGCAGGTCGACCAGCACCAGATCCGCGCCCGCCTCGGCGAGGCCAACGGCGAAGGACCGGCCCAGGCCCCGGGCGGCCCCGGTGACGACGGCGGTGCGGCCGGTCAGGTCGAAGCGGTCGGTGCCGCGGGGCGGGACGGCTGCGGTCATCGCGGGGTTCCTTCGGGAGGGCGAGGCAGGAGGGGTGGTGGGCCGCCGCGCAGGGACACAACAGGGTGGAGCGCGGCGGCCCGGCTGCGGACCGGCAACCGGGCCGGGGGGTGGCACCGGACGCCGGTCCGCAGGCTGGGGGGGAAACGGCCCGTTCAGGCGTTGAGGGCCGGTCAGCCGTTCAGGGCCGTTCAGGCGTTCAGCCGTTCAGGCCGAGCAGATCGAGCGAGGGCCGGTGGATGATCTCCTCCACCGCGTCCGCGTCGAGCGGCGGCAGTCCGGGGATACCGGGGATCCGGGCGATCTCCCGGAGCCCCTTCACGGAGTCGTCGACCGTCGTGAACGGGTAGTCGCTGCCGAACAGCACCTTGTGGAAGACCCCGTAGTCCTGGACCAGCCGGAGGCTGTGCCAGAGCTGGAAGGGCCGGTAGTGCAGGGCGCTGAGGTCGGCGTACACATGCGGGTGCTTGCGGATGACGGCGATGCACTCGCCCTCGAACGGGTGGCCGAGGTGGGCGAGGACCATCCGCAGTTCCGGGTGGCGGATGGCGACGGCGTCCAGGTGCCGGGGCATCGCCCACTCCAGCGGTGCGCTGGAGACGAAGGTCGTGCCGGTGTGCACCAGGAGCGGCAGCCCGTGCCGTTCGGCGTACGTGTACAGCTCGTCGTACTCCTCGGCGGCCGGGTCGAAGCCCGCGTACATCGGCATCAGTTTGATGCCGCGCAGGCCCAGCTCCTGGTGGCCGTAGCGCAGTTCCTCCTGCCAGCCGGGCTGGGTGGGGTCGAGCGCCAGGTAGCCGATCAGCCGGTCGGGGTGTTCTCCGACGTACGCGGCCACGGCCGCGTCGTCGACCCAGAGCCCGCTGCGGCGCGCCTTGCCGCCGACGACGATCGTCCGGGTGGACTCGGGCGCGGTGGCCGCGTACTCCTCCCACTTCACCGTGAGGTCGACCTCGCCCGCGTGGGCGCGGGCGGAGTCGGAGCTGAACGGATCGGTGAAGTCGTGGCTGTGCCGGAAGAGATGGGAGTGGACGTCGACGATCATGTGCGGTTCCGCTTCTCCCAGCCGTCCGCGAACATGTTCCAGAAGCGGTGGCTGGGCGGGTGTTCCTCGAAGACCTCGTCGACGAGTTCGACGCCGAGCCCCGGGGCGGTCGGCAGGCCGATGCGGCCGTCCTCCATCGGGAGGGTGCCCTTGAGCGCGTCGAAGACGAACGGCTCCAGGAGCCCGTCGAAGGTTTCGAGGATCTTGAAGTTGGGGATTCCGAGCGCCGCGTGCACCGATACGGTGGTGCAGAGCGGGGAGTTGGAGTTGTGCGGGGCCACGAGCATGCCGTGGGTGTCCGCGATCGCGGCGAGTTTCCGTACCTCGGTGAAGCCGCCGGCCATGGAGAGGTCGGGCTGGATGATGTCGACGGCGTTGGTCGCGAAGAGCTGCTTGTACTCGTAGCGGTTGTGGAAGTGCTCGCCGCCGGAGATGGGGAAGGTGGCGCGCTGCCGCAGTTCCGCGTACCGCTCGATGTGGGTCCAGGGCATCGGCTCCTCGAACCAGCCGATGTCGAAGGGCTCCAGCTCCCGTACGAGACGGGCGGCGGTCGGCATGGCGAAGCGGGCGTGGCCCTCGATGAAGAGGTCGATGTCGGGCCCGATCGCCTCGCGGACCGCGGCGACGAGGTCGACGGAGCGGCGCAGTTCGGCGCGCTCCAGCTCGTGCAGGCCGGGGCCGAAGGGGTCGAACTTGAGGGCGGTGTAGCCCTTGGCCACGGTCTCCTTCGCCTTGGCGGCGAAGGTCTCGGGCTCGCGTTCGCCGGTGTACCAGCCGTTGGCGTAGACCCGGACGTCGTCGCGGCAGGCGCCGCCGGTCAGCCGGTAGGCGGGGACGCCGAGCGCCTTGCCCATCAGGTCGTACATCGCCTGGTCCAGGCCGGACAGGGCGACGCCGCCCATGTCGCCGCCGCGCAGGAAGTCGCCCTGGTAGACGCGGAGCCAGAGCTCCTCGATGTCGAAGGGGTCGGCGCCGATGAGATGGCGTCGCGCCAGGGCCTCGGTGAGCGCGCAGACCTCGCTGACCCGGTACGGGTGGGTGATCTCGCCGATGCCGGTCAGGCCCTCGTCGGTGTGGACCCGGACGTAGCCGAAGTCGCGCCAGGAGGTGCCGAGCATCAGGGTCTCGACGCGGGTGATCCGTCCGGCGGGGCCGGCGGGGCGGGTGCGGTTGACGGTCAGCATCAGCGGGTCGCTCCACCCATGGTCGAGGTGTTCTCCAGGTCGCGGGCGCCGCCGTCGGCGAGGACGGCCCTGACCGCGGCCTCGGTGCCCTCGATCAGACGGTCCACGTCGGCGTCGGTGTGCGCGTAGCTGATGTGGCTGCGCTTGAGGTTGAGCGGGAGCTCGAACAGACCGTGGTCCAGGAGCTTGCGGCGGTAGCCGACGAACATCGACGCGTCGTTGTTCAGCAGGTCCGCGTACGTACGGGGGGCCTCGCCCGGCATGAAGTAGCTGACGAAGACGGAGCCGTAGCCGGTGACGACGGCGGGCACGCCCAGGCGCTCGTAGAGGCCGGTCAGTTCGGTGCGGACGCGGTCGCCGAGCCGGAAGACGTGGTCGTGGACCGGTTCCTCGCGCAGCTTGCGCAGCGTGGCGAGGGCGGCGGCGACGACGGACGGGTGGCCGTTGTACGTGCCGGCGAAGAAGGCGGGGGCGCCGGGGCGCGTGGAGAAGAGGTCCATCAGGTCGGCCCGGCCGCCGATCGCACCGACGGGGGCGCCGTTGGCGATGGCCTTGCCGAGGGTGGTGAGGTCGGGGGTGACGCCGGAGATCTGCTGCCAGCCGCCGATGCTGTGGCGGAAGCCGGTGATGACCTCGTCGAAGATCAGGACGCTGCCCGCCTTCGTGGTCTCCTCGCGCAGCGTAGTGAGGAACTCCTGGTACGGAAGCAGAGCGCCGACGTTGTGCGGGACGGGTTCGACGATGACGGCGGCGATGTCGGAGCCGTGCTCGGCGAAGGTGCGGCGGACGGCCTCGCTGTCGTTGAACGGCAGGACGAGCGTGGCTTCGAGGACCTCGGGCAGGATGCCGGTCGAGATCGGGTCGTGGCCGCCGACCTTCGAGGGCTCGGAGATAACGTTGAGGCTGACCGCGTCGTGCCAGCCGTGGTAGCAGCCCTGGAACTTGACGACCAGGCGGCGGCCGGTGGCGGCTCGGGAGACGCGCAGCGCGTGGAACGTGGCCTCGCTGCCGGTGCTGGTGAGCAGGACCTTCTCGATCGAGGGGATCAGCTCGGCGAGCTGTTCGGCGAGGAGGACCTCGCCCTCCGTGACGCCGACGCCCATGTGGCCCAGCGTCGCGCCGGCCTCGGCGGTGGCGCGGGCCACGTCGGGGTCGTTGTGGCCGAGCAGCGGCGGGCCGAACGCCGAGTGGAAGTCGGTGTACTCGCGTCCGTCGGCGGTACGGAACCGTGCGCCGTGCGTCCCGGTGACCACCAGGTCCGTCAGTCCGGGAACGCTGCGCTGACCGCTGTTCACGCCGCCGGGTACGACCTGGCGGGCGCGCTCGGCGAGTCGGGCTCCGGATTCGTTGCCTGCCGGGCCTGAACTCATGGTGCTTGCTCCTTGCGTCGAGAGTCGTCGGTTGTCGCGGGCCCTGCCCGGCCCGTGAGTCCCTGGCGCCATCCGCCCGGCAGTCGCCGCAGGAAGAGGGTGATCCGTGGTGCGTTGCAATTTTTCAGAACGCTGTTCTGTAGAGCAGAACAGTGCCTGGATATTACGTCCGCCCCGAAAACCGGTCAACCCCCTTCCGGCCAAACAAGGCCCGAAAGGAGCGGATTTCGCGAATCGGAGGTGCCCTCCGTACGCCCGGAGGCACTACCCTGTTCTGCTATGACGAACAGTGCCGCCCCAGAAGAGCCGAAGTACTGGGTCAAGAGCGTGGCCAGGGCAGCGGACATCCTCGAAGCGCTCGCCGCTCCCTCGCAGGGGAACGGTCTGAGCGTCACCGAGGTCGGCCAGGCCTGCTCCATCTCCAAGAGCGCCGCCTTCGGCATGCTCCAGACCCTGCGCGCCTACGGACTCGTCTCGGACGACGGCGAGGGCATGAACCGCCGCTACCGGCTGGGCATGAGCCTGGCCCGGCTCGGCGACCGCGCCAGGTCCCAGGTCTCCCTGCGCGGCGTCGCCCACCCCGTCCTGCGCGATCTCACCCGGGCCACCGGCATGGCGTCCCGGCTCGCCGTGCCCGAGGACGGCCACGCGGTCGTGGTGGACCAGGTCGAGCTCGACCAGCGCGTCCGGCTCGATCTGCGGATGGGCCAGCGCGAACTGCCCCACTGCACGGGCCTGGGCAAGGCGCTGCTCTCCGCAATGCCGCAGAGCGAGGCCGCCTCGGTCATCGAACGGTTCGGGCTGCCCCGGCGCACCTCCCGCACGATCACCGATCCGGCGACGTTCCTGTCCCACCTGCGCGACATCGCCCGGGTCGGCTACGCCCTGGACGACGAGGAGGACGCCGAGGGCATCATCTGCATCGGCGCCCCGGTCTTCGACGACCGGTCGGTGTGCGCTGGGGCCGTCTCCATCACCGGGCTCAAGCTCGGTCTGCCGGCCTGGCGCTACCAGGAACTGGGCGGCCAGGTCCGCGATGCGGCCCGCCGGATCAGTGTCTCGCTGGGCTGGGTCGAGGACCCGGAGCCCGATGCCTCGGACACCGGCACGTCGCATTCCGACGGATTCGGGTCTTGACCGATCGGCTTCACCCGCCGTAGGTTCCCTGCCAACCGAGGTGACTTTCCACCGTCACCGACGATTTACCCCTTCCGGTCCGCTTCCGGCGCCTGCCCACCGCGCCGCGAACACCCGAGGACCGAACCCTTTTCAGCCATCCGCCTCATGGCAGTCCACCGCAGGAACGCTCCCTCACTCGTCGCACTTCTCGGAAGGCGAAGTCCGCATGAGCGTTCCGCACCACAGCACCCCTGCGTCCTCCCGCCGGAATCTTCTGCGGGCTTCGGGTCTGGCCGGTCTCGTCGTGGCCGGGTCGGCCGTGGCCACCGGCCCCGCGCAGGCCGCACCCGACCGCACCGGCAACGTCCTGCGCCTGGACACGGTCACCGCACTGCGCGCCCTGAACACCAAGCCCCTCACCGACGGCACCCAGGTCATAGTCGCCGGCTACCGCACCCCCGGCGACGGCGGCACCATGGCCCTGCACTGGGACAAGAAGTCCACCGCCCCACACAACGGCGGCACCGTCATCGCCCCCGCCACCACAACGAAACCCGGACGCTGGCACCAACTCCACACCGGCACCCTCGACTTCCGCACCTTCGGCCACTTCGACGCCGGCACCCCCGCGGACAACGCACTCGACGCCATGGTCAACGACCCCGCCGTCCACCGCATCGAAGCCCACACCGACCTCCTGTTCACCGAACGACACCTCTTCGACCGCTCGAACATCGAACTCGACTTCGGCGGCCACCACATCCGCACCGAGAACATCGAGAAGAACACCCACGACAACCCCTTCGGCGCCGTCCTCTCCTTCCGCGGCACCGTCACCGACACCACCGTCGAGCACAGCCTGAGCGCGGCGATGCCGGACCTCTCGGACCTCTTCGAGGTCGGGGACGCGTCGAAGTTCGCCGTGGGCCAGTGGTGGGCTGTGGAGATCAACGCGCTGGCGGGGAAGTACGAGAAGGAGATCCAGCGCCTGGTCCAGGTCACCGACGTCGTCGACCCGGCGCACATCCGGGTCAACTACCAGATCGGCTGGGACCTGGCGGCCGGACGCACCCTGACGTGGACACGGGTCGAGCCCGTCGACCGAGCCCACGTCCGCAACATGGTCTTCGAGGGCTGGGGCGAGGACGAGATGACCGGCTCGCACCCGGTCGCGTACGAGTACGCGGTGCGCTGCGACGTCTCGGGCATCGAGGCCGTCGGCACGTTCTGGCCGGTGGTGATGCGCCGCTGGTGCACGTACTACCGCACCGAGCAGTGCTCGCTCACCAACCCGAAGTCCGTCACCTACGGCGGCGCGGGCTACCTCACGCAGCAGATCTACTGCCTGTACGGGCACGTGGAGGACTGTCACACCTCCAACGCCCGTCACCTCAACGACTTCACGGCCTCCGCCTACTGCTACGTCACCAACTGTCACGGCGACGGTGACGACGAGGGCCCGTTCGTGACGCACGGCCAGTTCGAGCACGACCTCGTCTACACCGGCAACTCCGGCCTGATGACGTTCGCCAACTCCGGCGCGGCGTGGGGCGGCAGGGCCAAGCGGATCACCGTGCGACGACATGCCTGCTCCTGGTTCGTGGCCCGCGTCAAGATCACCGATCTGACGCTGGAGGACGTCCTGGTCATCGGCAAGGAGTCCCTGGCCGGCTCCGGAATGCTCTGGGTCAACGCGGACGGTGTGCAGATGCGCGGCTGCACGGCCACGGGTCCGCTGATCGTCTCCCGGGCCTCGGACCTCTCTGCCCGTCCCAACGTGATCGCGGACTCCTCGTTCGTGTTCGCGGCGGGGGCGGAGGTCACCCAGTCGGGCGTCACCGTCCCGCTCACCCTCCAGCGCTCCACGCTGAAGGGAGTGGACGGCGCGGTGTTCAACGGCACCGGGCCGCTCGTCCTCGACCAGTGCGCCCTGACCGGATCGAAGGACACCGCCCCCGTCTCGCTCGCCCACGCCGACATCAGCGTGCTCGGCGGCGAACTCCGCGACACCGGGCTCAAGCTGACCTCGGCCAAGGACCAGCGCCTGCGCATCGACGGCACGCGGCTGTCCGGCACCAACAAGGACGGCGCCCTGCTGGCCCGTACCGGCTCCGGGCGCACCGTCGACTGGCAGCTCAGCGGCCTCGACTCGGCCGCGCCCGAGGGCACCGCCCATGTGCTGGTCACCGAGGGCACCAACCGCTACCGGGCCACCGGCTCCACCTTCACCGGCGGCCGGCTCGAACTGCGGCCCGCGGCGTTCGGCGGCAGCAGCCACCTGCTGCACACCGGCTGCGTCGAGGACGGCACCGAGCGCACCGCGCTGCCGGACGAGGGCGACCGCGTCGCGCACACCGCGGCCACGCTCCGCTTCTGACCCCTTCTCCCGTCGAGCACCACCGAGCACCAGGGATTCCCCGTGTCCACGCATACCCCGATCACCGGCCGGCCCGTACGGGTCGCCCTCGTCGGCGCCGGCAACCGCGGTCTGACGTACGCCGAGTGGATCAAGGCACACCCCGAGCGCGCCGAGCTCGTAGCCGTCGCCGATCCGCGCCCCGCCGCACGCGCCGCCGCCGGTGCGCCCGTCGAGTTCGACGACTGGCGGCCACTGGCCGAGAACCGGATCGCGGACGCCGTGATCGTCGCCACCCAGGACCGCTTCCACGTGGAGCCGGTGCTGGCCCTGGCCGAGGCCGGTTACGCGATCCTCGCCGAGAAGCCCCTCGCCCCGACCGAGGAGGAGACCCGCCGCATCGTCGAGGGGGTGGAACGGGCCGGGGTGTTGTTCGCGGTGTGCCACGTCATGCGGTACACCCCGTACACCGACCTGGTGAAGGAGGCCGTGGACTCCGGAGTGCTCGGGCAGCTGGTCTCGATCGACCATCTGGAGCCGGTCGGCTGGTGGCACTACGCCCACAGCTACGTACGCGGTCCGTGGCGCAGCGAGAAGGACTCGTCCCCGATGCTGCTCGCCAAGTCCTGTCACGACCTGGACTGGATCACGTACGTCATGGGCGGCCGGATCGAGCAGGTCACCGGCTTCGGCGGGCTGAAGCACTTCCGGCCCGAGAACGCCCCGGCCGGGTCCGCGGACCGCTGCCTGGACTGTGCGGTCGAGTCCGGCTGCCCGTACAGCGCGCTGAAGCTGTACATGCCGACGCTGCGCGAGAAGGGCGCGGTCTGGCCGGTCACCCATGTCACCGAGGCGACCGACGAGGCCGGGCTCGTCCAGGCGCTGCGCGAGGGCCCGTACGGGGTCTGCGCGTACCGGAGCGACAACGACGTGGTCGATCACCAGGTCCTCGCGATGCAGCTGACGGACGGGGTGACCGCGACCTTCCAGATGGTGGCGTTCACCGAGCAGACGCACCGGCAGACGCGGATCTTCGGTTCGCACGGCTGGCTCATCGGTGACGGTGAGCGGGTCACCGTGCAGGACTTCCGGACCGGCGAGTCCACCGTCCACGAACTCGGCACGTCCGGTTCGAACGCCGCCGACGGGCACGGCGGCGGGGACGCCGCGCTCGTCGAGGCGTTCGTCACCGCCGTCGCCACCGGTGACGCCGGGGCCGTCCGCTCCGGCCCCGCCACCTCGCTCGGCAGTCATCTCGCGGCGTTCGCCGCCGAACGTGCCCGGCACACCGGCACCGTCCAGACGGTCCCGGCGCAGTGACTTCTTCCCGAACCACCCTCACGTCCTCGGAGGACTCCCTCATGTCCCGTCTCCTCACCCGCCGTTCCAGAGTCCGCGCCCTGGCCGCCCCCGTCATGGCGACCGCGCTCGCCGCCGGTGTGCTGGCCGGCTGCTCCGGCAGCGGCGACGACGGCAACACCGTCACCATGTGGACCTATCCGGTCATCTTCGACGAGGCCAAGAACAAGGCGTACTGGGACGGCCTCGTCAAGGCGTTCGAGAAGGAGCACGCGGGCGTCACGGTGAAGGTGGAGACCTTCCCCTGGGCCAACCGCGACACCGCTCTGGCCACGGCCATCGCCTCGGGCAAGGGCCCTGACGCGGTCTATCTCATCCCGGACCAGCTCCCGAAGTACGCCAAGAGCATCGTGCCGGCCGACGACTACATGCCGGCCGACGCCAAGTCCGACTACACCGACTTCGCGCTGAAGTCCGTCACCGTCGAGGGCAAGGCGCTCGCCACCCCGATCCTGACCAGTGCCAACCCGCTGATCTGCGACAAGCGCGTCTTCGCCGCCATCGGCGAGAAGAGCTATCCGACGAGCTGGGCGGACCTGGAGGCCCTGGCCCCGAAGCTGAAGGAGAAGGGCTACTACGCCACCAGCTACAGCGGCGACACCCAGCAGACGCTGAACATGACCTTCTACCCGCTGCTGTGGCAGGCGGGCGGCGACGTCTTCTCCGAGGACGGCAAGAACGTCACCTTCAACGACGCGGCCGGCGTCAAGGCGCTCACGTACCTGAAGAAGCTGGTCGACGGCGGCTACACCGACAAGGACCTGGTCACGACCACGCCCAAGCTGGAGCAGACCCCGACCGCCAAGGGCAAGGTCGCCTGCACCTGGCAGAACACCACGGCGGACGTCGAGCCGTTCTGGGGCAAGGAGAACATCGTCGTCCAGCCGCCGCTGAAGGAGACCGCCTCGGTCGGCTACGGCACCGTGGGCGCGCTCTCGATGCTCAAGGGCGCCGACAAGAAGAACACCGGGGACTGGCTGAACTTCGTCGCCGAGTCGAAGAACGCGGCCGGTCTTCAGAAGGCCGCGGGCTACTTCCCGGCCCGCAAGTCCGGCGGTGATCTGTACCCCGGCGACGCGCTCCAGACCGCGGTCGGCGCCACGCTGCCGAGCATGGACGTGGGCCCGCTGCAGGACAAGGCCCGTGAGGTCCAGGGCATGCTCGCGCCGGAGATCCAGGCGGCTCTGCTCGGCAAGAAGAGCCCGCAGGACGCGCTGGACGCCGCGCAGAAGGCGGCGCAGGCGATGCTCGGCCGCTGATCCACGGTCGCGGGGCCGGTCTCCGGCCCCGCGACCCCACGGGGGCACACCGCCCCCGACCCCCCGCAATTCCCC
>NZ_JAELVH010000322.1 GCF_019399235.1 Streptomyces poriferorum | reverse complement strand
GCGATTCCTGCTGCGATCTTCGTGCCGCCGATATCGACGCCGATGGTGAGTCCCATGAATCCCTCAGTTTCGGTCGAGCCCCGCTGGGGCAACCGTACCCGAGGCTGGGCCCCGTCCTGTCGGCGCCGGTCAGTCCAGGTCGATGTGTTCGCCGGCTCCGGGCCCCTCATCTCGGGGGTCGGTGGGGTCCTCCACCTTCTTTTCCGTGCCTGCGGGGTCCCCCGCACCCTGGGTCCAGCGGCGTTCCTGTCCCTCGACCGCCGAGCGGTAGGCGGCCAGCAGTTCACTGCCGGCGGCGGCAATGTGATCGAAAACGTCCGGATTACGTTCGATGACGGGCTCGACCGCGGACTTCGCCTGCTTGATGACCTGCTGCACGGCGCCCTGGGCAGCCACGCCGAGCAGGGGTGTCTGGAGGGAGCCGAGCTTGTCGGCCACGGCGTCGACCAGCTTGCGCAGCTCCTCGGCGGCGGAGCCGGGCGGCGGGCCGTACTCGGCGCGGCGGCGGGCCTTCTCGGCGGCGAGGTCCTCGGCGCAGGCCTGCGCCCACGCGTCGTCGTCGACGGGACGATCGGTGGCTTCGCTCATGGCGGACTCCTGCGGCGTGGTGGGACGGCGGCCCGGCATCCGGGACCCCTACCAACGACGGTACCCGAACGGTGGCAGGCCGTTCAGCTCGTCCTCGGCCACAGCGCGGGATCCGGCGTGAAGCGGACCCGCAGTACCCCGTCGGTGAGGGCCGCGCCGGAGACGGTGCAGCGGCGCAGCGCGGACTCCAGGGGCACGATGCGGTGGAAGGGGCCGACGGTGAGAAGCAGTTCGCCGCCGCGCCGGACCAGCTGGAGGTCCTTCTTGACGGCGCCGGGCAGGCGCAGGCACCAGACGAGTATGCCGTCGGCCCCGTCCTGTCCCTCGGGGGCTCCGGCCTCCTCGATCCACCAGGCGTCCTCGGCGCGCCCGCCCTCACGGCTGTCCGGGGACAGCGCGGGCGTGTCGTCCACGATTCCGGCGAGGTCGCCGGGGCCCTGCGGATCGCGGCCGAGGTGGGACAGCCGCAGCAGGGGGGCCTCGGCGGGCCGCTCCTCGTGCCAGTGGTCGAGGCACTTGTCCTGCTGTGCGGAGAGCGCGGCGAACCAGGGGTCGGACGAGTGGCGCGGCAGCACCCGGTTGGCGACCAGGGCGTCGACCCGCAACCCGTGCAGGGCGAGCCCGGTGCGGGCGGTGTGCAGGGCGTCCTCCGCGGCCGGGCCCGGTTCGGCGACCAGCCGGAGCGTCGTCGCGCGGTCCTCGACCAGCGCCTGCACCCCGGCCAGCTCGGCGTCGCGCCGGGCGGCGGCCTCGTACAGCCACTGGGCGGGCATGGGCACACCGGCGAGCTGCGCGAGCATCGGGCGCAGGGCGCGGGCGGCCTGGCGTTCCTGCGGCAGCAGCCGGCGCAGGTAGCGGCGCAGCTGTTCGGGCAGGGCCAGCAGGGCGAGGGCTTCGCGCAGCGGCGGCAGGTCGACGACGAGGAGGTCGTAGCCGGCGCGGGACCAGTCGCCCTGTGCGGCGCGGCGCAGGGAGTGCAGCAGGGCGAGTTCGGCGCTGCCGGGAAGTTCGGTGAGCTCCTCGCCGTCCATGCGGTTGCCGCCGAGCAGATCGAGCACGCCGGACAACTGGTCCTGGAGCGTGAGGAGTTCGCTGCGGAAGTGCGCGCCGGAGTCGATCCGGACGGACCACAGGCCGTCGGTGACCCGGGTGGGTTCGGTGGCCGTCGGGAAGCCGGGTACGGCGTCGGCGGAGATCAGCAGGGTGCGGGCGCCGCCGCGGGCGCCGGCCAGTGCGGTGGCCGCCGCGACGGTGGTACGGCCGGCGCCGCCGAGGCCGGTGACCAGGACCGTACGCACGGGATCAGGCCTTCGGGACGGATTCGACACGCTTCTTGAGACCGGCCAGGGCGCGGTCGATGATGACCTTCTCGGCCTTGCGCTTGATCATGCCGAGCATCGGGATCTTGACGTCCACGGTCAGCCGGTAGGTGACCTCGGTGCGGTCGCCTTCGCCGAGCGGGGCGAGCGCGTACGAGCCGTCGATTGCGCGCAGCATCTGGGACTTGACCAGGGTCCAGCTGACCTCGTAGTCGCCGATCCAGGTGTAGGCGAGGGTGTGGTCGTCCTTGATCGCTCCGGCGTCCAGGACGAGGCGGACCTTCTCGGCGCGGCCGCGGTCGTCGGTGCCGAGCACCTCGGCCTCCTTGACCTCGCCGGTCCATTCCGGATAGCGGTCGAAGTCGGCGATCACACCCATGACGTCGGCCGGTGCCGCCTCGATCGTGATGCTCGAGCTGGTGTGTTCAGCCATCGCTGTGGCCCTCCAGTGCGGTGTACCGGTCGATCGGCAGAGGCCTGCCGCCAGAAGGCTATCGCGTGAGCGCCGCGCCTCGTCCCAGGGCCCGGCCGGTTCGGGCGGGGTGAGCGGTCACCATTCCAGCGCCCAGGGCCGGCCGGTCGAGGCGAAGTGGCCGACGTTCACGCACTCGGTGTCGCCGATCCGCATCCGGCGGGCCAGCGGCTGGTGGACGTGGCCGAACAGGGCGTAGCGGGGGCGGGTGCGGCGGATGGCGTCGAGCAGGGCCCGGCTGCCGCGCTCGAAGCGGCGGGCCACGGTGTCGTACGTCAGCTCCGGGACCTCGGGCGGAATGTGCGTGCAGAGCACGTCGACCGGGCCGACCGCCTCGATCTTGGCCGCGTACTCCTCGTCGCTGATCTCGTACGGGGTGCGCATCGGGGTCTGCAGGCCGCCGCCGACGAAACCGAAGACGCGGCCGCCGATCTCGACGCGGTCGCCGTCCAGGACGGTGGTGCCGGGTCCCGCGTACTCGGGCCACAGGCCGGGGATGTCGACGTTGCCGTAGGTGGCGTACGTCGGAGTGGGCAGCGCGGCGAACATTTCGGCGTACTGCTTCCGGACGGCCGCGACGATCGCGGCGTTGCGGTCCAGCCCCGCCCACAGCCCCCGGCCGAAGTCCCGGGCCTCCTCGAAACGGCGTTCGGTGCGCAGGGCGACGATGCGGTCGGCGTTCTCGACGCCGAAGAGATCGGGGAAGATGCCGCGCGAGTGGTCGGCGTAGTCGAGGAAGAGCACCAGGTCACCCAGGCAGACAAGGGCGTCGGCGCCGTCCCCGGCGCGGGCCAGTGCCTCGGTGTTGCCGTGCACGTCGCTGACCACGTGGACGCGGGTGCGGCGTCCGGGGGACGCGTTCCTGCTGTTCGGTCCTGCTCGCATGACGATCACCCTAGGACTCCGGCGCCCAGGTGGGTAGAGGCGGCCGGACCTGCGGTTACCTCCGAGTGTTGAACCAGGTGCACTACTGTGCGGATGAGGACCACCGATATGTGTGACGCATAAGACATCTGGCCTGAACCCCCTATCCGGAACCGAGTACCGGTGGGTAACGTCCGGGCAGTCCAGTCGTGCTCACCCCACTGAGCACCCCCGATCTTGGACCGCAGCCGGTGCGTCACACAGAGCCGTGGCACCGGAGCCCGATGAGGAGCAGCAGTCTTGCGCGAGTTCAGCCTTCCGGCCCTGTACGAGGTCCCCTCGGACGGCAACCTGACGGATCTCATCCGCCGCAATGCCGCTCAGCATGCCGACGTCGCGGTGATGAGCCGCAAGGTGGCCGGCGTCTGGACGGACGTGACGGCCACCCAGTTCCTGGCCGAGGTCAGAGCGGCGGCCAAGGGGCTGATCGCCGCCGGTGTCCAGCCCGGCGACCGGGTCGCCCTGATGTCCCGCACCCGCTACGAGTGGGTGCAGCTGGACTTCGCGATCTGGAGCGCGGGCGCCGTCACCGTGCCCGTGTACGAGACGAGCTCCGCCGAGCAGGTCCAGTGGATCCTCGGCGACTCGGGCGCGGTCGCTGTCCTGGTGGAGAGCGACGCCCACGCGGAGGCCGTGGCCTCGGTGCGCGACCGGCTGCCGGATCTGCTCCATGTGTGGCAGATCGACAAGGGCGCGGTCGACGAGCTGACGGCGCTGGGTGCGGAGGTCTCCGAGGAGACCGTGGACCTGCGCAGCGCGAGTGCCAAGGCCGACGACCCGGCAACGATCGTGTACACCTCGGGCACCACCGGCCGCCCCAAGGGCTGTGTGCTGACGCACCGCAGCTTCTTCGCGGAGTGCGGCAACGTGGTGGAGCGGCTCAAGCCGCTGTTCCGTACCGGCGAGTGCTCGGTGCTGCTCTTCCTGCCCGCCGCGCACGTCTTCGGCCGGCTGGTCGAGGTCGCCTCCGTGATGGCGCCGATCAAGCTCGGCTGCGTACCGGACATCAAGAACCTCACCGATGAGCTGGCCGCGTTCCGGCCGACCCTGATCCTCGGGGTGCCGCGGGTCTTCGAGAAGGTCTACAACTCGGCCCGGGCCAAGGCGCAGGCCGACGGCAAGGGCAAGATCTTCGACCGGGCCGCGAACACGGCGATCGCCTACAGCCGTGCGCTGGGCACGCCGCAGGGGCCGTCGGTGGGCCTGAAGTTCAAGCACAAGGTGTTCGACCGGCTGGTCTACAGCAAGCTGCGGGCCGTGCTCGGCGGGCGCGGTGAGCACGCGATCTCCGGCGGTGCGCCGCTCGGTGAGCGGCTCGGCCACTTCTACCGCGGCATCGGCTTCACCGTCCTGGAGGGCTACGGCCTGACGGAGTCGTGCGCGGCCACCGCCTTCAACCCGTGGGACCGTCAGAAGATCGGTACGGTCGGCCAGCCGCTGCCCGGCTCCGTCGTACGCATCGCCGACGACGGCGAGGTGCTGCTGCACGGCGAGCACCTGTTCTCCGGCTACTGGAACAACGAGGCGGCGACGGTCGAGGCGCTGGCCGACGGCTGGTTCCACACCGGCGACATCGGCACCCTCGACGAGGACGGCTACCTCGCGATCACCGGCCGCAAGAAGGAGATCATCGTCACGGCGGGCGGCAAGAACGTCGCTCCCGCCGTCATCGAGGACCGCATCCGCGGGCACGCCCTGGTCGCGGAGTGCATGGTCGTCGGCGACGGCCGCCCGTTCGTGGGCGCGCTGGTGACGCTGGACGAGGAGTTCCTGGGCCACTGGGCCGAGGAACACGGCAAGCCCGTCGGCTCGACCGCCCTGTCGCTGCGCGAGGACCCGGAGCTGCTGGCCGAGGTGCAGCGCGCGATCGACGACGGCAACGCCGCGGTGTCCAAGGCCGAGTCGGTACGCAAGTTCCGCATCCTGGCCGCCCAGTTCACCGAGGAGGCGGGCCACATCACGCCGTCGCTGAAGCTGAAGCGGAACGTGGTGGCGAAGGACTTCGCGGACGAGGTGGAGTCCATCTACCGCGGCTGATGCCGCGCCACCGGAAGGGGCCCGCAGGACGGGCCCCTTCCGTGTGTCCGGTCGCTCAGAGCAGTTCCCGGAGCTTCTCCGCCAGCAGGTCCCAGCGCCACTTCTCCTCGACCCAGGCGCGGCCCCGCTCCCCCATCCGCCGGCGCAGCTCCGCGTCACCGAGCAGGGCGACGATCCGCTCCGCCGACTCCTCGGCCGAGCCGCCGCGCACCACCCACCCCGTCTCGCCGTCGAGCACGGCGTCCGGGGCGCCGCCCGAGTCGCCCGCCACGACCGGCAGCCCGGTCGCGGACGCCTCCAGGTAGACGATGCCGAGGCCCTCCACGTCGAGGCCGCCGCGCCGGGTGCGGCACGGCATCGCGAAGACGTCACCGGCCCCGTAGTGCGCGGGCAGCTCCTCCCACGGCACCGGACCGGTGAACCGCACCGAGTCCGGCACCCCGGTGTCCGCAGCCAGCTTCTTCAGCTCGCCCGCGTACGGTCCGCCGCCGACGACCAGCAGGACGGCGTCGGGCACCTCGGCCAGGATCGCGGGCATGGCAAGGATCAGGGTGTCCTGGCCCTTGCGGGGCACCAGCCGGGACACGCAGACGACGACGGGCCGGTCGGTGAGCCCGAGCCGGGCCCTGACACGGTCGCCGCCGGAGTCCGGGTGGAAGGTCTTCTCGTCGACGCCGGGAGGCAGTTGGACCATGCGTGCGGCGGCGGCCGGAGTGAGCGCGGCGGCGATCCGGGAACGGGTGTACTCGCCGAGGTAGGTGAGGGTGTCCGTGCCCTCGCCGATCCGCCGCAGCAGTTGCCGGGAGGCGGGCAGTTGCGCCCAGCCGGCCTCGTGCCCGTGCGTGGTGGCGACCAGCCGGCGGGCCCCGGCCCGGCGCAGCGCCGGGGCCATCAGGCCGAGCGGGGCGGCGGCGCCGAACCAGACGGAGGAACAGCCGTGGGTGCGCAGCAGCTCCGCGGCACGCCGGGTCACCCGCGGGGTCGGCAGCAGCATCGTCGTACGGTCGCGGACCACGGTGAAGGGCTGCTCGGCGTCGAAGGCGGCGGTGGCCGCCGCGCCCTCGGCGCCGCGCTTCCAGGTGGAGGCGTAGACGACGACCTGCTCCGGGTCCAGGCGGAGCGCCATGTTGTGCAGGAACGCCTGGATGCCACCGGGGCGGGGCGGAAAGTCATTGGTCACGATCAAGGTCTTGTCCATCGCCGCCGACAGTACCGGGCGCCCTGCCCGGGCCGGGTCCGGGATTGCCCGTGGGCGTCGCATGCCCGGCCCCGCGACGCCACGGGCGGTTCCGGACCCGGCCCTGCGGGTTCCGCACAGCGGGGGCGGGCATCATGGCAACTCGTACGGCAAGGGAACGGTGAGGCGGGACATGACGGGTTCGAGTGGCACACGGCCGGCAGCCTTCGCGGTGTGGGCGCTCACCAGATCCCTGCTCCTGCTCTGCGTCGTCAAGGTGATCGTGGTGCCGGGCCCTGATGTGACGAGCGATGTGTCGGTGATCTACCACGGCTGGTACGACGTGCTGAGCTCGGGCAGCTATCCGCGGTCCGACGTCACCTGGCAGTACCCGCCGGTCGCGGCGCTGGCGATCCTCTCCCCCGCCCTGCTGCCCTTCCTGGACTACGCGTCGGCCTTCTTCGTGCTGGCCTTCCTGTGCGACGCGCTGGTGCTGGGTCTGCTGCTGTACGCGGGCCGGGGCACCGCCCGGCGGACGGCCGGGGCCTGGGTGTGGGTGGCGGGGGTTCCGCTGCTGGGTACGACGGCGTACGCCCGGTACGACGTGATGGTGACGGCCGTGGCGGTGGCGGCGCTGCTGGCCGGAATCCGGCATCCGCGGCTGCTGGGGGCACTGGCGGCGTTCGGGGCGCTGCTGAAGGTCTGGCCGGCTCTGGTGCTCGCCGGTACCGCCCGCGGCCGGCGGACCCGCCTGGCGTGGACGACGGCGGCCGGGGTGGCGCTCGGGCTGCTGGTGCTGTGCACCGCGGCGGCGCCGGGCGCGCTGGCGTTCCTGGGCTTCCAGCGGGACCGGGGTACCGAGGTCGAATCGCTGGGGGCGCTGGTCTTCCATGTGGCGCGGCAGTTCGGCTGGCAGGGCCGGGTGGAGCTGCACTACGGCTCGCTGGAGTTCCTGGGGCCGCATGTGCCGCTGGTGAGCACCCTCTCCCTGGGGCTGAGCGTCGTCGCGTTCGGCTGGCTGCTGGTGTGGCGGCTGCGGGCGCGCACGTTCGGGGTGAGTACGACGGCGGACGCGGCGTTCACCGCGGTGCTGCTGTTCACGACCACGAGCCGGGTGATCAGCCCCCAGTACATGCTGTGGCTGGTCGGTCTGGCCGCGGTGTGCCTGGTCTTCCGGGAGAGCCGGATGGCCTGGCCTGCG
>NZ_JAELVH010000321.1 GCF_019399235.1 Streptomyces poriferorum | reverse complement strand
GAGGACGGGGGCGGGCCGGCGAGGGTGCCGCGCCTCCGGGGCGTATGACGCAATGGCGTGCGTTGAGTGATACCGAGGTCGTCGAACTTGCCGCGCGGTTGCGGTCGTTGGACTGTACGTGGGAGCTGGGGGCCACGCCGAGCTCCAGACGGTCCGCACAGTTCACGCGTCAGGCGCTGATGATCCGGCCGCGCTGGGAACTCCTCGACACCGGGTTCAAGCGGCCCGGGCGTGGCTCGTCCCGCAGCAGACGAGCACAGGACGAGGGGATGGTCGAACGCGTGCGGCTGCGCCTGACCGACTACGCGGCCGAATGGGGCCCGTCCCAGGACGCGTTCGCAAGGATGGCCGCCGCGCTGCACACGTCGTTGGGTGCGCCGACGGACCGCAGGCCGGGCAGCACTGCCGCGATTCACTGGGCGTCCGGTCCCGATACCACCCTGGTTCTCGAACACACGGGAGACTCGGTGTACTTGGAACTGGTGACCAACAAGCGGCTGTCCCTCGACGAGGAACTTCTGCGGATGGACGAGGAAGGACTGCTGTGACGGGCTGGGACGGGTTCGGGGAGAGGCTCGCCGAGCAGCTGAGCACGCTGGGCGCCGGATCGGTGCTGATCATCCGCGAGGGCGGAGGGACGGGCCGGTACGCGCAGTTCCTGCAGAGCGACGAAGGGGTGGAGGCCGAACTGGTCGGTGATCACGGCCTCGACCCGGCGCTGCGCGCGGGAGAGGAGGGCTCCCGGCTGATCGTCGAGGCGGGCTGGAAGCCTCCCCAGGACACCGTCTACGGCCACAACTGGTGGGCCGAACTGCCCTGGCCGTCGCCTTCGGGCGCGTATCGAAAGCTGGCGGGGATGACGGTGACCGGCCTGCGCGACGGCCTGCGGATCACCGGCCCGGAGGCCCTGGTGTACGAGGCGTGGGACGGGCGCAGAGGCAATCGCGACCTCGCCCTGCCCCTGCTGGGCATCGACCCGAAAAGCTGACGAAATCCTGACGAGGGGCGGCGGGCGTCGGCATGACCGAGCAGGACACGCGAGCACAGCGGCTGGCGCGGCTCGCCGCACAGGTCGACTGGTCGAAGGTGACCGATCTCTATACCGGCGAGCGGTACGGCCCCGAGGTACTGACAGGTCTCTGGGCGACCGACCGCGTCACGGCCGGCAGAACCTGTATGGATCTGCGCTTCGCGGCCATCGGCGACGGCAGCTCGGTGAGCGGGGCGGCCGCCGAGATACTGCCGTTCCTCGTCGAGGCGGCACGGGATCCGGACGTGACGGTGCGCTTCGAGATCCTGCAGACGATCGCCGACATCGCCGGCACGGGCAACACCGCCCCGACCGCGAAGGTCGACCGGATCCTTGAAGGCAGGTGGCGGCCCACCGTCGACGCGGCGTGGCCGGCCGCCTGGGAGCGAGCCGCCGAGGAGCTGCTGCCGCTGCTCGACGACAGGAACTACGTCATCCGGGGCGGCGCGGTCCGTCCACTGGCGCAGTCCGCGGCCCACGCGGACCCCCTGATCGCCGACTTCCGTACACGCTTCGACGACGAGCCTGACCCCTGGTCGGCCGGGTGCCTCGTCCTGGGCGTCGGCGAGCTCGCCCGCCACGCCACCCGGCGACGCGGCGAGGCACTCGCGTGGCTGCGGCACCGTATGACCGTCGAGGGCAAAGGACCGGAACCCGACATCGTCGAGGACGTCGACGCCTGGCTCGCGTGGGACGAGGAGATCCGCCACGATGTCCGGCTCCAGGCGGTGGAGGCCTTGTGCCGCGCCCTGCCCGGGCACGCCGATCCCCGCTACGCCCCTGTCACCACCGCCGCGCTGCTCACTTCCTCCGCCGCGACGGCCTACCCGCCCGCGGAGTGCTTCTTCTCGCGCATCGACGTCATCACCGAAGCCGACCGGCGGCTCGGAGCCGACCTGCCCGAACGGCTCACCCTCGCGCACGCGCTGCTGCGCCACGACCGCACCGACGAGCGGGCGGGTGGCCTCAGGATCGCCGCGACCCTGATGTCCCGATGGCGCTCCGCCGTACCCGCGCTCCTGCCGGCCGTGGCCGAGCTCGTGGGTGATGCACGTCCGCAGAACCGTGCCTTCGCCCTGCGCGTCCTCGCCATGTGCGGAGCCGCCGCACACCCTTGGGCCGACCTCGTCGCCACGCATCTCACCCCGGCCGGCGAACCCGACGAGCTCACACGGGAGCACGCCGCGTGGGCGCTGAGCCGGATGGGCGACGACCGCTGCGTCCCGTACCTCCTCGAACTGCTCCGCACCCGCGGCGATTTCACCCACCGCCCCACGGGTTCGATCGACCGTCCCTGGAACCGCAGCGACCTCAGCCTCACCGAGGCGCTCGCCCCCTTCGCCGCGCACAGCGACGTACTCCTCGCCTCACTGCCCAGAGAGCCGGCGGCGGGGGAACAGAACGCGCACGACCACCGCTCCGACGCGATGGCCACCCTCCGGAGCCTGTGTCGGCTCCCCTCGGACCCCCGGCAGGTCGCACCGCACCTGCTCGCCCTTCTCGACGCCGACGAACGCCCCGTGCGCCACGACGACTGGCGTTCCGTCCGCGACGACGAGGCTCTGTGCGCGGCGGCCCGCGCGGTCCTGGACGCCGTCTGATCCCGTCAGAGGTCCCCGCGCGCATCCGGATGCGCCGTGCACCAGGCCGCCATCGAGAGGTCCCAGTCGTCGCCGGACAGCGCGGTGAGCGAGGCCGGGAACAGGCCGTCCTCCTCCTTCGCGATGTGGTGGTACAGCTCGTCGACCGCCTCGCGCAGGCGTACGACGTCCTCGGCGCGCCCCAGATCGACCTGGTCGAGGAACGCGGCGAGCTCACGGTGTTCGGCCACCAGCGCGTCGATGTACCCGGCGTACTCCTCATCGCCGCCCATCACCGCGAACAGCCCCTGCTCCTCGCCCTGCCAATGGGCCCGCAGTTCCCGCCCCATGCGCGCCACCAGCTCCGCGGCCAGGCCCTGGTCACCGGAGTCCAGTGCGCGCAGGGCGCCGCCCGCCGCGTCGGTGACGGACTCGTGCTCCGCGATGAACTCCTTGATGAGCGGGATCTCACGACAGCCGCAGTAGTGGCACATGCGCCCACTCTAGACAGCTATGAGGCATTTCCAGGGGCCGTCGGCGGCGCATCAGCCGTCCACCCTCTGACAGACTCCCGCCATGCATGTACGCACCACTCACCACTGGGCCCTGCGCCCCGCCACCCCCGAGGACCTCGAAGCCATAGTCGAACTCCGGGCCGTCGTGATGCGCCCGGACCTCGTCCGCCTCGGCCGCTACGACGAGGACCGGGTGCGCCGGCGGATGCGGGACTCCTACGTGCCCGAGCACACCTCGGTGATCGTCGTCGAAGACCGCTTCGCCGGCAGCGTCACCCTCCGCCCCCACCAGGACGGGCACTGGCTGGAGAGCTTCTTCATCGACGAGAAGGTCCAGGGGCGGGGCATCGGCTCGGCCGTGCTGAGCGCCCTGCTGGCCCGTACGGACTCCGAAGGCGTGCCGGTCCGCCTCGACGTGCTCCAGGGCAGCGCGGCCCGGCGGCTGTACGAGCGGCACGGGTTCGTCCTGGAGCGCGAGGACCCCGTCGACGTGTTCATGGTGCGACGGCCTGTACGCCCGTCGTAGCAAGAAGACCGTATACCCGTCCAAGAAAAAAGAAGGGCCCCGTCCCACCGCTTGCGCGATGGGACGGGGCCCTTCTCGGTGCTCTTGTGCGGAGCTACCAGGTCAGACTCTCAAGTACTTACTTGAGGATCTTGGTGACCTGGCCGGCGCCCACGGTCCGGCCACCCTCACGGATGGCGAACTTCAGGCCCTCTTCCATGGCGACCGGCTGGATCAGCGCGACGTCCATGAGGGTGTTGTCACCCGGCATGACCATCTCGGTGCCCTCGGGAAGGGTCACAACGCCCGTCACGTCCGTGGTACGGAAGTAGAACTGCGGGCGGTAGTTGTTGAAGAAGGGGGTGTGACGGCCACCCTCGTCCTTCGACAGGATGTAGGCCTGGGCCTGGAAGTCGGTGTGCGGCGTAACCGAACCCGGCTTGATGATGACCTGGCCGCGCTCGACGTCCTCGCGCTTGATGCCACGGAGGAGCAGACCGACGTTCTCACCGGCCTGGCCCTCGTCGAGCAGCTTGCGGAACATCTCGATGCCGGTGACCGTGGTGGTGGTCTTCTCGGTCTTGATACCGACGATGTCGACGGTCTCGTTGACCTTCAGGACACCACGCTCGATACGACCGGTGACGACCGTGCCACGACCGGTGATCGTGAAGACGTCCTCGATCGGCATGAGGAACGGCTTCTCGACGTCACGCTCGGGCTGCGGGATCGACTCGTCGACGGCGGCCATGAGGTCCAGAACGGTCTGGCCCCACTCCTTGTCGCCCTCAAGAGCCTTGAGCGCCGAGACCTTGACGACCGGAAGGTCGTCGCCCGGGAACTCGTACTCGGAGAGGAGCTCACGGACCTCGAGCTCGACGAGCTCCAGGATCTCCTCGTCGTCCACCATGTCGGCCTTGTTCAGCGCGACGACGATGTAGGGGACGCCGACCTGGCGGGCCAGGAGGACGTGCTCCTTGGTCTGCGGCATCGGGCCGTCGGTGGCGGCGACCACGAGGATGGCGCCGTCCATCTGCGCGGCACCCGTGATCATGTTCTTGATGTAGTCGGCGTGACCCGGGCAGTCGACGTGCGCGTAGTGACGCGACTCCGTCTGGTACTCGACGTGCGCGATCGAGATGGTGATACCGCGCTGGCGCTCTTCGGGAGCCTTGTCGATCTGGTCGAAGGCCGAGGCCTCGTTCAGGTCCGGGTACGCGTCGTGCAGCACCTTGGTAATGGCGGCCGTGAGGGTCGTCTTACCGTGGTCAATGTGACCGATGGTGCCGATGTTGACGTGCGGCTTAGTCCGCTCGAACTTTGCCTTCGCCACTGGGTCCTCCTGCGGAGTGGTTCTGTACGCCTTGCTTCATCGGCGCCAGGTGATCTTTGCTGGGATGCCGGGGCCGGGGGCATTCGACACATTGCTTGCGCGTTGTGTCAAATGCCCCACCAGGCTCCGGTGATAAGCCTAAAGCGTCAACTCGGGGAGTTACTCGCCCTTGGCCTTCGCGATGATCTCCTCGGCGACGTTCCGCGGAACCTCGGCGTAGGAGTCGAACTGCATCGAGTAGCTTGCGCGACCCGAGGTCTTGCTGCGGAGGTCTCCGACGTAGCCGAACATCTCCGAGAGGGGCACGAGGCCCTTCACGACGCGAGCGCCGCTGCGCTCCTCCATGGCCTGGATCTGGCCACGGCGGGAGTTGAGGTCGCCGATGACATCGCCCATGTAGTCCTCGGGCGTGGTGACCTCGACGGCCATCATCGGCTCAAGGAGCACGGGGGACGCCTTGCGGGCACCCTCCTTGAACGCCTGCGAACCGGCGATCTTGAAGGCGAGCTCCGAGGAGTCGACCTCGTGGTAACCACCGTCGAGAAGGGTGACGCGGACGCCGACCATCTCGTAACCGGCCAGGATGCCGAACTGCATGGCTTCCTGAGCACCCGCGTCCACCGAGGGAATGTACTCACGGGGGATGCGGCCACCGGTGACCTTGTTGACGAACTCGTAGGACGCGTCGCCACCCTCGATGGGCTCGATGGCGATCTGCACCTTCGCGAACTGGCCGGTACCACCAGTCTGCTTCTTGTGCGTGTAGTCGATGCGCTCGACGGCCTTGCGGATCGTCTCGCGGTACGCGACCTGCGGCTTGCCGACGTTCGCCTCGACGCGGAACTCGCGCTTCATGCGGTCGACGAGCACCTCGAGGTGAAGCTCGCCCATACCACCGATGATGGTCTGGCCGGTCTCCTCGTCGGAGTGCACCTGGAAGGACGGGTCCTCCTCGGAGAGGCGCTGGATGGCAACACCCAGCTTCTCCTGGTCACCCTTGGACTTGGGCTCGATGGCGACCTGAATGACCGGCGCCGGGAAGTCCATGGACTCCAGGATGACCGGGTTCTTGTCGTCACACAGCGTCTCACCGGTGGTGGTCTGCTTCAGGCCCATGACGGCGATGATGTCACCGGCGCCCACCGACGCGATCTCCTCACGCTTGTTCGCGTGCATGCGGTAGATCTTGCCGATGCGCTCCTTCTTGCCCTTGACCGAGTTCAGCACCGCGGTGCCGGCCTCGAGGCGACCGGAATAGATCCGGACGAAGGTGAGCTTGCCGAGGTGCGGGTCGCTCGCGATCTTGAACGCCAGGCCGGAGAACGGCTCGTCGTCCGAGGGCTTGCGCGAGATGACCTTCTCGGGGTCCTTGACGTCGTGGCCTTCGATGGCCTCGACGTCCAGGGGCGAAGGCAGGTAGCGGACGACCGCGTCGAGCAGGGGCTGGACGCCCTTGTTCTTGAACGCGGTGCCACAGAACACCGGGGTGACCGTGACGGAGTCCGCGGTGCCCTTCGACGCGAGCGTGATCCGGCGGATCGCCTCGTGCAGCTGGTCCTGGGTGGGCTCCTCGCCCTCCAGGTACAGCTCCATCATGGCGTCGTCGTTCTCCGAGACGGCCTCAAGGAGCTTGCCGCGCCATTCCTCGGCGGCCTCCTTCAGGTTGTCCGGGATCTCGATGACGTTGTACATCTCGCCCTTGGCGGCCTCTTCGGGGTACACGAAGGCCTTCATCGACACGAGGTCGACGACGCCCGTGAAGTCCGCCTCGGCGCCGATGGGGAGCTGCATGACGATCGGGACGGCGCCGAGGCGCGCGACGATCATGTCGACGCAAACGGAAGAAGTCGGCGCCGGTGCGGTCGAGCTTGTTGACGAAGCAGATACGCGGCACGCCGTAGCGGTCCGCCTGACGCCACACGGTCTCGGACTGCGGCTCGACGCCGGCCACACCGTCGAACACGGTGACGGCACCGTCGAGGACGCGGAGCGAACGCTCCACCTCGACGGTGAAGTCGACGTGACCCGGGGTGTCGATGATGTTGATGGTGTGGTCAACATCATTGAGCGGCCAGTGGCAGGTCGTCGCGGCGGACGTGATCGTGATGCCGCGCTCCTGCTCCTGCTCCATCCAGTCCATCGTGGCAGCGCCGTCGTGGACTTCACCGATCTTGTACGAGACGCCGGTGTAGAAGAGGATCCGCTCAGTGGTGGTCGTCTTGCCCGCGTCGATGTGGGCCATGATCCCGATGTTGCGGACCTTGGCCAGGTCAAGCGAAGTGGTGGCCATAAGGCTCAATCTTCTCTCGGTCTCGATGGGGTAAGCGACTACCAGCGGTAGTGCGCGAAGGCCTTGTTGGACTCGGCCATCTTGTGGGTGTCCTCGCGCTTCTTGACAGCAGCGCCAAGACCGTTGGAGGCGTCGAGCAGCTCGTTCATGAGGCGCTCGGTCATCGTCTTCTCACGACGGGCGCGGGAGTAACCCACGATCCAGCGCAGCGAGAGGGTGGCGGCACGACCGGGCTTGACCTCGATCGGCACCTGGTAGGTGGCGCCACCGACACGGCGGGACTTGACCTCGAGCGAGGGCTTGACGTTCTCAAGCGCGCGCTTCAGCGTGATGACCGGGTCAGCGCCGGTCTTCTCGCGGAGGCCTTCCATGGCGCCGTACACGATCCGCTCGGCGGTGGAACGCTTGCCGTCGAGGAGGATCTTGTTGATCAGCGACGTGACAAGAGGAGAGCTGTAGACCGGGTCGATGATGACCGGGCGCTTCGGGGCGGGGCCCTTACGAGGCATTCTTACTTCTCCTTCTTGGCGCCGTAGCGGCTGCGGGCCTGCTTGCGGTTCTTGACACCCTGGGTGTCGAGCGAGCCGCGGATGATCTTGTAACGAACACCCGGCAGGTCCTTCACACGGCCACCACGCACGAGCACGATCGAGTGCTCCTGCAGGTTGTGTCCCTCACCCGGGATGTAGGCCGTGACCTCGATGCCGGAGGTCAGACGCACACGTGCGACCTTCCGGAGCGCGGAGTTCGGCTTCTTCGGGGTGGTCGTGAACACACGCGTGCAGACGCCGCGGCGCTGGGGCGAACCCTCGAGCGCGGGCGTCTTGTTCTTCTCGACCTTGTCCTGCCGGCCCTTCCGGACCAGCTGCTGAATCGTAGGCACTACTTCTCCGGTTTCTGTGTGCCGTCGTTGTAACTAACCTGGAACGCCTCCGACCCACGCGGTCGGGTGTGTCGGATACTGCGGGCCACTCCCCTGGAGCAGTGGAAGCACAGATCACGGTGGCCAAAGACGGACTCGCCGTGCGGTTGAGGACACGCACACGAGCCCAGGCACACCCCAGGCACAAGGTCTGAGCGTACCTACCTCATCGACTTGGGTCAAAACAAATGCCGTCCAGGCCACAGGCCCCGCCACGGCTGTCCTGCCGTAACCGTCCGGATACGGCGCGCGGCCGAACCCCCTTCACCCACCTGCGGACCCATCAGCGATCCAGCACAAACGCCCGGCCGCGGCACAGGCCGCCCCCTCATTCCTGCCCACCGGACCGGCCC
>NZ_JAELVH010000320.1 GCF_019399235.1 Streptomyces poriferorum | reverse complement strand
GGAAGCCGCCGCGGGCGGGGGCGCCGGCGGACCGGCGGCCCCGCCCGCGGCGGCTTCCTCGACGAGGTGGACCGGTTCGACGCCGGATTCTTCGGTATCCCGCCCCGTGAGGCGGCGGCGATGGACCCCCAGCAGCGACTGCTGCTGGAGCTGGGCTGGGAGGCGCTGGAGGAGGCCGGGATCGTCCCCGGTGTGCTGGCCGGAAGCCGAACCGCCGTCTTCGCCGGCGCCATCTGGGACGACTACGCGGCGCTCCACCACCGCAGGGGCGGGGCGGACGGGGACCGGTACTCCATGACGGGGCTGCACCGCGGCATCCTCGCCAACCGGCTCTCGTACGTGCTCGGACTCACCGGTCCGAGTCTGACCGTGGACACGGCCCAGTCCTCGTCGCTGGTCGCGGTCCATCTCGCCTGCGAGAGCCTGCGCGGCGGTGAGTCCGACCTTGCCGTCGTCGGCGGTACGAATCTGATCCTCTCCCCCGGCAGCAGCGCGGACAGCGCGAAGTTCGGGGCCCTTTCACCCGACGGCCGCTGCTTCACGTTCGATGCGCGCGCCAACGGCTACGTACGCGGCGAGGGCGGTGTCGCCGTCGTCCTCAAGCCGCTGGACAGGGCCCGGGCCGACGGCGACCGGGTGCACTGCGTGATCCTGGGCAGCGCGGTCAACAACGACGGCGCGTCGGACGGGCTCACGGTCCCCGACCGGGGTGCGCAGGAGGCGGTGCTGCGCGAGGCGTACGCCCGCGCTGGTGTCACGGCCGACGAGGTCCAGTACGTCGAGCTGCACGGCACGGGCACACCGGTGGGCGACCCGGTGGAGGCCGCCGCGCTCGGCGCGGCGCTCGGTACCGCCCGGCCTGCCGGCGCCCCGCTCCAGGTGGGCTCGGCGAAGACGAACGTCGGGCATCTGGAAGGCGCGGCCGGCCTGGTGGGGCTGCTGAAGGCCGCGCTGTCCGTGTCCCGGCGCCGGATCCCGGCCAGCCTCAACTTCGATGTGCCCAACCCGGCCATCCCGCTGGCGGACCTGGGCCTGCGGGTCCGGACCGAGGAAGGTCCCTGGCCCCGGGAGGAGCTGCCGCTGATCGCGGGGGTCAGCTCCTTCGGGATGGGCGGGACCAACTGCCATGTGGTGGTAGCGGATGCGACGGAAGCCGGATCCGGTGGGGCGGCCGGCAACTCCGGGGAAGCCGATTCCGGTGGGGCCGGCGGCTCCGGGGAAGCCCGGGACGCGGGGGAGTCCGGTTCAGGTGCGGTCGCCGACGGCTCCGGTGCGGCGGCCGGCTCCGGATCCGGGGAAGCCCGGGACACGGCGAAGTCCGGTTCCGGTACGGTCGCCGGCGGCTCCGGGGAAGCTGCGGATACGCCGGCTGCCGATACGCCGCGGCCGCCCGTCCCCTGGCTGCTCAGCGGCCGTGACGGGCGGGCCCTGCGCGGTCAGGCCGCCCGGCTCCGCGACCGGCTGACGGCCGGCGGCCCCGACGCGTCGCCCCTCGACATTGCGTACTCCCTCGCCACCACCCGCACCCTCTTCGACGAGCGGGCCGTCGCAGTGGCGGCCGACCGGGACGCGCTGCTGCGCGCGGTCGAGGCTCTGGCGGAGGACCGGGACGACCCCGCTCTCGTACGCGGCAGCGCGCACACGCAGACCCTCACGGCGTTCCTCTTCACCGGGCAGGGCAGTCAGCGCGCCGGGATGGGGCGCGAACTGTACGCCGGGTACGCGGAGTTCGCCGCGGCCTTCGACCGCGTCTGCGCGGCCTTCGCCCCGCATCTGGAGCGCCCGCTGGGGGACATCGTCCTCGCGGCGGAAGGATCGCCGGAGGCAGCGCTGCTGGACGAGACGCGCTATACGCAGCCCGCGCTCTTCGCCGTCGAGACGGCACTCTTCCGGCTGGTGGAGCACCTGGGCCTGCGCCCGGACCGGCTCGCCGGGCATTCGATCGGCGAGCTGACCGCCGCCCATGTGTCCGGTGTGCTGTCGCTCGACGATGCCGCGCGTCTGGTGGCCGCCCGGGGCCGGCTGATGCAGGGGCTTCCGGCGGGCGGTGCGATGGCCGCGGTGGAGGCGACCGAGCAGGAGGTGGTCCCGCATCTCACCGACCGGATCTCGATCGCCGCCGTCAACGGTCCGCGCGCGGTCGTCGTCTCGGGCGACGAGCCCGATGTCGTAAGGGTCAAGGAAGCCTTCGCCTCCCAGGGGCGGCGCACCCGACGGTTGACGGTCAGCCATGCCTTTCATTCGCCGCTGATGGATCCGGTCCTCGACGCGTTCCGGCGGATCGCCGGGGAGCTGGAGTTCCGTGCTCCGAGGATTCCGGTCGTCTCGAACGTCACGGGTGACTTCGCGACCGCCGAGGAACTCGCCTCGCCCGATTACTGGACACGGCACATCCGCGACGCCGTCCGCTTCCATGACGGACTGCGCACGTTGCGGGACGACGGTGTGGGTGTCTTCGTCGAGCTGGGCCCCGACGCCGTCCTGACCGCTCTGGCCCGTGAATCACTCGGTGACGGACAGCCCGCGCCGTTGTCGGTGCTGCGGCGCGGTCGGCCCGAGCCGGAGACGCTGACGACCGCGCTGGCCCAGGCGCACGTGCGCGGTGCCCGGGTGGACTGGGCGGACGCACTCGCGGCACGGGGCGGCAGGACCGTCCCGCTGCCCACGTACGCGTTCCAGCGGGACCGGCACTGGCTGGAGGACGGCCCGGCCGCGGCGCCGGACGCGGCGGTGCCGGTGCGGGAGGCCGGACCCGGACAGGAGGCGGGGCCCGGACAGGAGGCCGCGCCCGCGCAAGGGGCGGCGCCCGGCACGGACCTGCTGGAGCTGGTCCGGACGCAGGTCGCGATCGTGCTGGGACATGTCACCGGCGACGCGATCGATCCCGGCCTTGCGTTCAAGGACCTCGGATTCGACTCGCTGGCCGGCGTGGAACTGCGCGACCGGCTCCGGACCGCGACCGGACTCTCGCTGCCCTCGGCCCTCGTCTACAACCACCCGACTCCGGAGGCCGTGGTCCGCCTGTTGCGCGACCGGCTCGACGGGTCCGAGGGGAGGGCCGGGGCCGGGCTGCCGGCCGCCCGCACGGATACGGCGTCCCAGGTGGACGAGCCGATCGCCATCGTGGGCATGGCATGCCGCTACCCGGGCCAGGTGGCCTCGCCCGAGGACCTGTGGAATCTGGTCGCCGGGGGCACTGACGCCATCGGCCCGTTCCCCACGGACCGGGGCTGGGACCTGGCAGCGCTGTACGACCCGGACCCGGACCGGCCCGGCACCTCCTACGTCAGGGAGGGCGGATTCCTTTACGACGCGGGTGAGTTCGACGCCGGGCTCTTCGGAATCAGTCCGCGCGAGGCGGCGGCGATGGACCCGCAGCAGCGGCTGCTGCTCACCACGGCGTGGGAGGCCTTCGAACGGGCCGGTATCGCGCCCGACAGTCTGCGCGGCAGCGCGTCCGGGGTGTTCGTCGGCGCGACCGCCCAGGACTACGGGCCCCGCCTGCACGAACCGGCCGAGGGCCTGGACGGCTATCTGCTCACCGGCAGTACGGCGAGTGTCGCCTCGGGGCGTGTCGCCTACACCTTCGGCCTCGAGGGCCCGGCGGTGACGGTCGACACGGCGTGCTCCTCGTCCCTGGTGGCACTGCATCTGGCGGCCCAGGCCCTGCGGCAGGGCGAATGCGACCTGGCACTCGCCGGCGGGGTGACCGTGATGCCGACCCCGGGGATGTTCCTGGAGTTCAGCCGGCAGCGCGGCCTCGCGTCGGACGCGCGCTGCAAGGCCTTCGCCGCAGGCGCCGACGGCACCGCGTGGTCGGAGGGGGTGGGGCTGCTGCTCGTGGAGCGGCTGTCCGACGCCCGGCGCAACAATCACCAGGTGCTCGCGGTCGTACGGGGCTCCGCCGTCAACCAGGACGGTGCGAGCAACGGCCTCACCGCACCCAACGGCCCCTCGCAGGAGCGCGTCATCCGCCAGGCCCTGGCCCATGCCGGACTCGGCACGTCCGATGTGGACGCGGTGGAGGCCCACGGGACCGGGACACGTCTCGGCGACCCGATCGAGGCCGATGCCCTGCTGGCCACGTACGGGCAGGGCAGGCCGGCCGGACAGCCGCTGCTGCTGGGTTCGCTGAAGTCGAACATCGGGCACGCCCAGGCGGCGGCCGGAGTGGGCGGCATCATCAAGATGGTCGAGGCCATGCGCCACGGCCTGCTGCCCCGCACGCTGCACGTGGACGCGCCGTCGCCGCATGTGGACTGGGAGGCGGGTGCGGTGCGCCTGCTGGTCGACGACGTGCCCTGGCCGGAGCACGACCGGCCGCGCCGGGCGGCCGTGTCGTCCTTCGGGATCAGCGGGACAAACGCCCACGTCATCCTGGAACAGGCCCCGCAATCCCATGATTCGGTGCCGGTCACCCCCGAACCCGGAGATTCCGAGCCGGTGTTGTGGCCACTGTCCGCTCAGAACACCGGCTCACTGCGTGAGCAGGCCGTGCGACTGCGCGCGTATGTCAGGGAACACCCGGAGGCCGAACCCCAGCAGCTCGCTTCGGCGTTGTACCGGGGGCGGGCAGATCTTGAGCATCGTGGGGTGGTGTTGGCGGGTGACCGGGACCGGGCCCTCGACGCCCTGACCGCACTCGCGACGGACAAGGAACACCCGGCACTCGTACGGGGCACCGCCGCACCCACACCCCGCATCGCCTACCTCCTCACCGGCCAGGGCAGCCAGCACCCCCGAATGGGCCACACCCTCTACACCACACAACCCGCCTTCGCCACCGCCCTGGACCAAGCCTGCGACGCACTCGACCCACACCTCGAACACCCCCTGCGCGACATCATGTTCGCCGCTCCAGGCACCCCCGACGCTGAGCTGCTGAACGAAACCCGCTACACCCAGCCCGCACTCTTCGCCCTCCAAACAGCACTCCACCACCTACTCACACATCACGGTGTCACCCCCCACTACCTCACCGGCCACTCCATCGGCGAACTGGTCGCCGCCCACGTCTGCGGGGCCCTGTCGTTGCCGGACGCCGCGCGCCTGGTCGCCGCACGAGGCCTCCTGATGCAGGCGCTGCCGGAGGGCGGGGCCATGGCAGCGCTGCGGGCGAGCGAGGACGAGGTGGCACCGCTCCTCACCGGGGACGTCGCCGTCGCCGCCGTCAACGGCCCCGAGTCCGTCGTCGTGTCGGGCACCGCCGGTGCCGTACGGGCCGTGACGGACCACTTCGCGGCGCTGGGCCGCCCGGCCAAGCCGCTGCGGGTGTCACACGCCTTCCACTCGCCGCTGATGGAACCCATGCTGGCCGACTTCGCGCGCGCCGCCGCCGGGATGACAGTGGCGGAACCGTCCGTCCCGCTCGTCTCCACCCTGACCGGACGCATCGTGACGGCCGCCGACCTCGCCGACCCCCAGCACTGGGTCGCACACGTGCGGGAAGCGGTACGGTTCGCCGACGCCGTACGCACTCTGGACGAGGCGGGTGTCACCACCTACGTGGAGATCGGCCCGGACGCGGCGCTGTCCGCCCTCGGTCCCGGCTGCCTGCCCGACACCACCACTGCCGCGTTCCTGCCGCTGTCCCGCCGCGACCGCGACGAGGCGGCGGAACTGGTGGGAGCCCTCGCGCTCGCCCATGTACGCCATGTCCCGGTCGACTGGCCGCAGTTCTTCGCCGGCAGCGGGGCGAACCGCATCGACCTGCCGACGTACGCGTTCCGCCGCGAGCCGTTCTGGGCGCTGCCCGAACGCGGCGGGGCCGACCTCACCGCCGCCGGACTCGGCGCGACGGAACACCCGCTGCTCGGCGCGGTCGTGGCGCTCCCCGACGGCGGCGCCCTCCTGACCGGCCGGCTGAACCGGACCGACCTGCCCTGGCTCGACGACCACGACCTGCTCGGGACCCCCGTCCTGCCCGCCGCCGCCTTCGCCGACCTCGCCCTGAGCGCCGGTACGGAGACGGGCTGCCCCCGCCTGGACGAGCTGACGGTGACGGCTCAGCTGCCACTCGCCGCCGGCCCCGGAACCGCGCTCCGCGTCACCGTCGGAGCGCCCGCGGACGACGGCCGCCGCACCGTCGACATCCACTCCAGGACGCAGGGTGCGCGACCGGAGGACGGCGAAGCCGCCTGGGTCCGGCACGCCCGGGGCGTCCTCGCCCCGCCCGCCGCCGACCCGGCCGGCGAGACGACCGCCTGGCCACCGCCCGGCGCCACCCCGGTGGACCCGGCCGCCCTCTACGACCGGTTGTTCGCCCTCGGCCACGGCCTCGGCCCGGTCTTCCGTACGATCGGCTCCGCCTGGCGGCGCGGGGACGAACTCTTCGCCGACGCCGTACTCGACGAGCAGACGGCCCGTGAGCAGTGCGTGCTGCACCCGGCCCTGCTCGACGCGGCCGTCCAGCTGGCCCGCTTCGGCGCCCGGCCCGACGGCGCGGAGCCGGACGACGGCGCGCCGCTGAGCCCCGCGGCCTGGACCGGCGTACAGGCGCACCGCACCGGCGCCACCGAACTGCGGATACGGGTCCGGCCGACCGGTCCGGACCGCGCGTCGTTCGACCTCGCGGACGGCCAGGGGCGGCCCGTGCTGACCGCCGCGGACATCACCTGGAAGCCGGTCACCCCGGCCGAACTGACCGCCGGCACCCCTGCGGGCGCGCTGTACCGGCTGGAGTGGGCACCCGCACCGGTCGACATCGCCGACCTCGGATCCAGGACCGCCGTCCTCGCCGCTGCCGGACCCCTCGACGACCCACGTACCGGCCTCCCCTTCCCCGCCTTCGACCCGCGCGACCCCCTGGACGGGGA
>NZ_JAELVH010000031.1 GCF_019399235.1 Streptomyces poriferorum | reverse complement strand
CGCCATGACGGCGCTGGACCGGCTCGGCGGGCCCGACGACGTTGCCGACGTGGTCGCCTTCCTCGCGTCCGGCGCCGCTCGTTGGGTCACCGGCCAGGTCATCGACGCGAGTGGTGGCCTCTTCCTCGGCCCACGCGTCTGACCGGCGCACGGGAGACGCCGCCGGGATCACCGTGTCCATCGCGATGATCCCGCCGACGGAGAGGCCGAAGAGGGGAGCGGGCCTTCCTCAGGCTACGGAGAGCAGGTCCACCACGAAGACGAGCGTGGAACCCGCCGGGATCAACGACGAGGGGGACTGGTTGCCGTAGCCGAGGTGCGGGGGAACGATGATCTCGCGCCGGCCGCCGGCCTTCATCCCTCTGATTCCCCGGTCCCAGCCCTTGATGACCCTGCCACCGCCCACGGCGAACTTGAACGGCCGGCCCCCGTCCCAGGAGGTGTCGAACTCCCTTCCGGACTCGAAGGTGACCCCGACGTAGTGAACGCGGACCACCCTGCCCGGCTTCGCCTCGGGCCCGTCCCCGACGACGAGGTCCCGGATGGTCAGCTCCTTGGGAGCATCACCCTTGGGACGTTCGATCTCGGGCTTCGCCGGTTCACTCATCGCAGCCTCACTGATCTTCGCCGGAGTCGGACTGACGTACATCAAACCCCACGGAGCACAGCGCGGCGTGACTGGGTGTGGCGCGTCTTCGGTACGGCTGTGGCGAGGCCCGGGCCGATTGCGCCGAGTTCCCTGACGGCCGGTGAGTCCTGGCGACCGGAACGCGGGGGGAGAGGCGGGCCAGTGCGGCTCGCGAAGTCGCTCAGAAGAACCCGAGGCGCTTCGGCGAGTAGCTGACGAGGAGGTTCTTCGTCTGCTGGTAGTGCTCCAGCATCATCTTGTGGTTCTCCCTGCCGATACCCGACTGCTTGTATCCGCCGAAGGCGGCATGGGCCGGATAGGCGTGGTAGCAGTTCGTCCAGACCCTGCCGGCCTTGATGGCCCGGCCCGCCCGGTAGGCGGTGTTGGTGTCCCGGGTCCATACGCCCGCGCCGAGCCCGTACAGCGTGTCGTTCGCCAGCCCGATCCCCTCGTCGAAGTCCGAGAAGGACGTCACGGCGAGCACCGGGCCGAAGATCTCCTCCTGGAAGACCCGCATACGGTTGTCGCCCTCGAAGATCGTCGGCTGGACGTAGTACCCGCCCTCCAGCTCGCCCCCGTACTCGACGCGCTGACCGCCGGTCAGGACCTTCGCGCCCTCCTGCTGACCGATCTCGAGGTACGAGAGGATCTTCTTCAGCTGTTCGTCGGAGGCCTGCGCGCCGATCATCGTGTTGGTGTCCAGCGGGTGCCCGGGCACGATCTGTTCGGTCCGGGCGATACCCGCTTCGAGGAACTCGTTGTAGTGCCCGCGCTGGATCAGCGCCCTCGACGGACACGTGCACACCTCGCCCTGGTTGAGGGCGAACATGGTGAAGCCCTCGAGCGCCTTGTCACGGAAGTCGTCGTCCAGTGCCCACACGTCGTCGAAGAAGAGATTCGGCGACTTGCCGCCCAGCTCCAGTGTGACGGGCTTGAGGTTCTCCGAGGCGTACTGCATGATCAGGCGCCCCGTGGAGGTCTCGCCGGTGAAGGCGATCTTCGCGACCCGTGGACTGGAAGCGAGCGGCTTGCCCGCCTCCGCGCCGAAGCCGTTGAGGATGTTGACCACGCCGGGGGGAAGCAGATCCGCGACCAGGCTCATCCACACGTGGATCGACGCGGGGGTCTGCTCGGCCGGCTTGAGGACCACCGCGTTGCCGGCGGCCAGCGCGGGGGCCAGTTTCCAGACAGCCATCAGGATGGGGAAGTTCCACGGAATGATCTGAGCCACCACACCCAGCGGCTCGTGGAAGTGGTACGCGACGGTGTCCTCGTCGATCTCGCTGAGCGAGCCCTCCTGAGCGCGCAGCGCACCCGCGAAGTACCTGAAGTGGTCGATGGCCAGCGGAATGTCCGCGGCCAGGGTCTCGCGCACCGGCTTGCCGTTCTCCCAGCTCTCGGCGACCGCCAGCTCCTCCAGATGCTGCTCCATGCGGTCGGCGATCCGGTTCAGGACGGTCGCGCGGTCGGCCGCGGACACGGCGCCCCAGGCAGGGGCCGCCGCGTGGGCCGCGTCCAGGGCGCGCTCGACATCGGCCTCGGTACCGCGGGCGATCTCCGTGAAGGGACGGCCGTTGACGGGGCTCGGGTTCTCGAAGTACTGGCCGCGGGCCGGCGGGACGTAGGCGCCACCGATCCAGTGGTCGTAGCGGGACTCGTACGAGACGATGGCACCCTCGGTGCCCGGCGCGGCGTAACGGGTCATCTCTGTGGCCTCCCGGATCCGGTGCCGCCCGCCGTTGGGCGGCCCTCGGCGCGAGGCTAGGCGGCGCGACGTTGCAACGCCGTTGCACGGACCATCGCCGCGACGCGCCCCAGGGCCCCTCGTTCGGCTCATGCCGGGCTCGCGGGGGCCGGCCCGATCCGGCCTATGCGCGCTGCTCCGCGTCGAGCACCCGGGCCCTGGCCAGCAGAGCGGCCCGCCGCTCCGGGGGTGCGGCCGTCGCGAGCGCCCGCCAGACAGCAAGGTCCTCGGCGCCCCAAGGGCTGTGCACCCAGTCGGCGAGCAGTCCCGGATCACCCCGCGCGATCAGAGCGGCTCGCAGCTGCCCGGCGAGCCGGTGCCGCAGCCGGACGACGGCCGGTGCCTGTGAACGCGGCAGCAGGGGGCCGGCGTACGCGGCGAGCGCCGCCGCCACCGCCCCGGACTCCAGCCTGCGTGCGACGGTGTCGAAGTCGGCGTCGACCGTCGCGCCCAGCCGGTACGGACGCGAGCGCAGCAGCTCGGGACCCAGCAGCCTTCGCAACCGGGCGAGTTCGGCCCTCATCGTCACCGGGGGGACGGACTCGTCCTCGTACAGTTCGATCAGCAGTTCGTCCCCGCCGAGGCCCTCCGGGTGGAGGGCCAGCGTCACCAGGATCTCGCTGTGCCGCCGGCTGAGCCGGATTCTGCGCCCGTCCAGGAGAAGGAGTGCCTCGTCGGTGCCGAGCGCGGAGAGCTGCGCCGACCCGTTCCCGGACCGTGGCGCGACGAGTGCGAGCTGGGACTCCGCGGCGCGCGCCACCGCCTGGACGAACGCCAGGCTGTGCGGATGGGCGAGCCCGTTCCCGCCGGTGATGTCGACGGCACCGAGGACCCGGCCCGTGCGCGGGTCGTGCAGCGGGGCGGCCGCGCACGTCCACTGCTGGACCGGCCGCAGGAAGTGCTCTGCGGCGAACACCTGGACCGGGCGGTCGACCGCGAGCGCCGTCCCGGGCGCGTTCGTCCCGGCCTCCGACTCGGCCCAGCGGGCGCCCTCCACGAAGTTCATCCGCTCCGCGCGCCGACGTGCCCGCGCATGCCCCTCGACCCACAGCAGCATGCCGTGCGCATCGCAGACCGCGAGAAGATGTTCGCCGTCCATGGCGTAGGCGCCCATGAGTTCGCGGATCACCGGCATGGCAGGAGCCAGGGGGTGGGTGTCCCTGTATGGTCCGAGCTCGTTCGCACAGAGCTCGACCGATGCCGCGCCGTCCGGGCTGACCCGCGCCCGGGCGGAGCGTCGCCACGACTGGCCCACCACGGTGCGCACCGGTTTCTCCAGCCGCCCGTCGGAGGTGAACGCCTCGTGCGCACGGCGCAGTTCACCGAGCCGGGCGCCGGGGCTGGCGTCGGCGGCCAGGGCCACCCAGGGGTCCGTCAACTCGCCCTCCTGTCCGTGGCGGCGTTCCTGCCCATCGTCGGGGCAACGGGCGTCCGCGACAACCGCCGGGCGCGGGGCAATCGCGCCGCCGGCTCACCAGTGGGGTGTGGGCACGGCCGGTGTGTCGTCATCGTTTCCGCGCACCGGCCGCGGAGGCTGGTTGAGCACCTCGCGGGCCGTACCCCCGTCACCACCGGCGCGCTGCCGCCGCGAGCGGACCCGGCCCCTGAGAAGGAGAGTGAGGAGTCCCAGGATCAGGGTGATTGCCCCTTTGGTTCGTTCCACGGTGATTCCTTCCAGGGGGTCTGGGAATATCTACCGCGCATCTGAACAATAGACATCTGTACGGGCGGGGGCGGAGCCATCTGGCTGATGAGGGGTGGGCGCCATGGGTGAGCACGGCCAGTTACCGGGTCCTGGCGGGGCGGCCGGCAGGACGGTGTCCGGCACGCAGTTGTCCGAGGACGCCGTCCGGGTGTTCCGGTGGGTGAGCGACCAGGGATCGTGCGACGCGAGGACGCTGGGCGCGACACTGGGGCTGACGGAGGACTGTGCGGCCTCGGCGGTGGCGACCCTGACCGGACTGCTGCTGCTGCGCCATCTGCCCGAGGATTCCGACCGGCTGGTGCCGGTGGCCCCGGACGCCGCCATCGCGGCGCTGGTCGCGCCGAAGGAGGCGGGGCTCCGCCGGCAGCTGGCCGAGATCGACCAGCTCCGGGGTGAGCTGGCCCTCCTGACACCGTTCTATGCGGAGAGCCGGCGCCGGTGGCAGGGGCGGCCGCCCCTGACGGAGGTCACGGACCTGAAGACGGTCGTGGGCATGATCACCGAGGCGACCATGAGGTGTCGCCAGGAGGTCCGCACCTGCCACCCCGGCGGGGGCCGCTCCCCGACGCTGCTGGAGCAGGCGTTCATCCAGGACCGGGACATGCTGCGCCGGGGTGTGCGGATGCGCACGCTGTACCAGCACACGGCCCGCTACCACCTGCCCACGCAGGAGTACGCCCGGCGGATGACCGACGAGGGCGCCGAGATCAGGACGATGAGCGAACTGTTCGGCCGCATGGTGGCCTTCGACGGGGAGACGGTGTTCATTCCGCACCAGGACGACCTGGACGCGGCCATCGTCATCCACGAGCCGTCCACGGTGGCGTACCTGTGCGCCACCTTCGACCACACCTGGTCGCTGGCCGAGCCCTACCACCCGGCCTGGACGGAGAGTTCGGCGCGGGACGAGGTGAAGCAGGCCATCGTGCGGCTGCTGGCGGAGGGCATGAAGGACGAGATGGTGGCCCGGCGCCTGGGTATGTCGCTGCGTACCTGCCGCAAGCACATCGCCGAGATCATGGAGCAGTTGGGTGCGGCCAGCCGCTTCCAGGCGGGCTATCTCGCCCGGGTGCAGTCCTCCGCTCCGGCCCCGGGCAGCGCCTGAACCGCACACCGCTGCCGTCCGCGCCCGACCGGACGCGGACGGCGCCGTCGCCCCTCCCGCCGATCGGGCCGGAGGCGGCCGGGAGGCTCCCCGGGACGGAGCCGTCCCGGTCCGCGGAGCCGTCCCGGTCCGCGGAGGACGGCCTGCGAGCCCAGGATGGCCGGCCCGCCCAGGATGGCCGGATTCCGCGGCGGCGGGGCCGGCTTGACCCGGCCGCCGCGGCACTAGTGCCGTGGCAGGCAATGTTTGCCCCGTCGCGACGCCCGGCACGCACTCTCGCCGCACCGGCCGAAAGCCCGAGTACGTCCAGTACGAGGACCTCCGGACGGCACGCCGGGAGCACGCACCGGACGCCGCTCCTTTACGGGCAAACGTTGCCCGCCGCGGCACTAGCACCGTGCTCCCGGCCCGGCCGCCTGCTCCCGTGCGAACAGCAGGGTCAGCCAGGGGAGTTCATAGCGCACGGGTTCCGAGGCCGCACCCCGGTGCGCGGTCACCTCAGGACAGGACGGCGGAGCCAGGACGCCGACGTCGATCAGGCCCTCCAGGGCGCGCTGGGTCTCCCGTCCGTCCAGGCCCAGGGCGCGGGCGGCGGCGGGGAGGGAGAAGGCGGGGTCAGGCAGCGTGGCCAGGGCTCGGAGGGTGACACGGGCGGGGCCGGGCAGCCGGGCCCAGGCACCGGCGAGACGGGCGCGGACCCCGAGGCCGCCGGACGAGAGTTCGTCCAACGCCTCCGAAGGGTGCTCGAGGCGGTCCGCGTACTGCCCGAGCGGCATGTGGCGCAGCACGGAGAGGCGGTTTCCGCCGGCCCGCAGGGCGAGCGGGAGGAACCCGGTGGCGGCGACGATGCGTTCGGCGGCGCCGTACTCGGCCGCCAGCCGGGTCCGGCCGATGATGCGGCCGAGCAGGTGCAGGGCCTCATCGGCGGACAGCGGCGGGAGTTCGGTCCGGTGCGCGGACTCCAGACAGGGCAGCCGGCTCCGGGAGGTGACCAGTGCGGCGGTGGGGCCGGACGGTGGCAGCAGCGGGCCGAGGGCGGCGGCGTCGGGTACGTCGTCCAGGAGCAGCAGGACCCGGCGCCCCGACAGCCAGGACCGCCAGACGGTGGCGGCCTCCTCCCGGTCGGGGGGCAGCCGTTCGGCGCAGCCCAGGGAACGGGCCAGCTCCGCGAGCACCGATGACCACGGGCGGATGGACCCGTCCTCGGCGCACAGCCGGGTGGCGACAACACCGTCGGGGTAGCGGGCGGCGAGGCGGTGCGCGACCTGCACGGCGAGTGCCGTCTTGCCGATGCCGGCCGGTCCGGTGAGAAGCACCGGGGGCCCGCCCTCACACCCCAACTGCGCGCTGAGGGCGTCCCGTTCACGCGAACGCCCGGTGAAGTCGGCGAGGTCCGGCGGCAGCAGCCGGGACCCGGTGTGGCCGCCGCGCGGCCGGGACGGGGCGGCGTTCTCCAGCAGGCAGCGGTAGGCCGACTGCAGTGCCGCGCCGGGCTCCAGCCCCAGCTCCCGGGAGAGCTGCTGGCGGCAGTCGTCGTACGCGGCCAACGCCTCCGTTCTGCGGCCGACCCTGTGCAGCGCGGTGACCTGGGCGGCGCGCAGCCGTTCCCGCAGGGGGTGCCGGCTCACCATCTCGTCCACGGTGTCGGCGACCGGGGCGGGCTCGCCGGTCTCCAACTGCGCCTCCGCCCATGCCTCGTACACGGCCAGCCGGCGGGTGTGCTGCCGGTCCACGGCGGCGCGCAGCACATCGGCACGGGCCGCGAGATCACTGAAGGGCGCATGACGCCACAGGTCCAGGGCCCGGCGGTAGTGGAGGGCGGCGCGGTTCGGCGCACCCGCGCGCAGCTCGGCATCGCCGTGCCGGGCCAGTTCGTCGAACCGCAGGCTGTCGCACTCGTCCGCCGTGAGGTGCAGGACGTACCCGCCGGGGCCGTGACGGAGCCGGCCGAGGTCGCCGGGGTCGAGTACCCGGCGGAGGTTCGAGACGTACACCTGGAGGTTCTTGCGGGCCGTGCGCGGCGGATCGTCCGGCCAGAGGGCGTCGGTGAGTTCCTCCATCGACACCGGTGTGTTCGGACGGGTGAGGAGAACCGCCAGGACGAGACGTTGCTTGAGCGGGCCGAGCGGCAGGGGCAGGCCGTCGCGGGAGGCTCGCAGGGGGCCGAGAAGGTCGATGCGGAGCGGAGCGGCACCGGCCTCGCCGGCGTGTTCTCGCGGAATCCCGGGATCCGCCTCTCCGGTGCGGATTTCGGTGAACGTGTCGGTCATTGTCCTCAACCCCTTCCCCAGCCGGTGTCGTCGGAATTCGGGGAAGAGAGAGCAATTGCGTGCACGAAAGCCTCCGGGGTGCGGTCGGGGGGGTGAGCGAATCCGCGAGGAGCCGTGAAAACTTCGGGAATTCGAGGGAATTCCTTCGGTTCTTCACAGCATGGTCACAAGTCGGAGGCGGGGCCATGGGGCCGAGGATGGCTCAAGGTGCATGCAGCAACGCACCCGCCGGGATAAAGCGGCAATAGACGCATACAACCGGGCGAAACGTCAGGCCGGGTTCGGTACCCCGCACACCCGGCCGGTCCTGCGCCGCGTACCGGGCCCCAACCCGGCACCAACCGCGACCGAACCGCTCCCGCGCACCCTGACGCCGCTTGTCCCGCTGACCGACGGAGGTGACGCGATGCGACTGGCGGAGATCATCGAGCTGCGTCCGGTTCCGGCTGCCGGGCTGCTCGCCACCCTCACCAGGCGGTGCCCGCTGAGCTGTGCCCACTGCTCCACATCGTCGGGGACACGGGGCGAGGACACCCCGGCCGCGGCGCTGCGCCGCTTCGTCGGCGGGTTCACCGCCGGGAACCGTCCAGAGGTCCTCATGCTCACGGGCGGTGAGCCGCTGCTGCGGCCCGCGCTCGTCGGTGAGCTCGCGATGCTCGCCGCCTCGTCCGGGACGCGCACCTCCGTGCTCAGCGGTATGTTCTTCGCGGCCGACGGGCGGGTTCCCGACCGCATCATGCGGGCGCTCGGTCATGTCGAACATTTCTCGGCGAGCATCGACGTATTCCACGAACGTGAAGTTCCGCGTGCGGCGGCCTTCCGCGCGGTGCATCTCATCATGGAGAGCGGAATCGACGTGAGTTTTCACGTGGTGGGCGATTCCGTGGACGACCCGTATCTCGCGGACATCACCGCTTCCATACGTGCCGAGTTCCGTGACCGGGCGGCCGTACTGGTCAATCACGTCCGGCCGGTTGGCCGGGCAGCGGGCTGGGCGGCCGCGCGTACGGTGCAGGCCGACGGCGCCGGGGCGAAGCCGGCACCCTGCGCGATGGCGGCCTGGCCGGTGGTCGCCTTCGACGGCACCGTCACGGCCTGCTGCAATCAGGGCGTGGTGGACGCCCGCCCGGTGCCCGAGCATCTGCGCCTGGGACACATCGCCACGGACGACTGGACGCGGATACGGAGCCGCTGCCAGGACTCACCCGTACTGCGCACCATCCGCACCGCGGGCGTCGCCTCCTGTGCCGACTGCCGTGGCCTGGCGCGACGGCCCGCGGCGCTGGCCGCCGCGGAACGGACCGGATCCCGCCCCGCGGCCGGTGCCATGGACGCACTCGGCGCCCGGCTCCAGCGAGATGCGGGGGCCGAGGTGCTGATGCGGCGGTACGGAAGCGAGCCGTACGCGCCGCTCGTGCTGCTCGGCGGCCCCGTGGACGAGGAGGCTCCCGCGTGAACGTGTCGGCCGCGGCGAGCCTGCGACTCGAACTGTCCCTGGTACAGCCCGTACTGAGGTCCGCCGCCGCCCGCATGTGGCACTCCGACGCCGGGCTCCCCGGCCGGTACCGGCACTACCTGCGCGCCATGCACCAGGTGATCCGCGCCTCCGTGCCGCTGATGGAGCGGGCCGCCGCCCGGTGCGAGAGGCTGCCGCAGGACCCGCTCGCCCCGCCCCTCGCGCGCTATCTGCGGGCACACGCCGAGCAGGAACGCGGCCACGACGACTGGCTGCTCACCGACGCCGAGGCATCCGGGACGGCACCGTGCGAGCTGACCGGTTCCGTTCCGCCGGCCCATGTCGCCGCCCTGGTGGGAGCGCAGTACTACTGGATCGAGCACAGCCACCCCGTGGCCCTGCTCGGCTACATCGCCGTACTGGAGGGAAACGCGCCGGCACCCGGTCTGGCCGGCCGGCTGGCACGCGAGACGGGCCTGCCGCAGGCCGCGTTCGAGACCGTCCGCCTCCACGCCGACCTCGACGACGGGCACAGCGCCGACCTGGACCGGCTCATCGGCCGGCTGCCGCTGGACCCCGCGCGGCGCTCCCTGGTCGCCGTCAGCGCGCTGCACACGGTCACCGCCCTCGCCGAGCTGTTCGACCGCATCGCCACGGCACCCCACGTATCGGAGAGCGCTCATGACTGACCACGCGCACGATCGCGACCGCCTCCGCACACTGGAGGACGCCGGGTTCCCGCTGCACAGCCTGTCACCGGAGCAGCGCGAGGTGCTCCAGGACCTCAGCGCGGAGGAACTGACCCTGCTGCTGGGCCTGAAGGAGCGGCTGGACGCCGCCGAGCCGGAGGTGCAGGCGCACAGCGAGATCGCCGGCGGAGCGCTGTTCTGATGACCGGGTCCATACGGATGAAGTGCCCCCGGTGCCCCGAACCGCCACCGGACGGCGCGGCCTTCTGCCCCGGCTGCGGAACGGCCTGCGTCGCCGTGGCAGGTACCGCGACGGCCGAGGAACGCCGGGTGGTGACCGTGGTCTTCTGCGACCTCGTCGGATCCACGGCCCTGTCGGGGAGGCTCGACCCGGAGACCCTGCGCACGGTCACACTCCGGTACTTCGCGCTGATGCGGGCCCGGATCGAGGAACACGGCGGAACGGTGGAGAAGTTCATCGGCGACGCCGTGATGGCCGTCTTCGGCGTCCCCGTGCGCCATGAGGACGACGCCCACCGGGCCCTGGCAGCCGCCCGCGGGATGATCACCGGCCTCGACGGACTCAACGCCGAACTGGAGCGCGAGCACGGGGTGCGGCTCGCCGTCCGCATCGGCGTGAACACGGGAGAGGTCGTGGTGAGCGTCGACCCCGCCGCCCGGCAGGCCCTGGTCTCCGGAGAGGTCGTCAACATCGGCGCCCGGCTCGAGCAGCACGCCGGTCCGGGCGAGATCCTGATCGGGCCCGCCACACTGCGCGCCGCCGGGCCCTCGGCGGTCACCGAATCGGCCGGAGCGCTGTCACTCAAGGGTGTCGACGCCCCCGTCCCGGCCCTCCGCCTGGTCGGTCTGCACGAGGACGACCCCGAGCGGGTCCGCCGCTTCGACACCCCGTTCATCGGCCGCGAGCAGGAACTCGCCGAACTCCGCCTGCTGCTGCGCAAACTGACGGCGGACCCCCGCTCGCACCTGGTGACCGTCTACGGAGAGGCGGGCCTCGGCAAGACGCGCCTGCTGCGCGAGTGGCTGCGGGACTGCCCGGCGTACGGCGAGGGCCGATGCCGTCCGTACGGCGAGACCGGCACCCTCTCTCCGCTCGCCGAAGCGGTACGCCAGGTACTCGCGGCCGTCGGGGAGGACGCCGGTCTCGCGGGACTTCCGGTGCACGAGCGGATCGAGGCCGAACAGGCACTGCGCCTGCTGCGGAGCGGCCTGCTCGCAGACGGCACACCCAGCCCGTCGGCCGACGACACCCTCATGGCACTGGCCTGCCTGCTGGACGCGCTGTCCCGTGAGCGGCCCGTGGTGCTCGTACTCGACGACTGCCACTGGGCGTCCGCGCCGCTGCTCGACATGGCGGAGCGGCTGCTGGACGAGCTCGACCGCTCGGCCGTCGCCGTGGTGTGCGCCGCGCGTCCCGAACTGCTGGAGGCACACCCCGGATGGGGCAGCGGCCGGATGCGGTCCGCCTCGCTCATGCTCACGCCGCTCACCCGCGAGGAGGCCGCCCTGCTCGCCGGTGAACTGATCGAGGTGGCGGCCCACCGGCAGGGAGTGCTGGAGGGGGCCCTCGACCGCGCGGAGGGCAATCCGCTGTACCTGGAACACCTGACAGCCGTGGCGGCCCAGTGCGACGACCTGCCGCTCACCGTGCACGCCCTGCTCGGCGCCCGTATCGACGCGCTGCCACCCGAGGAGCGGACCCTGCTCCAGCTGGCCGCCGTCCTGGGACGCGAGTTCCGCCCGGCCGACCTGACGGAACTCGCCGACGCCGAGCACTCCTGCCCCGGCGGGTCCGCCGCCGGGCTGCGCGGCCTCGTACGACGGCGCCTCGTCGAGCCCGGAGGCCGCACCCTGGCCATGAGCTCCGTACTCCGGTTCGGCAGCGCCCTGGTGCAGGAGACCGCCTACCGGGGGATGGCCAAGAAGGTACGCGCCCGGCGCCACGAGCACGCCGCCCGCGTCCTCGTCCGGCACGAGGCGGGCGACGCCGCCGTCGGGACCCACCTGGCCCGGGCCCACCGGCTGCTCGCCGAACTGGGCATGCGCGACGGGGACACCGACGTGCTGCGCACGCGCGCCGCCGGCCTGCTCATCCGGGCCGGCGCGGCCGCGCTGGCGCGCTCCGACCTGCCATGGGCCGACGATCTCCTGACCCAGGGGCTGGACCTCGCCGCTCCCGGTGAACCCGCAGCCACCGAGGCCGCCCGGCGGCTCGGCGAGACGAAGGTCGCCCGCGGTGAGCCGGTGCGCGGCCGGGAACTGCTGGCAGGGGCGCTCGACACGGCGGACCGGGCCGGTGACCGACTGGGCGCCGCCCACGCCCGGCTCGCGCTGACAGCCCTGGACCCCCGGCACGGGGCGGCGACCGAGGTGGCCGAGGCGGCCCTCGCGCTCTTCACGGTGGCGGGCGACGACCAGGGCATCGCACGCGCCTGCGTCCGCATCGCACAGGACCGCCAGCGGCAGGGGCGGCACGCCGAAGCCGAGTCGCTGCTTCGGCAGGCGCTGGACCACGCCGGCCGTGCCGACGCCGAACCCGAACGGGCCCTGGCGCTCGGCGCGGTCGGCATCTCCCTGTGGCGGGGGCCGACCCCGGTCGGGCGAGCCGTCGCCCGCTGCGAGGAACTGCTGACGGCCCACGGCTCCGGACGGCCCACCGTCCGCGCCACCCTGGCCTGTCCGCTGGCCGTACTCCTGGCCCTGCAGGGCCGCCACGACGAGGCACGGGAGAGGCTGGCCGAGGCGGCGCGGCTCGCGGGCGGCCTCGGCTACGCCGAGAGCGCGCTGTTCGTCCCGCTGTTCGCCGCCGAGGTCGAGGCGCTGACGGGTACGCCGGACCGCAGGCTCGCCCTCCTGGACGAGGCCGCCCGCGCCGGCCGTGAACTCGGTGCCACGGGCGCCTTGCCCGGCATCGCCCGTGAACGGGCCCGGATCCTGCTGGAGCGCGGGGATCCGGCACCGGCACTCGCCCTGCCGGACCCCCAGGAGGCAGGTCTGCCCCCGGCGGAGTCCGCCGACGCGGAGGGGCTGCGGGCCCGTGCCCTGGCCCTCACGGGGCAGCCGGACGCCGCACGGGCGGGCGCGGGCCGGGCGACCGCCGCGGCAGCCGAAACCGACTCCCCGGTCGTCCGCGGCACCGCGGCCCTCGATCGCGCCCACACGCTGCGCACGCTGGCACGGCACGACGAAGCGGAGCGGGCGGCCCGCACGGCGCAGCAGCACTTCGCCGCCAAGGGACACCGGCTCGGCGCGGACCGCGCGGCCGCGTTCGCCGACGACAGCGCGGCCGCGGCCCGGAGCACCGGCCGCCGGTCCGGGCCGGAAGGAAGGACCCCATGACCACCGGGACGGCAGGAGGGCTCACCTGGAGCCTGCGCGACCGTGCTCCCGAGGACCTCGCCCTGCTCGCGGACACTCCGCCCGCCGACCCCTCGGCATGGTCGGACGGTTCGGGCGTACGCGTGTGCGTGGTCGACACCGGAGTGGAGTGCGGTCACCCATCGGTCGGCCCGGTGCAGGGCTCCTACGAGGTGGTGCCCACCGCCGACGGGAGCCTGCACGTCGTCGACAGCGGTCCGCTGCCGGACGGCACCGGCGACGGATGCGGACACGGCACGGCGTGCGCCGGAATCGTCCGCCGGGTGGCGCCGGGCTGCGACCTGTACAGCGTGCGGGTGCTGGGGGAGGGCTTCACCGGCAGCGGCGACGCCCTGCTCACCGGACTGCGCTGGGCCGTCGACCAGGGCTTCGACGTGGTCAACCTCAGTCTGTCCACGACCCGCCCGAAGTTCCTCGAAACCCTGCGGTCCCTGGCCGACCAGGCGTTCTTCACCGGAACCACGCTGGTGGCATCGGCCCACAACACACCGGTGGAGAGCTTCCCCTGGCGGTTCTCGTCGGTGATCTCCGTCGGTACGCACCGCGAGGACGACTCCGGGCTCTTCCTCTACAACCCCGCACCGCCCGTGGAGTTCTTCGCACCCGGCCAGAACGTGCAGGTGGCCTGGACGGGCGGCAGGACCATCCGCACCACGGGGAACAGCTTCGCCACTCCCTTCATCAGCGGGATGTGCGCACGACTGCTCGGCAGCAGACCGAAATTGACGCCATTTCAGATCAAGCACGCGCTGTACCTCTCCGCCGCGAACGTGCGGATCGGCGCACCAGGAACCAGAGGTGAATCATGAGCCAGTCCCACGGCCTCGTCCCCGCCACCGGCGTGGGCCCCGCGACACGGGCCGGCAGCGCCGAGCGCGATCTGCTGCAGTCCGTCGTCGAGACCGCACGGGCCATCTTCGGAGCCGCGGCCAGCTCCCTCCTGCTGCACGACGAGGACGCCGACGAACTGGTCTTCCAGGCAGTGGCCGGGGAGGGCGAGGAGTCACTCGTGGGCTCCCGGTTCCCCGCCGGCCGGGGGCTGGCGGGCTGGGTGCTCGTCTCGGGCGAGCCGATGGTCGCGGACGACCTGCGCAACCAGGGAATGTTCGCCCGGGACGTCGCCCAGTCGACCGGGTACGTCCCGGACGCGCTGATGGCGGCGCCCCTCGCGCACCGGGACCGGGTACTCGGTGTGCTCGAAGTGCTCGACCCCGTCGAGCAGTCCCGGTCCAGCCTCTCCGAACTCGACCTGCTCGCTCTCTTCGCACGCCAGGCCGCGGCGGCTCTCGCCGTCGTCGCCGAGCGGCGCGGTGACGCGACACCGTCGGCGGTCCAGGCGCGGAGCCTGGAGCTCGTGACCGCGCTGCGGGACGTGCTCCTCGACGGGATGCCGCCGCAGGGGTCGCACGGTAGTTGAGGCGCCGGGTGAGGCCGTCAGCGACGAAGCCGTATCAGCCGGGCGTCGTGCCGGCCGATCCGTCCGGGGTCAGCGTGCCGCCGATTCCACGGCGTCGGCGGCACGCGCCTCGCTCTTGCCGTCGGCGAGCAGGCCGCCCACCTCCTCCGTGCGGGCACGCAGCCCATGGTCGCGGGCGGTGTCGTGGACCGCGGCCCGCAGGGCCTCGGCACGGGCACCGGGCTCCGGGAGCCTGCGGGCGACACCCGCGCGCAGACAGCCGGCGGCGAGGACCTTCTGCTCCGAGCCGTTGGGGGCGACGAGCAGCGGCTTGCCGTGCAGGAGCGCGGCGAGCACGGGGGCCGATGTCGCATTGGTCAGGACGAGGTCGCTCCGTTCCACGAGCGGCCCCATCCAGCGACGACGCCCCACGATCAGGTCGGCGCCCGGTGCGGCCTCGGGCGCACCCGACCGCCCCAGTTCCACGACGGCCCGGTGCGTGCCCGAGGTGAAGGCGGTGTTGAGCCGCGGCCAGAGGCTGGTGCCGCCGAAGGTACGGCCCAGATGGACGTACGCCAGGGGCTTGGAATCCGGCAGCGGTTCGGCCGCCGGCGGTTCCGGCTCCCACCAGCAGGGACCGACATGCCCTACGGCCCCGGGCAGTTCGGCGCCGGGCACCTCCAGGGCGGGGTGCCCGCGCAGCAGGAAGGCGGCGCCGAGCAGCGGGGTGTCCGCGAACCGGTCGCGCCGCGGGGCGAGACCGGCCGCCTCCCGCACCGACGCGTAGTGCTTCACGGTCTCCGCCAGCCGCCACGCGCGGCCGCACTCGTCCGCCGGCCCCGTGCGGTACGACCACAGGTACGCCGCCAGTCCGAGGACCACCACCGGCAGCCCGGCGCTCTCGGCGGCCACCAGAGCGCCGTGGCAGAGCACGGAGGTGACCAGGACATCGGGCCGCAGCCGCCGGACCGCACGCGCCACCGCCGTGTGCTGTTCGGGGCCGCGGACGGTCCAGTGGGTCACCGACAGGGCGGTGGGGTCCGTGACGGCCGACATCGTCAGGCCCGCCGCGGTGACCGCTGCCTCGGCCTGCTGCCCGGCGAGCACCTGGACCGTATGGCCGCGGCGGCTCAGTTCCCGGCCGGCCGCGAGGGCCGGGTACAGGTAGCCCGGGTCGCTCAGCGGGCACAGAAGTACGTTCATGCCGGGACGTCCCCCGTCAGGTCGAGGCCCAGGTAGCGGGCGAAGAAGGCCATCACGTCCGCGTACAGGCCGGCACTGCGCGAGGCGCCGCGCGTGCCGTGACCGACGCCGCGCTCGGTACGCAGCACCACCGGTCCGTCACCCGTTCCGGCCCATTGAAGGGCGGCACACATCTTCCGGGCGTGCGCGGGATCGACCCGGGTGTCGCCGTCGAAGACGGCCAGCAGCACGGCCGGGTAGCGGGCGCCCTCGCGCACCCGGTGGTACGGGGAGTACGCGAGCAGCCGCGCGAAGGCGTCGGGGTCCTCGGCGCTCCCGTACTCGTCGCGCCAGCTCGCCCCCATCCCCGACAGCTCGTAGCGCACCATGTCAAGCAGCGGCGCCGCGCACACGACGGCCGCGTAGGCCTCCGGACGGCGGGTCAGCGCGGTCGCCGCCAGCAGACCGCCGTTGGAACTGCCGAGGACGCCGAGACGGCCTGGCGCGGCCCATCCGGCGTGGAGCAGATGGTCGGCTGCGGCGTCGAAGTCGTCGAAGGTGTTGTGCTTGTGCTCGCGGCGCCCGGCCCGGTGCCACTCCTCGCCCTCCTCGCCGCCGCCGCGCACACAGGCCACCGCGTACACGCCGCCGGCCCGCACCCACGGCAGGGCCTGCGGGGTGAAGCCGGGCGTCATCGAAGCGCCGAAGCCGCCGTACCCGGTGAGGACGGTGGGGCGGGGCCGGTCGGGACGTCCCGCGGGAGACATCACGAACATGCGCACGTCGGTTCCGTCACGGGAACGCACGACCTCCTGGGTGACTCTCACCCCGTCGGCCGGCCGGCCGGCCGCCGAGTCGGCCGGCCAGGGGCGCAGGCGCCCGGTGACCGCGTCGTAGTGCAGGACGACGTTGGGGGTGACGTGGTCGGTGTACGCGAACCACGCCTCGTGCCCCGGGTCATGACGTGTGGTCAGTCGCGAGACCGACCCGTGCCCCGGCAGGGTCACGGACCCGGCGAGGGCGCCCGTCCGTGCGTCGTGCAGGGTCATCTCGCCGACCGCGTGCCGGGTCCGTGCGACCAGCAGCAGGGGCCGGTCAAGTGCCGGGCCGTCCAGGACCGCGAAGTCCTGGAGCACGGTGCCGGGTTGCTCGCCGACCAGGGTGTGCCACTGACCGGGGCCAGTGGCGTCGCGACGGGCCGCGGCGATCCGGCCGCGCGGGGCGCCGGCGGTCGTCCGGAGCAGCAGGGGACCGCGGCCCGGCCGGAGGCGGACGGCGGTGTGCGCGTCGGTGCCGTGCTGGAAGCGGCGCAGTGCGGGCCGGTCCGGGCCGGTCACGGTGAGGTCGGCGGTCCACAGGTCGGTGCGCGGCGCGGTGCCCTCACTGGCGCCGATGACCAGGAGGCGGCCGTCGGGGGAGGTGGCCACGGTGTAGTACTGGGTCTCCGGCCGTCCGGCGCCGAAGATCTCCGTGTCGAGCCCGGCCGGGTTTCCGACCTCGTGGAGATACACACGGCGGTGACGGCCCGCGCCGACGGCCTCCTGCGGCGGCAGCCGGCGTACGTAGTAGAAGGCCCGGCCGCCCGGCAGCCACGCCACGGGAGAGCGGCGGACCCGGTCCAGCGGCCCGTCCACCACCTCGCCGGTCCGCGCGTCGAGTACCCGCAGCACCGAGTTCTCCGTACCACCGCAGGACAGCTGTACGGCCACCAGGCCGCCCTCCCACGAGGGCTCCCAGGCGTCGAGCACCGTGGTGCCCGACGGGTCGGTCGCCAGCGGGTCGAGCAGCACCCGGGTCCGGCCGTTCTCCCGGACGGCGAGCACGGCCAGTTCATGCCCCGGTTCCCTGCGCAGGTGGAACGCGCGCCCGCCGCGCACCACCGGCGGGCCGCTGCCACCGCCGGCGAGCAGCGCCGCCATCTGCTCGCGGAGCGCCTCCCGGCCCGGCCAGCGCGCCTCCTCCTGCGCGTGGAGCACGTCCTGGGCGGCGCTCCACGCGGCGGTGGCGGGGTCCTCGGGGTCCTCCAGCCAGCGGTAGGGGTCCGCCACGGGCTGTCCGTGCACGAGCTCCACCGGTCCGCTGCGGGGAGCGGCCGGGTAGGCGGGCCGGGCCGGCGTCGGCCCGGCGTCGCGGGGCGGGGACACGGTCATCGCGGCACTCCTGGGAGGACGGTCACGGCGGACACGGGCGGAGGGCGGGGTCAGCTGCCGCCGGTGCCCTGGCGCGGTGCGGGAGGCGCGGGGATCAGGCCCACGGGCTCCGTGCCGTCAGGGGCGGCCTGTTCGGGATGCGGCTCGCCGGCCGGCCGCTCGGAGGGCAGGGCGGTGTCCGAGTCGCCGCGGTCGTTCGCGCCGTCGTTGCCGTTGCCGGCGTCGCCAGTGGCGTCCAGACTGGTCTCGCGCAGCAGCGGCACCGACGAGACCACGGTGACCACCGCGGCTGCCCCGGCCAGGATCAGCCAGGTGCGGCTCCCGCCCATGGAGTCCACGAACGCGCCCGCCATGACCGGTCCGGCGGAGGCGAGACCGGCCATCAGCAGCCCGGTCGCCGTGCTGACCCTGCCCAGAAGATCGCGGGGTGCGAGTACGAGGATCGCGCGGCCGACCACGATGCCCGCAGGCGGGCTGAAGAAGACGACCACCACCAGGACCGGGCCGATCACCCAGGGCTGCGTGGTCGCGGAGAACACGGCGAGTCCGAGTGCCCAGACGGTGCCGATGAGCAGGAACATCCGGCCGGCCGGGTTCCTCTTGATCAGCCATGGCGCCGCGGCCGCGCCGAGCAGCCCCCCGATGCCGGCGCAGGCCATCACCGCTCCGATCGCCGTCCCGCCGGCGCCGCTCTGGCGCAGGGAGACGACCATGGTCGTCTGGGCAGCCGCCGAGACGATGTTGATGCCCGCGGCGAAGAGCAGCGCCGCCAGCAGCGCCCGCTGGTGCGTGAGCCACCGCAGCCCGGCGGTGAGCCGGTTGTCGCGCTCGGTGTCCGGGACCTTCTGGGAGGGCAGCGTGCCCATCCGCAGCAGCAGCAGCGCGGACACCCCGTACGAGGCGGCGTCGACCGCGAACGGGAGGATCGGGTCCAGGGTGAACAGCCAGCCGCCGAGGAACGGCCCGATCAGCGAACTCGACGCCATGGCGGTCTGGCTGCGGCTCAGCGCGTCGGTGAGATCCTTCTCCGGCACCACGTCGCGCACGGCGATCGTGGCCGCGGGGGAGAAGAGCGCGGTGGCCGCGCCCTCCACTATGGCCACACACAGCAGATGCGTCTGGCCTAGCTCTCCCAGCCCCGACGCCAGCGGAATGCTGGCCAGCGCCACGAGTCGCACCAGATCGGTCCCGACCATGATCATGCGGCGGTCGAGCCGGTCGGCGAACTGGCCGGCGGGCAGACGCAACAGCGTCCGGGTCACCATCGAGCACGTCGCCACCGTGCCGGCCTGCGCGGCGCTCCCGCCGATGGACAGGACGAGCAGGGGGAAGGCCAGCAGCGACAGCTGGGAACCGAGCGTGGAAAGGGTCGAACTGAGCCAGTAGCGGCGGAAGTCGGGGTTGGTGCGCAGGATGCCGGCGCTCTTCATCCCAGCCGTCCGACGGCGTTGAGGCAGTCCAGGACACCGGCGTCGACCCGGTCCTGGAAGGTGGCGCGGACGGCCGCCTCCTCGTCGTACTGGTAATGGTCGTGGCAGCTGACCCAGCGGCCCTCCGTCTGCTCGGCGGTCATATAGCCGTCGGTGAGGGTGCCCACCTCCATGCCGGGCTTGCCGGCGGTCTCCCAGCAACTGGCGAGGACGCCGTCGGCGTTGATGACCGCGCCGTAGCGTCCGTCGCTGAAGGAGCAGGCCTGGCAGGGGACATGGGCGCGCGGACGGGCCACCATGAAGCCGAGTTCCAGCGCGCGGGCGTGCCAGCGGACGAAGTCCCCGACGAGGCCGTCCTCGTGCATGAGGTTGTTCGCGTAGCCGACGCCCACGTCACCGACCCGTGCGAAGTGGATGCCGCAGCGTGCCGGATCGAGTCGGGCACCGAGGCGCTCGACCAGCTCGTCCACGCCGTTCCGGTTGAGATGGGAGACGTTGACCCGCAGCATCCAGCGCAGCGAGGTCTTCTCGATGGCGCGCGCGATGTTGGAGACGATGACGTCGAAGGTGCCGCCCCCGGAGCGCTTGACCCGGATGGAGTCGTGGTCGGCCCGGTCGCCGTCGAAGGTCACCTGGACGGAGCCGAGACCCGCCGCGTTGAGCTCCTTGGCGATCAGCGGGGTCAGCAGGGTGCCGTTGGACGTCATCGACGCGGTGAGGGGCCCCAGCTCCCGTGCTCGGGTGAGCAGGTCGCGGCAGCCCCGCGGGTTGAGCAGCGGCTCACCGCCGAACAGCAGGAGCGCCAGCCGGTCCATCCCCGCCGCGTCCATGCGCTCACGGGTGAAGTCCAGTACCTGTCCGATGGCTTCGGGTGTCAGGCGGGCGTGCTGGATCCGCGGCGGCCGGCTGCCGCCCTTGGGATCCTGTGCGGTGTTCTGGAAGCAGTATCCGCAACCGAGGTTGCAGTCCGTGCTGGTCAGCACGGTGAGCGAGTACGAGGTGTAGGGCCGAACGTCGTACAGACCCGCCTCGCGCAGATAGCGCTCCGCCGAGGGCCGCAGGGTGCCGTCCGGCCCCACCTGGCCGGGCCGCATCAGCGCGTATCCGCCGGCGCCGAGGAACCACCACCCCCTGTCGGCGTGGATCAGACGGGCCCCGGCGGCGGGGACGGCGACAGACTGCGTACCGGGCACGGCAACCTCCGGGTCGGGGTGGTGGCAGGAGCGGGTCGGCCGGAGCGAACCCCGGCCGCGGCGGCGTCGTGCGCCGCCGCGACCGAGGAGGGCCGACCGGTTGACCGGATCAGGCGTTCTGCTCCTGGTGGACGCCGCACCACGGGGTGTCCTCGCCCTCCTCGGAGTGCGCGATCACCTCGGGCTCCTCGGTCTCGGCCGCCTCCTGGTGCACACCGCACCAGCCGACGGGCGCCTCGGAGTGCGCGATGACCTCGGGCTCCTCGGCCACCTCCTGGTGGATGCCGCACCAGCCGACAGGCGACTCGACGTGTGCGACGACCTCGGGGGCGTCCTCGGCGGGGGTCTCGTTGGGCTCGACGTTCTCGGCCATGTTGGTCCTCCATACGACGGGCGATCGGGACGACGGACGGCGGTGCTGCGCCGACCGCCAGGAAGCTAGGAGCAGGAGGTTCGGGACCGGTTCGCATCCGGTTGTCGCGCGGTGAATCGTCCTGGTCGGCGTGTGGGCGGGCCGGTGCGGCGGGCGCGCGGGCATACCGCAATCCCACCGGGCACGAACCGGCGGGCAACCGGCCGTTCCTAGCGTGGCCCCAGTACACTCCGCGACCGCGAGAGGACGCCTTCGGATGGACACCGAACCCGCCGTCACGGCCGGCGCGCCCGCGCCGGCAGGGCAGCAGCCGCTGCCGCAGCCGCTCGGGGCCGGCTTCCTGAACCGGCCGGCCGAGGCGCTGGCCGACATCCGGGAGACCTGTCCCGTGGCCCGGGTCAGGACGCCGGCCGGACGGCCGGTGTGGCTGGTGACCCGTGCCGAGGACGTGCGGGCCGGATTCCGGGACCCCCGGCTCTCGTTGAGCGGCGGCAGCGTTCCCGATCCCGGCGTGCGCCGCCGCGCACTCGATCTGACGCTGGTCAACTACGACCCGCCCGACCACACGCGGATCCGCCGTCTGGCGACGCCGGCGCTGACCCCGGCGCGTATGGCCGCCCACCGCGAGCGGATCGAGCGAGCCGCCGGCGAACTCCTCGACGCGGCCGACGCGGCCCGCGGCGACGGCCCGGTCGAGCTGATGGACGCCTTCGCGCGCCCGCTCGCCTTCCTGTCGCTGTGCGAGGTCTTCGACGTGCCGGAGGAGGAGCGGGCCGCCCTTTACGAGCCGGTGGCCTGCCTCGCGGACAAGGCGGGCTGCACCGCCGCCACGATCGAGGAGAGCGTGGCCCGGATCGACGTCTTCGTGCGCTCCACGATGGCCCTCCGCACCACCGCACCGGGTGACGACGTCGTCTCCCGTGTGCTTGCCGCATGGCGTGAGCAGGGCGGTGCGGCCGAGGACGAAGTGGCCTCCCTCCTGGCGATGCTGCTGCTGGCCGGTTTCGACAGCACGGTGCAGGCGATCGGCATGAGTGTGGTGGCCCTGCTGGGCCACCCCGAAGTGCAGCGGTCCCTGCGGGACGAACCCGGGCGGATCCCGCGTGCGGTGGACGAGTTGCTGCGCTGGGACACTCCGGGTCCCTTCAGCACCAAGCGAGTGACGCTGGAGGACGTCCGGTTCGGGTCCACGGTCATTCCGGCGGGCAGCGGCGTCCTGCTGTCCGTGGCGGCGGCCAATCACGACCCGCGCTGCCATGCCGACCCCGGAACGCTGGATCCGGACCGGAGCACCGCGAGCCGCCACCTGACCTTCGGTCTGGGCCCGCACTACTGCCCCGGATCGGCGCTGGCACGGCTGGAGCTCACGGTGGCCCTGACCACCCTGCTCGGCCGCTGGCACGGACTGGCCCCGGCGGTGCCGCTGGATGAACTGACCTGGGGCGGCGGCTATCTGCACCGCCGCCTGGCCGCCCTGCCCGTGCTGCCCCGCGGCCGCGCCTGAGGGCTGTCCCGCGATCCCTGGCGGGCGCCCAAACGATAGCTACGGCACCTCGCCGCGTTGTCGAAACGCCCGGATACATCCAGCGTGCGGGCGCCTCGCCGCCTGGCGGTGCACCGCATCCGACGCCGTGCGCCGATACACCAGGAATCGCGGGACAGCCCTTGGTTCACGTCCGGTGATGCCGTGCCTCGCGAACGGCGTTCACCCGGCGCCTCCGGGCTCCGGACCCGGGCCTGCGCCGGCATCGGTTCGCACACTTTGAGCGGCCGTAGCTCAGCCCGGTGATTTTGCCCGGTGATGAATCGATTCATACCGCGTCGTGAAATTAACCGCCCACGCATGAGGAGTCAAGAGTTTTCGCCGGGCGGCGGGAGCTGTTGCCGGATCGTGTCGTCGCGGGTCCGGACCGGTCCGCGTGGGCGTGCCCTGGCAGTCCACTGCGGGCTGACAACGTTTTCTCCGGCCTCCTGACGTTTCGTGATGCTCAACGCGGAACACCCCTTGACGTGTTGATCGGGGCGGGGCTAGCTTCCCGGCTACTCCACTGAAACATTTCATGACGAGCCCTCTGGTCGCCACAAGCACGGGAGAACAGCCATGAAGCACCCCGAACCGGAGACGACCCCGGTACTCGAGCTGGAGGGGGTGAGCAAGTCCTTCGGTGCCGTACGGGCGTTGCGCGGCGTGTCCCTGCGGCTGTACGCCGGAGAGGCCCATGCCCTGGCCGGCGAGAACGGTGCCGGAAAGTCGACGCTGATCAAGGTGCTCGCCGGTGTGCACCGCCCCGACACGGGAACCGTCCTGCTGGACGGCGAGCCCGTCGGGTTCCACGGCCCGGCCGATGCCCGCGACGCCGGCGTCGCTGTGATCTACCAGGAGCCGACGCTCTTCCCGGACCTGTCCGTCGCGGAGAACATCTTCGTGGGCCGTCAGCCCCGCCGCTCGTTCGGCCGGGTGGACCACCGGGCGGTCCGGCGGGCCACAGCAGAGCTGTTCGAACGCCTCGGCGTCGACCTCGACCCGGACCGGCCGGCGCGCGGGCTGTCGATCGCCGACCAGCAGCTGGTCGAGATCGCCAAGGCCCTCTCCTTCGACGCCCGCGTCCTGATCATGGACGAGCCGACCGCGGCGCTCACCGGCAGCGAGGTCGCCCGGCTGTTCGGCGTCGTCAGGACGCTCCGGTCGCAGGGCGCGGCGGTGCTGTTCATCTCGCACCGTCTGGAGGAGATCTTCGCGCTCTGCCGGCGTGTCACCACCTTGCGCGACGGCGCCCTGATCTCCAGTGAACCGCTCGAAGGTCTGAGCGAGGACGACCTCGTACGCCGGATGGTCGGCCGAGACCTGGACGACCTGTACCCGAAGCAGCGCACGGAGATCGGCGAAGTGGCCCTCGGAGTACGCCGGCTGACCCGTGAGGGTGTCTTCACGGACGTCTCCTTCGAAGTCCGGCGAGGCGAGATCGTGGGCCTGGCGGGACTGGTCGGGGCCGGCCGCAGCGAATTGGCCCGCGCCGTGTTCGGCGTCGACCGGTTCGACGGAGGTGAAGTCGAGGTCCTGGGCCGGAGACTGCGAACCGGCGCCCCTAGTGCGGCGATGGCCGCGGGCCTAGCCCTCGTCCCCGAGGACCGCCGGGCCCAGGGCCTGGTGATGGACATGTCCATCGAGCGCAACATCGGCCTCACCGGCTTCGCCGCGACCACACGCGCCGGTCTGATGAACCGTGCCGCCGAACGCGACCGCGCGGTGGACTGGGCGGTCAGGCTCCAGGTCAAGTACGCGCGGCTCGCCCATGTCGTCGGCACGCTCTCCGGAGGCAACCAGCAGAAGGTCGTCCTCGCCAAGTGGCTGGCCACCTCCCCACAGGTGCTGATCGTGGACGAGCCGACCCGGGGCATCGACGTCGGCACCAAGGCCGAAGTGCACCGGCTGCTCTCCTCGTTGGCCGCACAGGGAGTCGCGGTGCTGATGATCTCCTCCGACCTGCCGGAGATCCTCGGCATGGCCGACCGCGTGCTGGTGATGCACGAAGGCAGGCTGACCGCCGAGATCCCCGGATCCGAGGCGACCGAGGAGGCGGTGATGGCGGCGGCGACCGGCCGTGCCGACCGAGGGAGGACCGCGGCATGACCGTGACCGCAGACCCGGTGCGGCAGCAGCCCGCACCCCCGCCCGACGCCTCGCGGCGACTCGTGGACAGGGTGTTCAAGGCCCGCGAACTGGCCGTTGCCCTCGTCCTCGTCCTGATACTCGGCGCGACCCAGCTCTCCAACACCGAGTTCCTGTCCGAGCAGGGCGTCAAGGACCTGCTGCTGAACGCGACGATCCTGGTCCTGGTCGCCACAGGCCAGGCAGTCGTGGTGATCACCCGCAACGTGGACCTCTCGGTCGGCTCCGTCCTCGGCATCTCCGCCTTCGCCGCCGGCATCCACCTCCGGGACGGCGGCAGTCCACTGGTCGCCGTCCTGCTCGCAGTCGGTCTCGGCGCGCTCTTCGGCGTCCTCAACGGAGCCCTGGTGAGCCTGGGCAAGGTTCCCGCGCTCGTCGTCACCCTGGGCACCCTCTACATCGTCCGGGGCATCGACTCCATCTGGGTCGGATCGCGCCAGATCACGGCCGACGCACTGCCCGCCGGCTTCGTCGATTTCGGCCACGACGGGATCTGGGTACTGCCCTACCTCGCCCTGCTCGCCACAGCCGTACTGGCCGGCGTCGCGTACTACCTGCGCAGCTACCACAGCGGACGCGACCTCTACGCCCTCGGCTCCAGCCCCGAGGCCGCCCGGCTCGCGGGCATCCCCGTCCGGGCGCGGATCATGACGGCGTACGTCCTCTGCGGCGCGCTGGCCGGTCTCGCCGGAGCCCTCTACCTGGCCCGCTTCGGCAACGTCGACTCCGCCACCGGCAACGGATACGAACTCACCGTGGTCAGCGCCGTCGTCGTCGGCGGTGTCGCCTTCACCGGCGGCTCCGGAACCGTGTACGGCGCCGCCCTCGGCGCTCTCCTGCTCACCTCCATCAACAGCGTGCTCCCGGCCATCGGCGTCAGCTCGGTCTGGGTCACCGCGATCAACGGCTTCCTGCTGCTGCTCGCCATCGCCGCCGACCGGATCCTGGCCCTGCGGGTGGCCGCGGCGCTGCGCAAGAAGGCCGCACGGACGAGGAGCGCCCGCCATGCCTGACGCCACCACCACCACCATGGCCCCCGCCGTTCGGCCACCGGCCCTGGCCCGCCTTGGTGGAGCGGTCCGCTGGGACACCGCCGTCGGCGTCCTGCTGCTGACCCTCCTGGTCTGTTCGTTCTCCTTCGTCGACAACTTCGGCAACGCGCTGAACCTGTCGTTCCTGATCGGCAACACCCTGCCGATCGCCCTGATCGCCCTGCCCATGACCCTGCTGGTGGTCTCCGGAGAGGTCGACCTCTCCGTCGGCTCCACAGCCGGCCTGTCGGGGGCGGTGATGGGCGCGCTGTGGAACGCCGGCATGACGATCGAGGCGATCATCCCGCTGTGCCTGCTGCTCGGTGTCGTCTGCGGTCTGATCAACGGACTGCTGGTCACCCGGCTCGGACTGCCCTCCCTCGCCGTGACCATCGGCACCATGGCCGCCTACCGCGGAATCGCGCAGATCGTCCTCGGCTCCGACTCCGTCACCGACTTCCCCACCCAGTACCTCGACTTCGGGTCCGGCCGGATCGGCGACACCTTCGTTCCGTACGCCGCCGTCCCCTTCACCGTGCTGCTCGCCGTGGCCGTCGTGGTCCTGCACGCCACCCCGACCGGCCGTTCGCTGTTCGCGACCGGTGCCGGCGAGGAGGCGGCGAGGTTCTCGGGCATCCGGGTCAAGCGGCTCAAGCTGTCCATGTTCGTGACCACCGGACTGATCTCCGCGCTGACCGGCGTCTTCTGGGCGCTGCACTACGCGAGCGCCCGTTACGACAACGCCACCGGCCTCGAACTGTCCGTCATCGCGGCGGTGCTGCTCGGCGGTATCGACTTCGACGGCGGCAAGGGGACCCTGGGCGGAGCCGTCGCCGGTGTGCTGCTGCTCGGCACGCTGCAGAACGTCATGAGCCTGACCAACGTTTCCGCCCAGTCCCAGATCGTGGTCACCGGCGTCCTCCTGGTGATCTCCGTTCTCGCCCCCCGGGTCGGCCGCCAGGTCTCCGAGGCCCGGGCCCGCAGGAGAACCCGGGCCGCGGTCGTCCCGCCTTCACCCCGCACCTCCTGAATGCGGGGCGCCACCCCGTCCGCAGGCTCCCGATGCCACATCACCGCGGAGCCGCAACGACCCGCACGTACTCCGTCACCATCCGGACATCCGCACGCCGGCCCCCGCGGCTCGCGGCAGCGAAAGGAACCCGTCATGTACGGCCCCACCGCCAAAAGCGCCCGGCTGACCGCGGCTCTCGCCGTCACCGCCGTTCTCGCCCTCGGTGCCACCGCCTGTTCCGGCACCACCAAGGACTCCGCGAACAAGGCGGCAGGCCCGGCCGCCGCCACCGGCAAGGCGGACCCGAACAAGGCCATAAAGAAGGGTCTTACCGTCGCCTTCCTGCCCAAACAGGTCAACAATCCCTACTTCACCACGTCGGACGGCGGCGGCAAGAAGGCCTTGGAGCAGCTCGGCTCCACGTACAAGGAGGTCGGCACCAGCAGCGGCACCGACACATCCGGACAGGTCTCCTACGTCAACACCCTCACCCAGCAGCAGGTCGACGCCATCGCCGTCTCCGCCCAGGACCCGGGCGCCCTGTGCACGGCACTGAAGCAGGCGATGAAGAACGGCGTCAGCGTCGTGACGTACGACTCCGACACGCAGACCGGCTGCCGTCAGGCGTTCGTCTCCCAGGCCAGTGCCGAGGACCTGGGCCGTACCCAGATCCAGCTGCTGGCGAAGCAGATCGGCGGCAAGGGCGAGATCGCGATCCTCTCGGCGGCCCAGACGGCCACCAACCAGAACACTTGGATCGACTTCATGAAGGACGAGCTGAAGAAGCCCGAGTACAAGGACATCAAGCTGGTCAAGACGGCCTACGGTGACGACGACGCCCAGAAGTCCTTCCAGCAGACCCAGGGACTGCTTCAGGAGCACCCCGGCCTGAAGGGGATCGTGTCCCCGACCACGGTCGGCATCAAGGCGGCCGCCCAGTACCTGTCCGGCTCCAAGTACCGGGGCAAGGTCAAGCTGACGGGCCTCGGCACCCCGAACGACATGCGCGCCTACGTCAAGAACGGCACCGTCGAGGCCTTCGAGCTCTGGGACCCGGCGAAGCTCGGCGCCCTCGCCGCCCATACGGCCGTCGCCCTGGAATCCGGCCGGATCACCGGTGCCGAGGGGGAGACCTTCACCGCGGGCGACCTGGGCTCGTTCACGATCGGGAAGGACGGCGTGGTCCTGCTCGGCAAGCCGACCGTCTTCGACAAGGCCAACATCGATCAGTTCAAGTTCTGAGCCCTTCGCGGTCCGGTCCCGGCCCGGCGCTCCCGTCGCGGTGCCGCCGGCCCGGGACGAGCTGGACGTCCCCGGTCCGACAGCCCGCCGCTGGACGGTGACCGGCCTCGGGGACCGCGCCGACCAGGACCCGTGGGCGGGACTCGCGCGCCACGCCCGGGGCCTGACCACGGCGACCCGGCGGCTGCGGGAAGGCAGGCGCGGGAGCCTGTCCGGAGACGTGGACGACCGGATTGTGTCCGTAGGCAGCGCCCGCACTGCGAACCGGATACTCGTCCGCTCACTGCTTCGTGCCGCCGACGGTCTCCTCCGTCTGGGAGAGTGGCCTCGCGATGTCCTCCAGGGAGCGCTGCTCGGCGTTGACGGCGAGGAAGGCGGCGACGATGCCCGCCGCGCACATCAGCCCGGCCCCGATGCAGAAGGCGAGGGCGGTGTCGCGGGGGACGCCCGACTCGGTGAGGTCGGCGAAGATGAGGGGGCCGCTGATCCCGCCGACGGCCGTACCGACCGCGTAGAAGAAGGCAATGGCCATGGCCCTGGTCTCCATCGGGAAGACCTCGGAGACGGTCAGGTAGGCGCTGCTCGCACCTGCCGAGGCGAAGAACAGCACCACGCACCAGCACGCGGTCAGGGTGGTGGCATTGAGCGAACCCCGGTCGAAGAGCCAAGCCGTGATGAAGAGCAGGATGCCCGGGACGATGTATGTGGCGGCGATCATGACGCGCCGCCCGATCGTGTCGAACAGCTTGCCGAGTACGAGTGGTCCGACGAAGTTTCCGGCAGCGATCACCGCGAAGTAGTAGCCCGTCTGACCGCTCTCGACGTCGTAGAACGTGGTGAGGATCGCGCCGAAACCGAAGGTGATCGCGTTGTAGAGGAAGGCCTGCCCGATGAAGAGTGACAGCCCGAGCACCGCGCGCTTCGGGTAGCTCCGGAAGACCGTCTTCGCGATGAGTCCGAAGCCGATGCTCTTGCGCTCGTGGATCGTGATCTCACCGGCCGGCGGCGGCAGCTTCTCATGACGCTGCTCCTCGATCTCCCGTTCGACCGAACCGACGAGTCTGTCGGCGTCCTCGCCGTGGCCGTGGATGAACTGCCACCTCGGACTCTCCGGCACATGCCGGCGTACGAGCAGGATCACGAGGCCCAGGACAACACCCAGGGCGAACGTGAGCCGCCAGCCCAGGTCCTTCGGGAAGTAGTCCGTGTTCAGCATGACGATCGACAGCAGCGCCCCGCCGACCGCGCCCAGCCAGTAGCTGCCGTTGATGATGAGATCGACCCGGCCCCGGTACTTCGAGGGGATCAGCTCGTCGATCGCCGAGTTGATGGCGGCGTACTCCCCGCCGATGCCGAAGCCGGTGAGGAAGCGGAAGAGGAAGAACCACCACGCGCTGAAGGACAGGGCGGTCATCGCGGTCGCCGCGAGATAGACCGCGAGCGTCACCATGAACAGCTTCTTACGGCCGTACCGGTCGGTGAGCCAGCCGAAGAACAGCGCTCCCGAGCAGGCCCCCGCCACATAGAGGGCCGCCGCCAGGCCGGTGACCTGGGTGGACGTGATGGCCAGTCCCGAGCCCTCTTCCGACAGCCGGCTCGCGATGTTGCCGACCGTCGTCACTTCCAGCCCGTCGAGGATCCACACCGTGCCGAGGCCGATGACGATCATCCAGTGCCAGCGTGACCAGGGCAGCCGGTCCAGCCGCGCCGGGACGGCCGTGGTGACCCCGCCGATTCCGGAATCACCCGGCGCCGCCGTTCCCTCCCTGTCTCCGGGCTCCTCCGATGCGTCGGGGCTGATCACAGCGGTTCCCTCCTCGTCCCGGGCGGCGGGTGTGCACCGCGTGGCCGCAGTGCATCCACTATCGGCCGGATGCCCGGTTGCCGCCGCCGCACACACGGGGCGCGTGCGGCAACCGGGCTCCACAATGGGGCCGCCCTGGTACGCGGGTCAGCCGACGCGCTCCGCCAGCAGCCGTTCGGGGACGAATCCCGCCCTCGCGAGCCGCTGCCAGAGCTCGTCCGGAACCGGGAAGCGGGCGGCTGCCACGTTGGCCGTCACCTCTGCCGCGGAACGGCAGCCGAGGACGACCGAGTCCACGGCGCCGTGCAGCAGCGGAAACTGGATCGCTGCCGCGGGGAGCGGCACCTCGTACGCGTCGCACAGGGCCCGGCACTGCCGTGCCCGCTCCAGTGAGGCAGCGGTAGCCGGCTGGTAGTTGAACATGGCGCCGGGCACCGGGTCGGCCAGAAGGCCGGTGTTGAAGACACCACCGACGACCACCGCGGTACCCGTCCTGGCGCACAGCGGCAGCAACTCGGTGAGCGCCTCGTGGTCGAGAAGCGAGAGACGGCCCGCGACGAGTACGACGTCGACCTCGAACTCCGCCACGTACGAGGCGAGCGGGGCGCTGTGGTTCATGCCGAACCCGATGGCCTTGACCAGGCCTTCCTCGCGCAGTCTGCGCACCGCCGGATAGGCAGTGCGGCGGATCTCGTCCGGGAAGCGTTCGGCGTCGTGCAGATACAGGATGTCGACGCTGGAGCGGCCGAGACGAGCCAGGCTCGACTCCAGGGATTCCCTGATGCCGCGCTCGGTCCAGTCGGTGATCACCTCACCCGGCGAGCCGTCCGGCCGGGGGCGCAGCAGCCAGCCCGTCTTGGTGGAGATCACCGGGCCGGCGCCCCCGGAGGAGGGGAGCAGCCGGCCCAGGCGGCGCTCGGCGAGGCCGTGTCCGTAGCGGGGAGCGGTGTCGACGTACGACATTCCTCCCTCGGCCGCCGCCTTGAGGGTCGCTGCGGCTTCCTCGTCGCTGACGTCCTCGAAGAGACCGCCCAGGGGAGCGGTGCCCAGACCGAGGCGGGGCAGAGTGAAGGGCAGCCGGTTCGTTGCCGGCCGGTCGGTCATGCCGTCTCCCACGGTGAGGCGCAGGCCGCGCGTCCCGCGCGCAGGGTCATGGTCAGGGTCAGCCGGATCCGCGCGTTCCCGGGAAGGGCGACGCGGAAGTACGGTCCGCCGACCGGCTGGGCGGGGCCGTCGTCCACACGGACGGCTCCGACATGGTGCTCGGCGAACGAACCCGCCTGCACCAGCAGGGAACGCGCCGCACCACCGAGGTTCACCAGTTCCAGCACCGTGTGGTCCGGGCGGATGTCGGAGACGAGCGCGGCGACGTCCGGCGGAAGGCCGGGGCGGCGGGCGTCCGCGTCGTGGTAGCGCACGTGCAGGTGGGCCAGTCCGCCGTTGTAGAGCACCTGCGGGGAGCCGGTGGTCAGCTGCAGCAGAGCCTCGGTCAGGACGGGGTTGAGGTGCTGCCAGTGGTGGATGTCCAGCGCGTCCGGGCCGACCGCCGGGTCGACGGTGTCGCTCTCGATGGCCTCCACGCGCTCGGCGCAGCTCGCCAGGGCACTGCGCAGAATCCGCTCGGGATACTGGGGGTTCCGCCCGTGCAGGAACTCGTACCAGGGCTCCTCGTGGCCCGCTTCGTCCTTGATGCGCTGGGTGTGCACCGCCGCCCAGTCCCAGCGGGATGCCGACCGCAGCCGCTCGATCCGCTCCCGGTCGGCCTCGTCCCGGCTGAAGTGCCAGAGCGCAAGCGGAAGTTGTCCCGGCATGACGGTGTAGTCGAACCAGCCGGAGTCGTTGTGCCGCTGAGGAACCATGAGGGTGCGCTCGTCCGCCATGGCGCGCAGGTGCGGCTCCCAGCGCTCGCCGAGCGTGCCCATCTCGCCCGCGCCGCGCTGCTCGGCGTGGGACATCACGACGTCGAGGGGATTGCGGGCGAGGTCCAGGAAGCCCCGGTCCCCGGTGAGAAGGGTCGCGTTGGCCGCGCCGACGACGGTGGCGCTGCCGACGGGGGAGAGGCCGTGCGGCCAGGACCATCCGTAGTGGCCGCCGTACCAGCGGCCGTCCAGGTACTCGCCCACCACACCGTTCAGGCCCGCGTTGTCGGGCACGACGGCACGGCCGTCGAGCCTTTCCTGCCACGCGCCGACGTACTCGGCCACCCAGTCCGCGTAGCGCCGCTCGCCACTGAGCAGAAACGCCTGGGTCGCGAGGCCCGTGGCCGCGAGGTTCACGATCGTGTCACCGCGGCCCATCCGCTCCCACATCGCCCGGCCGTACGCCCGGGCCCGCTCGGGTGACGCCTCCAGGTCGTCGAAGGACGCGAGGTCGTCGACCCCGTCCAGCGGCATGCCGTACGGGCGCAGAGCCGGGCTCCACGGGAAGTACGGCTCCTCGTCGCTGAAGCCGTACCGTGGACCCGCCGAGCCGTTGTGCGGGGCGCGCACCACACGTTGTTCCGGGTCGTAGTTGGGTCCGCCGGGAAGGTAGAAGTCCGCGAAACGCAGGGCGAGTGCGCGCAGTTCCTCGTCGTCCGGGTCCGCGAGGCACAGGCCGTAGAAGAGGAGCAGCCCCTCGCCCTGGTGGAACCAGTCGTAGCCCCGCTCCAGGCCCTCGACGAGCATGCCCATTTCGGTGAGCTGCGCGGTGACACCACTCCAGTGCCGCCGCGCGGCCGCCAGCAGATCCGTACTGCCGCCGAGCACGTACAGCATCGGCCAGTTGAAGAACGGCTCGTAGAAGTCGTCCACCCCGTCCCGGCCGTCCAGACCCCGGCCGAGCGTGTCGCGGAAGACGAGGCGGCCGTCGCCTTCGGTGTAGCGGTCGGCGAAGAGCCGCCACGCCTTGTTCTGGAAGGCGAACAACTGCCGTTCCAGCTCTGCCCATCGGGGGATGTCGGTAACGGTCCGGGTCGCGTTCAGCAGAGGCCCGTGTGCCTCTTTCCCTGTATGTGTGCCGCCGGTCCGCTCAGGCCTGAGCATCGAGAACACCTGCTCCCTCGTCACGTAAGCATTGAATAATCGCCCATCGATAGCCGATGGTTAGACTCACCGGCGGGGAGCGAGGTGTCAATACTCAGGAGCTGCCCCGCAAGCCGAGGAGGAGGCGCACCGTGATCGACTGCCACGTCCACCTGTGGGATCCGGCCGGGGGGTTCCCGTGGATCAAGCCCGGCAGTGAGCATCATCACCCCTTCGGTGAGGGCGACTTGGAGCGGTCGGGTGCGGGTCTCGGCCTGGCCGGCGCGATCCTCGTCGAGGCGTCGCGCGGAGACGCGGGAGAGACGCGCACGCTGCGCGAACTGCGCCTGCGCCGCCCGGACCTGATCGCCGGGTACGTGGCCAACCTGCACGTCCACGGCGCCGACGGACCCGGCCCGTTCCGTGCCCTGCTGCACGAGTGGGGTGCCTCGCGGCCGAACGGGATGCGGCTCGGCGGAACCTCCTGGACGGACACTCCCGAGGCGGCCCGCGCGCTCGTCCCCGTCCTGGCCGAAGAAGGCGTGGTCCTCCAGATCAACCTGCATCAGGGGGCGTTGGGGGCGGCGGCCGACGTCACAGACCGGCATCCGGAGCTGAAGGTCGTCGTCGACCACCTGGGCAATCCCCCGCATCTGCGCACGCCCGAGGCGGGGGAGTGGTACCGCGATATCGAGCGCGCAGCCGACGCGACCGGTGTGGTGGTGAAGATCTCCGGACTGCTCACCCAACAGCACGGCGCACCACATCAGCGCATCGCGCACATGCTGCGGCACGTCGTCGACACGCTCGGCCCGGACCGCTGCCTGATCGGCTCGGACTGGCCGATCTGTCTGCCCCGGGGCACCCGGGCCGACTCGCTCACGACGTCCCGGCTCGGCCTGGCGCACCTGACGGACGACCGGCGCACTCGCATCCTGCACACGACCCCGGCCCGCGTGTACGGACTCGACAGCTGACCGTCCGCCCGGTTGACAGTGCTCGAACGCCCCTGATTCGATTCCCTCGATGATCGATAGGCGATGATCAGCGGCCGGCTCGGCATCGCCGAGAGCGGGCCCCGACCTCCGCGGAGATGCTCATGGCACAGTTCGACCTTCCCCTGAACGAGCTGGAGAGTTACCGGCCGGCTCTCGCCGAGCCGGACGACTTCGACGTCTTCTGGCAGGAGACCCTTGCCCGGCACGAGGACGTCGACCTCGCTGTCTCGTTCCAGCCGGTGAACAACGGGCTCGTCACGATCGACACCTTCGATGTGACCTTCGCCGGTTACGGCGGCCACCCCGTACGCGGCTGGCTCCACCTGCCGGTGACCCGCACCGGCCCGCTGCCGGTCGTCGTGGAGTACCTGGGCTACGGCACCGGGCGGGGGGCGCCGCACGAGACGCGCCTGTGGGCGGACGCGGGCTACGCGCACTTCGTCATGGACACCCGCGGCCAGGGCGCCGAGACCCCCGACGCCGACCCGGCCACCGGCGACATCGCGGCGCCCGGCTTCCTCACCCGCGGCGTCCTCGACCCGCGCCGCTACTACTACCGGCGCCTCTACACCGACGCGGTGCGCGCCGTGGCCGCGGCGCGCACGCACCCGGACGTCGACCCGGCCCGCGTCGTGGTCACCGGAACCAGTCAGGGCGGCGGCATCACGCTCGCCGCCGCGGGTCTGGTCCCCGACCTCGTGGCCGTCATGCCGGACGTGCCGTTCCTGTGCCACTTCGCGCGCGCCACGACGATCACGGACATGCCGCCGTACGACGAGGTCACCCGGTTCGTGAAGCGGCACCGTGAGCACGCGGCCACGGTGGCGCGCACCATGTCGTACTTCGACGGGGCCGCCCTGGCCCGGCGGGCCAATGCGCCGACCCTGTTCTCGGTCGGGCTGATGGACCGCATCTGCCCGCCCTCCACGGTGTACGCGGCGTTCAACCACTACGGCACCCACGGGAACGTGGATCAGTCCGACAAGCAGATACGGGTCTATCCGTTCAACGACCACGAAGGCGGCGGGGCCGCCCATGAGGTAGTCAAATTGGAGTGGCTGGCCGATCAGCTGGAAACCTCGGTGTGACTCCACCGAGGGAGGGCGGGCGCGTATTATGTCGCAACTGACGTGCCCCAGTGCAGGATTGGGATTTCATGGCATCACATGCGTCCGGTGGGTTCGTCTCCACGCTGGCCACCAACAAGGACCGGTTCCGCAAGACCCTGATCTCGGACCAGGTGTACGACCTGCTGCGCCAGGCCGTCGTCGAGGGCGATCTCGCACCGAACGACCGCGTGGTCGAATCCGAGATCGCCCGGCGGCTCGGCGTGAGCCAGGCCCCGGTGCGCGAGGCGGTCAAAAGGCTCGCCCGTGAGGGCCTGTTCACGCACGTCCCCCGCCGCGGCCACTTCGTCGTGGAGATCTCCTCGCGGGACGCGGAGTACGCACGTCAAGTACGCGAACCACTTGAGGGGCTGGCCGCACAGCTGGCCGCCGAGCACATCACCGAGGACCAGCTGGCCGAGCTCGACGCGCAGGTCGAGAGGATGCACGAGGCGGTCGCCACGAACGACGTCAGCAGCTTCCGCGACGCCGACATTGAGTTCCACACCCTCGTCAGCCGGTTCGCGGGCAATCCGTTCCTGGCCCGCATGTGGGAGGTCATCGAGCCGAGTCTGCGCACCCTGCGGGCCATCTCCGACCCGCTGTTCGACGGTGACTGGCGTGCCATGGCCGACGAACACGGGCGCCTCGTCAGCCTGTTGAGGTCCAGGGAGCCCGCCAAGGCGGCCCAGGCGTTCGCCGACCACGCANGCGAGCGCCTGACCACGCGCGGGGGAGCCGGCGGTCAGCCGGTAGTCGTGGTTGGCCGCGTCGACGAACAGCGGGTCGGTCTCCGCGGGAAGGTTGTGTGAGAGGACGAGTCCGCCGTCTGTGGCGCCGGTCAGGCCCCGGATCGTCCCGAGGTTGTTGTAGATCTCCGTGCCGGTCGACTGCCCCGGCTCCTTCACGTAGAACAGCGTCATGCCACCGGTGTTGTTGTAGACGCCGTTGTCGTGCGATCCGGTACCCAGACCGTTCAGCATCACCGTGCCCTCCCGGTTGCCCCAGCCCACGTTGTTCGCGATCACGAGGTCGCTCTGGCCGTTGTCCGCGTAGACCCCCGAGATCCCGAAGGTGGTGGAGGTCGTGGCCGGAGCCGGGTCGTGGAGCACGTTGTGGTCGATGGTGGTGCCCATCATCCAGGCGCTGCAGCAGGTGTAGATCGCGGCGACGTCCAGGCTCATGCGGGCATACCCGGAGATGTCGTTGTACGCGATCACGTCCTTGCCCGGGGTGAGCCCGGGGACCTCGTTCCACTGGAGGTTGATGCCGCTGCGGCCGACCCGGGAGATCGTGTTGTGCGTGACCGTCTGGCTGTTGCCCTGCACCGCGATGCCCGCCGCGTAGGTGCCCATGTAGTCGACGTCGTGGATCACGTTGTCGGTGGCGGTGTTGTTCTGTCCGCGGAGCGCGATGCCGTTTCCGGCGCTCAGCGACAGATCACTGTTCACGATCCTGTTCCGGGTGCCGTCGAGGACGATGCCGGTGTCGCCGACGCCCCGCGTCACCGTACTGCCGCAGTCCGTCGCGCCCCGGGTGATGTCCGTGTAGTGCGAGAGGTACCGGCCGTCGATGCCGTCCAGAGTGACGCCCGTGCTGGAGGGCCCCGTGGTGATGGTGGTGGCGAACAGGCCGATGCCGTCGACCGTCGTGTGAGAGGTGTTCGTCAGGTCGAAGCCGAGCGTGCGCCGCTTGACCTCGACGCTGTGGGTGTCCGGATCGTCGGTGCTGTAGACGTACAGGCGCTTCGCCGCCGGATCATAGAACCACTCGCCCGGATGAGCGAGTTCGCCGATCTTCCCGGAGAGTGCGTACCGGGTCTCCTCGGGTACGACCTTGTGGACGCACGGCGGCGCCGCGTCCAGCGTCACGGAGCCGACGGCGGAGCTCTTGACCGTGGTCGTGGCCGACACGTACCAGTAGCCGGTGAGGGCGCGCGCGCCGTCCCAGTACCCCGCCGGACGGGTCAGATCCGCGTCGGCGACGGTGGCGTCGGCACTGCCCGCACCGGCGTACTGGAGCGAGGGACCGAGCAGGTCGAGGCCGGGGTAGGGCCACTGGGCCTCGACGCCCATATTCTTGTCGGTGAAGACCTGCACCGTGGTCACGTCGGGCCCGAGGTCGGCGCTCGTGCTGTATACGTGCCCGTCCGCCACGGCGTCGCTGAACTGCGAGCCGGCGGCGAACGGGTCCTTCGTGGCGATCTCGGTGACATCGGCGGCGGTGACCGGCTCGAAGCCGCCGATCCTGGAGGCGCCGCTCACCGTCACCTTCGCACCCGGGGCCGCGCGGTAGGTGAGGGGCAGTTCGGCGGTGCCGGAACGAGCCGGCACGACCGTCTCCTCGTACGTACCGGACAGGACCAGGCACGTGTCGCCCGGAACCATCACGTCGGCGCACTTCTGGATGTGCCGGAACGGCGACCTGTCACTCCTCCCGTCCGCCGTGTCCTGGCCGGAGGGTGCTACGTAATACGTGTTCCCCGCCTTGGGCTTGACCGGATGGGCCGCGGCGGGATGCCCCACCGCGACCATGGCCAGCGACGCGAACAGGACGGCCGCGGTCCACGGTCCTCCACGGGACCGTCGTTTCGGGTTTCTCAGCACGCGTGGTCCTTTCTCGGCTCTCGGCTCTTTCTCGGACGGAATTGGAACGTGGGCCCCGGTCAGCCCTTCACGGCGCCCACGGTGAGACCGCTGATGATGTGGCGCTGCATATAGATGAAGAAGATGACGACCGGTGCGATGGCGAGCAGCAGGTTGGGGAACACCTTCGTCAGATCGGTCGAGTACTGGCTGATGCCGGCGTAGACCGCCGTCGTCACCGTGTAGTGCCCGGAGGACGGGCTGAGCAGGATCTGCGGAGAGACGAAGTCGTTCCAGATCCCTATCGAGTTGAGGATGAGCACCGTGACCACCGCGGGCCGCATCAGCGGGAAGATGATGGCCCAGAACGTCCGGAAGCGGCCCGCACCGTCGATCGTCGCCGCATGGTCGATGTCCACCGGAATGGTGCGGATGAAGCCGACGAACAGGAAGATGCTCACCGGCAGCGTGGACGCCACGTCATGCGCGACCAGGCCGGTCACGGTGTTCGCCAGCCCGATCTCGCGCAGTACGTAGATCACCGGGATGATCACGGCGGCGCCCGGAATGAACGTGCCGGCCAGGAAGTACAGCAGCACCAGCTGCGTCCGTCGCTTGAGGCTGCGCGCGATCGCGTACGCGGCCGGGCCGGCGAGCAGGATGCACAGCACGTCGACGAGCACGACGAGGAACAGCGTGAAGCCGTAGCCGTCGATGACGTTGAACTGCGGGCTGCTGACCGCGGCTGACATGTGCTCGAAGGTCAGCCCGCTCAGCGGGATGGAGAAGGGGTTGTCGAGGATGTCCTGCTGCGACTTGAAGGCGTTCACGACCAGCAGGTACACCGGCACGATCATGATGACGAACAGCACCCCGAGCAGCACCCACCGGCCGGGCGAGCGAGGCTCCCCGCGCTCCGTGCCCGGTGCCTTCCCGCCCTTGGCCGGCGCGGCCTGCGGCCTGTCGTGGACCTTTGCTTCCAGTACGACCACCAACGGCTCCTAACTTCCTGTCGCGGCCTGGTCCTGGCGGTTGCGCAGCGCCGTCACGACGAGGGCGAGCACCGCCGAGACCACCATCAGGAACACCGCCTGCGCGGTCGCGTATCCGACTTTGGTGCCCTCGAAGGACCGGGCGAGAATGAGATAGGTGAAGGTCTGCGTCGACCCGGCCGGGCCTCCGCCGGTGAGGCTGACCACGATGTCGTAGGCCCGGATGAGACCCACCAGGTTCAGTACGGTCGCCACGGTCACCACGGGCGCGATCATCGGGATCACGATCCGCAGATTGATCTGCCGCTTGGACGCGCCGTCGATCGCCGCCGCCTCGAGCAGCTCGGCCGGCACCGTCTGCAGCGCGGCCACGAACAGGACCACGTTGAAACCGAATCCCGCCCACACGATCACGCCGATCAGTGAGATCAGCGCGAACTGCTCGTCGAAGAGGAACCCGAGCGGCTCGATGCCGAACTTGGCCAGCGTGTTGTTGATGGCGCCGTTGGTTCCGAGGATCGCCGCCCACAGATAGCCGAGGATCAGCGCGCTGATGACGTGCGGGAAGTAGGCGACGGCCCGGAAGAAGGAGTTCGCGCGCGAACGGCCCTTGAGCGCCAGCGCGTACACGAGCCCCAGACCCACCATGAGCACGGTGCCGGCCGTGGCGATCAGCGCCGTCACATACCAGGCCTCCGACGAACTCGGGTCGTCGAAGAGGTGCTTGTAGTTGTCCAGGCCGATGAACGCGGCAGCGGAGAATCCGTCCCAGTCGGTCAGGCTGAGATAGACGGCGACGCCCACAGGAACGACGGTCATCACCGTGTACAGGAGGACGGCCGGACCCATCATCGCGAAGGACACGGCCGACTCACGCAGTCTCGCCCGACGACGCGCCTGCCGGTCAAGCCCCGCGGTCAGCTCTGCGAGTTCCACCACTTGTCCAATCCGTCGGCCGCGTCCTCGGGGGAAGCGCCTGTGTACAGGGACTGGATCTGCTTGTTGAGCTCGTCGCTGAAGCCGGTGATCGGCTCGCTCTCCCCGGACTTCACGAGCACCGACGGCGCCTTGTCGAGGATCTGCTGCACGGAGGTGCCGAGGCTGGACATCGGATACGTGAAGCCCTCGCGCAGGTTGCCGTCCGAGGCGAGCTGGCTCTTGATGGCCGCCGCATCGGTGGTCGCCCACTTCACGAACTCGATCGCCTCGGCCTTGTGGCGCGACTTGTTCACGACGACGTACGGGTTCGAGATGTTGCCGAACTGACCGGACGGATAAGCCCCGTCCGTCGGCATGGTGAACACCCCGATGTCGTCGCTCTTCTTCGCGGCGTCCGCGGCGGGCACGAAGAACGAGCCCATGACGTACATCGCGGACTTGCCGTTCAGGAACGCCGTCTGGCCGTCCGCGTAGGTGAGTCCGAGTGCGCTCTTCTCCAGGTAGCCGTCGTCGATCCAGCTCTTGTAGTGATCGAAGTAGGGCAGGTAGCCGCTCTCGGCGAAGGAGGCCTTGCCCTGGTTGCGCTTGGCCGACCACTCGGGATCGGCGGTGAGCACACCCGCGTCGGCGATCATCGAGAACTGGGCCCCGGTGACCCACTGCCCGGCAGTCTGCAGCGGCTTGTAACCGGCGTCCTTCAACTCACCCATGGCCGAAGTGAACTGCGCCATCGTCGTGATCCGAGCCGCGTCGACCCCCGCCTTCGCGAAGGCGGCCTTGTTGTAGAAGACGAGCGACTGTATCTGCTCACCCACACCCGCCACGTAGTGCTTGCCGCCGACGGCGTACTGGGCGGTCAGCGGAGTCTTCTTGATCCAGGGCTGGTCGGACAGGTCCGTGAAGAGCGACACGTTGTCGGCCTTCGGCGTGATCTGCTGCGCGACGTCGGGCGGATCGCCGGCGGCCAGGTCCTGCCTCAGCTTCGCGTCCGGCGAGATCGTGCCGGTCAGTTCGAGCTTGATGGTCACACCGGGGTGAGCCTTCTCGTACCCGTCGAAGAGGTCGTTCCAGTACTTCTCCGTCAGGTTCGGGGTGATGTTCACGATGACGCGGAGGGTCGTGCCCTCCGACGCCTGGTCGGACCCGCCCCCGCAGGCGACGGCCGAGGCCATCACCAGGGGAGCCACGGTGAGCCCGCAAGCGCGGCGCCACATTGTTTTCATCGGGACACGCTCCGTTGCGTAGTCGTGAATAATCGATAGCTGGCATCCAGCCGCGGATTCCTGAGGGGAAGGCGGCGGGAGGGTGCGGGCGCCCGAGGGTCCGGTTCGCCCGGCGGGGTGGTGCGATGTCGTGGAGGCGGGGCCGGACCCCCGCCTCCCAACAGGCCTATCGTCTATCGATTGTTGATGCTAGAGCGGGCTCGTTGCTTCTTCAAGGGTGCTGCCGCAAATCTGAGTTCCGGTACTCGTGTCCAGCTCCAGCTCGATCACCGGGAGCAGCACATCGGGCCGGGCGATGGGCAGGGTGAGGGTCAGCGTCCCCGTCGGCTGGCTCGGCGGCGCGAGGTTGTTGTGCTCGTGCCGGGCGCCGTCCGTCTCGTGGAAGCGGATCTCCGAACCGTCGTGCAGGAGTTGGGCGTAGCGCACGCGCCCGGCCAGCCCGGGGAGGTGAAGGTGCTTGAGCGGCCAGGCCGGCAGGTGCAGGTACAGACGATTGCCGGACTGTGTGTACAGGGCGTGCGGGGGCGGCTCGAAGGAGCTCGGCCCCGCACCGTGCACGGACCGTGCGTGCAGGTCCGTCCATGCGCCGATGGCCCGGAGCGTGGCGCGGGCCTGCGGATCCAGGGCGCCGCGGCCGTTGGGCCCGACGTTCAGGATGAGGTTGCCGCCGCAGGCGACGGACTGCACCAGCATGCGGACCAGCAGCGCGGGGTCCTTGTAGTCGTGGTTGTCGCGGTCGTAGCCCCATGAGCCGTTGAGTGTGTGGCAGGCCTCCCACGTCACGCGCTCGCCGTCGCGTTCCAGCGGCCGGTCGGGCTGGTACTGCTCGGGCGTGACGTAGTCGCCCGGAATGCCGAGCCTGTCGTTGACGAGGATGCCCGGCTGCAACTCCCGCACAGTGGACAGGAGATGCTCCGCCCCCCACTCCCGCGGACCCTTCTCCGGGTACGTGAAGTCGAAGAACAGGGTGTCGATCGGGCCGTACCCGGTCAGGAGTTCACGTACCTGGCCCTCCATGTAGGCGCGGTAGCGCTCCATGTCGCGAGGGTCCTGCCGGGCCGGGGTGTCGCGCAGCGGGTGGTGCTCGTCGACCGGGAAGTCGGGGTGGTGCCAGTCGAGCAGTGAGTAGTACAGGCCGACGCGCAGCCCTTCGGCGCGCATCGCTTCGACGAACTCGCGGACCAGGTCGCGGCCCACCGCGCGCACCGACGTGTAGTCGATCAGCGCCGAATCGAAGAGGCAGAACCCGTCATGGTGCTTGGCGGTCAGTACCGCATAGCGCATCCCGGACTCCCGCGCGGCGCGTGCGAGTTGGCGCGCGTCGAAGAGGTCCGGATCGAACTTGTCCAGATAACGGTCGTACTCCTGCTGCGACATGGACTCACGGCTGCGCACCCACTCGTGCCGCGCCGCCAGGCTGTACAGGCCGAAGTGGACGAAGAGGCCGAAGCGGGCCGCCTCGAACCACCCGGTGGCGGCGGGGGAATCGGCGGAATCCGTGGTCGCACCGTTCATGGAAGGCTCCTGACGCATTGACAGCACTAATCGATTGGCTGTTATCTACCATCGATAGGCGATGATGTCACTGGCGTTGCGTGCGGCGAGCGCGCGGAGAGGCACGTGCATGCACTCGATCGGGAATCAGGAAGCGGCATCGGCGGGGGAGTCCCTCATCGGCGGGACGGAGGGGACCGGTGCCTATGAGTCGATGCGGTCACCGGTCCACACCTCCGCGTATGTACGGCCCACCCCGCAGATGGTGGACGCGCTCAAGGACGTGAGCGCGGCGACGGCCTGTGCGAAGCTCCACCAGATGGGCATCACCCGGACGTTCATCGACGGACCGGTGCCGTTGCACCGGGAACCGGACGTCAAGGTCACCGGCGGTGCCGTGACGCTGCAGTTCCTCCCGCAGCGGGAAGACGTCTTCAACGGCGCCGAGCAGGAGGACATCGAGCGCAAGACCCCGCTGTGGGGCGTACTCGAATCCATCCAGCCCGGCGATGTACTGGTCATCTCGGCCCAGGGCAGTCACTTCACCGGCTGCCTCGGCGACATGCTCGTGCGCTACTTCAAGCTGCGCGGCGGCGCCGGGATCGTGGTGGACGGCCGGGTGCGGGACGCGGCCCGGGTGCGCGCGCTCGGCGTGCCCATCTGGTGCACCGGCGTCACTCCCCACTACGCCTCGCAGACCGAGCTGTTCCCGTCCGCGTTCAACGTGCCCGTCGGCGTCGGCGGCTCACTGGTCACACCGGGCGACCTGATCGTCGCCGACGAGGACGGGGCCGTCGTCGTGCCGCAGCAGAACGCGATCCCGCTCGCCGAGGACTCCCTGCTCCACCAGGACCGGGAGGCGTTCGCCCGTCGCCGCCTCGATGAGGGCGCAAGGCTCTCCGACTACTATCCGCTCACCGGCGAGGGCATGACCGAGTACCTGGCGAGCCGGTCCGCCACCTGAGGGGACATGGTGTCGACGCTTCCGCCGGAGGTCGGGGCCGGCCCGCGGGCCGGCCGACTGCTCAGCTCAGCCAGGAGTGTCCTGCGGCAGGCGTGCACGGAGGGTGCCGGCGAAGTCCTCGGCCCGGGAGAGCTGGATGCGGAGCCTGGTGACCTGTTCCGCGGCGGCCCGTTCGTACTCGCGTACCCGGTCCAACAGGCCCTCGCGTTCACCGGCGTCCAGCGCGTTGCCCGCGTCGAGGCGGTCTGTCGCATCGAGCAGGTCGCGCATCTGGTCGAGAGTGAAACCGAGCGGCTTCATGCGGCGGATGACCATGAGCCGTTGGACGTCACTCTCGGTGTAGAGTCGGAACCCGCCCTGCGAGCGGGCGGAAGGAACGACGAGGCCCGTCTCCTCGTAGTGGCGGATCGTGCGCAGGGACAGTTCGGTCCGTGCGGCGACCTCGCCGATCTGCATGTGCTTGTCGTCCACGCCCGTGGCCCCGGCCCTTCTCCTCGTGGCGGGCCGCACCCTGCGCGACCGCGACCGACCTCTACCCTAACGTTAGGGTAGAGTTGCTGACGGCGAGGGCCGCGCGACTGCCCCGCTCCCAGCCATCGTTCCCGGGGCCGACGACGACCCGGCGCAGACCCGATTCTTGCAGGAGTGAGCGTGCGCGAGCCCATGGTGCTGAGCGCCCCCGCCTGCCCGCCGTGACTTCCGCTTCCCGGATGTGAGTGGCCCGGCCGTGCGCCAGTGCTCCGTCCCTCCCCCTCGTACTCCGGCCCTCCAGGGCCGTCCGCGGGGTGCCGGCCCGGCCCCTTCGCGCTTTTCCCGCAAGCCCCGGCCTGCCGGCGGGGTCTGCCCGAGCACGACAGGTTCTCACCTCCTTGTCTTCTTCCGTCATGACGCCCGCCGCTGTGCTGCGCGGCCTGAAGCCCGACTGGCTGTCCGACCCGAAGGTCTGGCGTACCGAGATCCTGGCCGGTCTGGTGGTCGGGCTGGCGCTGATCCCCGAGGCCATCTCGTTCTCGATCATCGCGGGCGTCGACCCGGCGATCGGCCTGTTCGCCTCGTTCACCATGGCGGTGGTCATCTCGGTCGTCGGCGGCCGCCGTGCCATGATCTCGGCCGCCACCGGCGCCGTCGCCCTCGTGATCGCTCCGCTGAACCGTGAGCACGGCCTGGGGTACCTGATCGCCGCCGTCATCCTGGCGGGGGTCTTCCAGGTCGTGCTCGGCGCGCTGGGAGTGGCGAAGCTGATGCGGTTCGTGCCGCGTTCGGTGATGGTCGGGTTCGTCAACGCTCTGGCGATCCTGATCTTCATGGCGCAGGTGCCCGAGATGCACGACGTGCCCTGGGCCGTGTACCCGCTGATCATCGGCGGCCTGGCGCTGATGGTCTTCTTCCCGAAGGTCACCCGGGTGATTCCGGCCCCGCTGGTCTCCATCGTCATCCTCACCGTCATCACGGTCGCTGCGGGGATCGCCGTGCCGACCGTGGGGGACAAGGGTGACCTGCCGTCCTCGCTGCCGGTGCCGGGTCTGCCCGACGTTCCCTTCACCCTCGACACCCTGACGACGATCGCCCCCTACGCCTTCGCGATGGCGCTGGTCGGGCTGATGGAGTCGCTGATGACCGCGAAGCTGGTCGACGACATCACCGACACCCACTCCTCCAAGACCCGCGAGTCCATCGGGCAGGGCATCGCCAACATCGTCACGGGGTTCTTCGGCGGCATGGGCGGCTGCGCGATGATCGGCCAGACGATGATCAACGTGAAGGTCTCGGGAGCCCGTACCCGGCTGTCCACCTTCCTCGCCGGTTCCTTTCTGATGGTGCTGTGCATCGTCTTCGGCCCGGTGGTGTCCGATATTCCCATGGCCGCCCTGGTCGCCGTCATGGTCATGGTGTCGTTCGCGACCTTCGACTGGCACTCCATCGCCCCGAAGACCCTCAGGCGGATGCCCGCGGGCGAGATCGCCGTCATGGTCATCACCGTGATCGTGGTCGTCGCCACCCACAACCTCGCCATCGGCGTCGTCGTCGGTACCGTCACCGCGATGGTCATCTTCGCCCGGCGCGTCGCCCGCCTCGCCGACGTCACCGCGGTCACCGACCCCGACGGCAGCGCCGTCGTCTACTCCGTGAACGGCGAGCTGTTCTTCGCCTCCTCCAATGATCTTGTCGGCAGGTTCGACTACGCGGGCGACCCCCAGCGCGTCGTTATCGATCTCTCCGCCGCCCACATCTGGGACGCCTCCTCCGTGGCCGCCCTCGACGCCATCGAGACGAAGTACGCCCAGCGCGGCAAGACCGTCGAGATCATCGGCCTCAACGCTTCCAGCGCACATCTCCACGGGAAGCTTTCCGGAGAGCTCACCAGTCACTGATCCAACGGGCGGCTCACGTGCCCTTGCCGCTCAGCCGGTCTCCGGGGTCGGGCCCTCGGGCGTGTTTCGAAAGTCCCGCCTGCCCGGCGACGCCTGGCACGCACGCTCGCGGCGTTGCGGAAATGCCCTAGTAGCTCCGCTACGAGACCTTTTCCGCGCCTTGCGATCGCACGCACCAGACGCCGCCGGGCCCGCCCTTCGGGCGGACGACGCTACTTTCGAAACACGCCCTAGCTGTATTGATCACGAGCGTT
>NZ_JAELVH010000319.1 GCF_019399235.1 Streptomyces poriferorum | reverse complement strand
GCCTCCAGGCGGGCGCGCTCCCGGACCTGCCGTACGGGTCGACAGACTGGGTCCCCGTGGACTACGTCAGTGCCGCGGTCGTGGCCCTCTCCGTATCCGGCCGGACCGATGCGCAGACGTACCACTTCACCAACCCGGAGGCGCCGGGCCTGGACCGGGTCTTCGAAGCGGCCGCCCGCCTCGGGCATGAACTGCGGACCGTTCCCGCGGAGCAGTGGCAGGCCCGTGTCGCGGCGCAACCCGACAACGCGGCACAGCTGTTCCTCGGCGATGAGGGACAGACGGGGCACCAGGCGACGGACCGGCGCCGCTTCGACTCGCGGTGGACAGCGGACGCGGCAGAGGCCGTGGGCGTCCGCCAGCCACCGTTGACCGACGAGACCCTGATCCGCTATCTGACGTACTTCCACGAGTCAGGCTTCCTGCCTGCACCGGGGGTGCCGGCCACGGCGGTCCAGCGCTGATCGATACGGCCGAGCCGTGCGTCCTGCCCGTCGGCCGGTGCCGGCGAGCCGCCCGGCCCCGGGGGTCCGGCTTGGTCGGCAGCCGGTGCTGCCGACCAAGCCGTACCCGCTGCGAGGGCGGTGCCAGGAGTCCTTACCGGGGCAGTACGGAAAGGGCCCTGAGGCGTGCGTGCCCGTTGCGCCAGCCCGTGACGTCGAGCGCCACATAGCGTGCGGTGGTTCCGGCGGTGAGGCCGCTCGTGGTGCCGCGGCCCCTCAGCGTTCCGCCGGGCCGGTAGGTGACGCCGTCGTCGCTGAACTCGACCGTCGCCCCCGGCACCCTGCCCGTCGTCCATTCCGCGAGGACCCGCCCGACGGGGAGCGCCGAGCCGAGGTCCACGACCATCCGCGCCCGGTCGGAGCCCGGAGTCCACGACGTGTGGTGGTCGCCGTCCACCGCGGCCGACGGGTCCGACATGCCCGCGGGGCGCGGTGCGTTCGGGAAGGTGTCGCATCCCAGCGCTGCATCGTCGAGCGGATACGGGGCGACGTCGCGCACCGACACGGTCGCGGTCCGGCCGCGGCGCAGCCGGACCTTCGTGCGCCGTCCGCCGTCCGCCGTCACGAGCAGGTCGCAGGACGGCCCGGTCAGCCGCACGGTGGCGGCGTCGACCACATCCGCCCGGACACCCGGCGGCACCGTCCGCCCCGTCGCCGGCCGCAGGGTGAACCGGGCCGCGGCGACAGCCGCGGTCGCGCCCTTCAGCTCGGCTGTGAAGTCCGTGCCGGACAGGGTCACCGTCTGCGAACCGGCGTAGAGGACGATGTCGGCGCCCTGCCGGGGCAGAGCCACCACGGTCCTCACGGAGCCGGGGGAGAGGTTGAACAGGCTGAGGTGCCCGCCGGCGGTGCTGGCATGAACGGCGGAGTCGACGGCCCGCGGCGCCTCCCGGGACGCCGCCGCCTTCAGCGCGGCGGGATCTCCGTTCGGATGTCCCTCCACGGTGAGGGCCTCGGCGGGACCGTCGGACAGCACCACCATGTCACCGTAGACGGCAATCGGATTCGCGGAGTCCCGGACCACCAGACCGGCCCTTCCGTCCACGGAGAGCCAGCCGCCTCGGCTCGTCAGCTCGGCCTCCGGGAAGCGCGTCAGTTCGGTCCAGTTCTCCCCGTCGTCGGAACCCTGAACCTGGTATCTGCTCGCAGCCGCCGACTCCCAGGCCAGGGTGACGTGGTCGAAGGCGACGGCGCTGCCGAGATCGATGGTCAGCCAACTGTCCTGGCGGCCCCGTTCGGCGACGGAGACGGCCCAGCGGGTGCTGCCGTCCCCGTCCACCACGCATGCCGCCTCGCGGCCGGGTGCCGCCGACGAAGCGGTGGCGACGGCGGCGCGGGCGAGGTCTTCTCCGTCCGCTCCGTCCCGGACGGAGAAGGAGTACAGGGAGTACCCGTACTGCGGATGTCCGGAGACGCCCTGCATCCGGACGAATCGGTGGGAGACGCGGGGGAGCGCCAGGGAGTCCACCCGGGGACCGGACCCGCCCGAGGTGTTCCCGCTGTCCTTCGACATCACCTGGACCGATCCCTCGGCCGCGGTGTACGTACGACTGCCGTCCAGGCCCGCCAGCCCCGGCATCGTCAGGTTGTGTATCTGCAGGTGTCCCTCACCGGCGGCCGTACCGCTCGTCGCGTAGACGACCGCGCCCGACGGGAGGGTGGTGAATCCGGCGAATCCGGATTCGAGTTCGAGTACCGAGGCGGTCGCGTCGATTCCGTCGCGGACCTTCCGGTAGGTCGTGACCGAGCGACGCAGCACCTTGTTCGCGGTCGAGGGCAGGAACATCGGGGTGCTGCCGCTCAGTGCGAACAGCCAGTCGTCATGGGCGGGCTGCCAGGCGAACTTGACGAAGCCCGGCTTGCTCACCGCGGCCGCCCAGGCCGCCGGCGTCTGCTGGACCACCAGACCGGGGCCCTCGGCGAAGTCCCGTACACCGGAGGCCTGTGCGTAGAACTCCTCGTCGGACAGCGGTGCCACGACACCACCGTGCGCCGCCCGCCACCGGTGCAGCAGATAGCTGATGGCGATCTCGGCCCGGGCCTCCGGTTCGTACTTCGCCTCACCCGAGAACTTGGCGAGCCGGTACTCCGGCGCATACGCCTGGTAGGGCTCCAGCCGCTTCGCCATCGCCGCCTCCGCCCATGCGGCGCCGCGGTCCCCGGTCACCTGGGCCAGGAAGGCCAGCGGGATCACATCGCGTCCGTAGAGGTGCTCGCGGTCCGCGACCATCGGCATCAGCGGTTCGCCGGCGTCACTCATCACCATCAGCAGCGTGCGCCAGAGCGGGCCCGCGTTCGGCTGCGTGGTGAGGACCTGGGGCATGGGCCGGCCCGCGGCGATGAAGTGGGCGGCATTGCGGCCGGAGGTACGCCACAGCTCCTCCTGGTAGTGCGGGCCGAAGGAGTTGTGGTTCTCGACGATGAAGGTGTCGTAGAGGTTCGTCGCGGTGTTCTCCCGCACGGCGACGCCGTCGACCAGGGCGGGATTGGCCAGATCCGCCGCCGGCAGACCCGCCTCGTTCCGCGTCCACCGGCCGAAGGCCGCCGCCCACTCGTCGTGACGGGAGTCGTCGGGGGCCCAGGCGAGGCCCGGCGCCAGGGACTGGGCGTAGACGCCCATCTCCTCGAGCTTCGTGTCACCCACGAAGCCGCCGTTCAGGCCGTTCGGCGTCCAGCTCCCGGAGGCGGGGTCGTTCTTGCTGCCGAGGGCGGTGGTGTACTGCGCCTGCTCGCGGGCGATCGTGTCGACGTTCTGCCGCGTCATGTCATCCAGCTGATCCCAGAGCAACCGGGCGGCGAGCACGAAGTACAACTGGAAGGTCGTGTCGAAGAACAGCGTGCGGCCCCACTCCGTGCCGCCCGTGAGGCGATTGGAAGCCGCGAAATGCTTGATCGTGGCAAGTGTGCGGGAAAGCAGCTCGTCCTTCCCGATGCCGGCGCGCCCGGAGTCGTACGTTCCCCGGGTCAGCAGCACGGCATTGCCGAGCACCACAGCGAAGCCGAAGTCCTTGGCCGTGTAGTGACCGAGAGCGGAGTCCCACTGCGTCTCCGCCCAGCGTGTGTGTGTCAGCAGCACCTGGTAATAGGTGTCCGCGATGCTGTCCCGCTCCTCGTCGTCATGACGTGTGCCGGAGGTGACGGACGGCTCCGCAGCTGCGGCCATGCCCGGGAGAGTCAGCGAACCGGCGGTCAACAGTCCTGTCAGGCCCGCAAGTTGGACGAACCTGCGTCTGTCGTAGTAGGCCGGGTTGTCGGGCATGGGTCCTCCACAAGAATGACAACGTTGTCAGATTGCGGCCATCCTTTCCTGTGACCCGTTGCGCGTCAAGGGTTTCGCGGCGTCCGGACTGTGCGGGACGGGGGAAACGGAATCGCGGCTGCCGGACCGGGTGTGCGGAAGAACGGGCAGGTCAGGGGCGGCGACGCGCACGAGGGCCCTGCCTCGCGTGGATCGGAGGCGGGCATGGAGGCCCCTTGGCCGGTGGGCGATCTGGCGTCTGCCCCGGGGCGCCGGCAAGACCGTGCTCCCGGTGGCCGAGCTCCCTGCGCGGCGGTCACCGGCCCGGGCCGCACGTCATGATCGGGCCCGCGGAACGGCCGGAGGAAGATGAGGGAGCCGGCGAGATCGCTGCGTGACGTGATCCCGCCGAGCCACAACTGCCCGCTCCCTCGTCCCAGGCGGCCGGCGCACCGGCGTACGGGCAGTGCGCCCGGCTTCGTTCCGGGGGAGTTCACCGGCGATCAGGGCTGATGGGACAGTCCTTTCCGCGTTCCTGAGCTGGCGGACCCTCCGGGCGCGTGTGCCGCGGCGCCGGCTGACTGCCGTCTCCGCGGATCGGACTCCCCGGATCCGTCTCCCGGGATCGGACTCCGCGGATCCGTCTCCCCGGATTCCGATCCCTATCGGATGAAACGGCGCCCGATACCCGTGTGGCGGAGAAGATGATTCCGCACGCTGCTGCTGTGTACAGGATGATCAAGGATCAGGGCCGGCGCCGGAGCGCGGTCGGCGCCCGCGTGGGGAAGCAGAGACAGCCGCGGAGCACAGCGCCCCCTGCGCCGGGCCCGGCGCAGGGGACACCGCCACCACGGGCTCCGTTGTACGAGCGCGCCCGGTACTGGTTCGACAACACGCTGGCAAGGGGAGTGACCGCGCTCATCGGATGGCTGGCCGTCGCATGCCTGGCCGTTGTGATCCCGGTGAGCGCGCTGCTGGTGTGGACGGACGAAAGGGCCCCGGACACGGCATGGGCCAAGACGGCAGCGGTGTGGCGGAGCGTCGGGCAGACCCTCAGGCTGGGCGGAGAGGTCGGTTCGCCACTGCGCGTCATCCTTTCCGTCCTGCTGGCGTTGATGGCACTCTTCTACGTCTCCACCATCGTGGGTCTCATCACCACGGCGATCACCGAGGAACTGATCGCTCTGCGGCGTGGTCATTCCACGGTGCTGGAGAGTGGTCACACCGTACTGCTCGGCTGGTCGGACCAGATCTTCACCGTGGTGGCCGAGCTCGTCGCGGCAAACGCCAACCAGCCCCGAAGCGCGATCGCGATCCTGGCCGACCGGGACGTGACCGAGATGGAGGAGGAACTGCGCAGCGAGGTGGGCGACACCGGCCGGACCAGGGTCATCTGCCGCAACGGACGCCCCACCGATCCGGCCGCACTCACGCGAGTCAGCCCCGCCACGGCGGACGTCGTCCTGGTCCTGCCGCGTGACCATCCGCAAGAGGACGCGGAGATCGTCAAGAACCTGCTGGCCCTGCGGACCGCGGTGGACGACAGCCGGGTGCGGACCGTGGCGGTGGTGCGAGATGCCCACTGCCGCCTCGCCGCCGAACTCGCGGCCGGCCCGGACGCAGTCGTGCTCGAGATCGACGACGTCACCGCCCGGCTGGTCGCCCAGTGCGTGAGGCAGCCCGGGCTGTCCGTCGTCTACCAGGAGTTACTCGACTTCGCCGGCGACGAGTTCTATGTCGTCGACGCACCGGACCAGGCCGGGCGGATGTTCGCCGACGTGCTGAGGGCATGCCCCACGTCCAGCGTGGTCGGGGTCGCAGGGGTGGACGGGACCCTCCGTCTGAACCCGTCGGCCACCTCGGTCCTGAGCCAGGGCGACCGGCTCGTCGTGATCGCCCAGGACGACGACACCACGGTCACCACCCACGAACCCGCCGCATTCGACGAGTCGGTGATGGCGAACCGGCCACCGGCGGCAGCCCGCCCCGAACGGGTGCTCCTCCTGGGATGGAACCGCCGCGCCCGGCACATCGTCCGCCACCTCTCCGGCCACGTCGCGGCCGGTTCGGTCCTCCACGTCGTGGCCCACGGCAGCGAGAGCCTGGCAGCGGAGGTACGAGCCGCCGCGCAAGCCGCTCCCGCGCTGACCGTCACCTTCGGACCGGGAGACCCCACCCTTCCGGGCACGGTGAACGAGGTGGACCTCTCCGCTCACGACGGCGTCATCGTGCTCGGCCCCGACCACGGGCCCGGACAGGCCTCACCGGACGACCGGACCCTGGTCACGCTGCTGCTCCTGCGTGACCGCGAGCGCACGTCAGGGGTCCCGGTCCGGGTGGTCACCGAGATGACCGACGACCGCAACAGAGTCCTCGCACCCGCCGGTGCCGGCGCCGATTTCATCGTGAGCGGAAAGCTGGTCGGTCTACTGATGGCTCAGATCTCCCAGAACTGGCATCTCGCCGCCCTGTTCGGGGAACTACTGGCTCCGCAGGGCAACGCGATCCACCTCAAGCCCGCCGGCGACTACGTCCGCCCAGGACACCGGGCATCCTTCGCCACCATCGTCGAGGCCGCCTCGCGCCGCGGCGAGTGCGCCCTCGGGTACCGCACCCGCGGCATCGCACGAGCGGGGAACGACCATGAGGTGCGAATCAACCCGGCCAAGGCCGAAGTCCGGTACTGGGGCGCGGATGACGAGGTGATCGTGATGGCCGAGCGCTGACACGGAGGCGGGGCGCTGACGCGGGGGCGGGCCGCTGGGCGGCGCGCGTACGTCTGAAGCCACGGGCAACGCACGGAAGTGCGTTGTACGGGGCTGCTGCTCCGAGAGCGGTGGGTCGTCAGGAGCCGGTCAGGGGTTGCGAATCGTTCCTGCGGTGAATGTCTGCGTCCGTGCGGGTGAGAGCCGGCTGCCAGGCGCCAGTCGGGAGCGAAGCGGCCGGTACAACGTGAGGATCAGCCGACGTCGCCGACACCGCCGGACCGGACGCGGTGAACGGTGTTCGCGGGAGGGCTTGCCAGGACCGTCGTCCCGTACATCCGGTCGGGTAACAGCGCCCGGCCGGCCGGGCGACCGGGTGGAGTGGCAGGCGGCGCCGGCGCCCCGCACGCCAATGCGGGCGGCAGATGCGGCAGATGCCTCAGTAGTTCCTTCGTTGTTCCAACGTACTGAAGGGTGTTCGTGATGAGCCGAGGTCTGATCGTTGTGGATGTGCAGAACGACTTCTGCGAAGGAGGCAGCGTGCCCGTGGCAGGCGGTGCACGGATCGCGACGAAGATTGCCGACCTGGTGGAGCAGACCGCGGGCAGTGACTATCAGTACGTCGTCGCCACCCGCGACCACCACGTCGACCCCGGAAGCCATTTCTCCGAGAACCCGGACTTCAAGGACAGCTTCCCCGTCCACTGCGTGGCCGACAGCCGAGGCAGTGAGCTCCACCCCCACTTCGCCCCCGCTCTGGCCGGCGGCAAGGTCGACGCCGTCTTCTTCAAGGGTGCCCACAGCTCCTCCAAGAGCGGCTTCGAAGGTGCCGACGAGCAGGGCACGTCACTGGCGGACTGGTTGCGGGCCCGCGGAGTGGAGGACGTGGACGTGGTGGGCATCGCCACGGACCACTGCGTGCGGGCCACGGCGCTGGACGCGGTCAAGGCCGGCTTCCGCGCCCATGTACGGCTGGACTACTCGGTCGGGGTGGCACCGGAGACGACGGCCGCGGCCGTGGACGACTTCCACCAGGCAGGCATCGCTGTCTCCGGTGAAGTGCCGCTGCCGAAGTAGTCGCTGCGGGTCCTTGGTTGAGCCCTCGTGTCCAGCCCTGGTCCGAGGGCCGGGGCACGGCGGCTCAACCACGATGCCCGGTGACGGTGTGATGCCGGACGGAACGCGGATGAACGTTTTGGCACGAGAAGTTCACCTGAAGGCGTGAAGCAGTGGCACCACCGCAGGCGGGCGACCGCACGAAGGAGGCCCGCCGGTCCGGTCCCGATGGTGTCGATGAAGTACCGAACAACGACCGTTCCGGTCGCCCGGCAGACCCGGCACCCCGGCATGCACAAAGAAGTACTGCAGAAGGCGGTACAGGCGATCCACGGCATGGCATGGCATGGCATGGCATGGCATGGCACGGGACAGGACAGCGGGCGTGGCAACATAGCTGACCAACATGGAGCCCATGGTGGTTACGGACATGATCTTGTGGTGAGACCTGTTCGGCCAAGGGCTCCACGCCCGCTCCCGAGGAGGGATCGCGCGTCCGGCATGCCGCCTGCACACGAGAGGCCCCCGTGGGCACCGATCTGGGTTCCGCAGTCGTCCTGATCACCGGCGTGATGGCGGCGGGGAAATCCACCGTGGCCGAACTGCTGGCTGGGCGGCTGCCCCGAGCCGCCCACGTGCGCGGGGACGTCTTCCGGCGGATGGTGGTATCCGGCCGGGAGGAACTCCTGCCGGACGAGACCGTCGAGGCCAGGGCTCAACTGGAGCTGCGCTACCGGCTGTCCGCGCTGGTGGCCGACGAGTACGCGAGCCACGGCTGGACCGCGGTCGTCCAGGACATCGTTCTGGGGGAGGACCTGGGCCGGTATGTCGCCAGGGTGCACACGCGACCCTTGTACGTCGTCGTGCTGGCTCCTTCCACGACAACCGTGCACAGCAGAGAAGCCGAGCGCCCGAAGACCGGCTACGGCGCCGGGTGGACGGTCGAAGCCCTCGACCGGGCTCTGCGCGAGGAGACGCCGCGCATCGGGCTCTGGCTGGACACGTCTGAGCAAACACCGGACCAGACGGTCTCATCGATTCTCGACAACCTGCCCACCGCACGTGTACAGGCCGGCTGACATCGTCGGCATGGCCGCAATCTCACCAGTCCTGCTCGACGCGGACATCGCCGCCCGTAGGGAGCCGCCTCGCCGGGCCTGCGCCGGTGTTCGACGCGCCGACGGTTCACGGTCCGCCGGCCGCGGCCCCGCTCCGAGTGGTACCGGGGCGGGGCCGCGGCCGGCCGGACGGCCCGGTGGGTCAGCTGCCGATTCCCGAGTCCTGAGCGGCGGCGATGATCGTCGCCGCATCTTCCGGGAGCAGATACCCGGCGTTGACGGACGTCTGCGCGGCGTTGCGTACCTTGTGCACGTAGTCGGCGTGGGTCGGGTAGAGCCGGGCGAGCGCCGGCTCCGCGGTGGCCGGGAAATGGGGGTCGGACGGGTCGCCGTCGTCGTGCCGGTCCCAGACGTCGGAGTCGCCGTTCCATGGGTCGCGGGCGCCGTACAGGCCGCAGAAGACGCCGCTGCCGGTGGTGTCGCGGGAACCGGTGAGCGTACGGGTGGGCACCGTGACGTCCGGCAGGCGGACGCCGCCCGTGGCCAGGCCGGTGGCCGGGTCACGCAGGACGGTGCTCAGCGGCTGACCGCTCGGCGGCCGCGCACCGCCCCGTGCCCAGGTGGTCAGGTGGCGCAGCGCCGAGTTCATGGCCCAGTGACCGGGCCCGTCGTTGAAGGGAGCAGCGCCTGCGGCGCAGTCGGGCGACGGCGCCGCGGAGCCCGCCGACTTCTGCACGGTTGCGTTGCCCAGGTCGTAGGCCCATTGGTCGCCGTGCGCGGTGCCGGCCAGTTCCCAGTGCACGACGCTGCTGGTGTCCGGCTGCCGTGCCGTCGCGGCGCCCGGCACATCGGTCTCGGTGAGTACGACGAACGTCGGCACCGGCAGATCGGTCCTGATCCGGGACGGGTTCGGCATCAGCAGGGTGTCGGCGAGCACGCCGGTGATCGGTGAGGCGATCGCGCTGTTGCTGTGCACCATGAAGCCGTCGTAGACCTGGGACACCGGCTGGACGGCGTTGACGTACGTCGTCATGAACCCCGCCGACTGCGACTCGCCGTCGGCGAGCAACGTCCGGACCGGGAGCCCGCCGAGCGGGTCCGCCCCGTCGGGGGTGCGCAGTGCCTGGCCGGCCTGGGAGAAGATGTCGTAGGCGAAGGCGTCACCGGGGTGGACGAGGCTCCCGTACCGGGCCGGGTCCCAGCCCTTGAGGCCCTTGATCTCACCCAGCCCGCCGTTGACCCCGACGGCCTGCGCCGAGACGCCGACCCACGCGTAGCCTTCGCGCAGCAGCTCGTCCCGCTGGAACCAGTAGTCCGGTGAGAGGTCGAACTGCCCGCTGACGTTGAGCCACTCCACGACCACCGTGCCGTTGAACCTGGCCGGATCGGCAGGGCGGCGCACCAGCAGACGGCTCTTGTACGCGGCGGTGCCGGACGCGCGGACGTTCCACCGGCCGTCCGACGTCCACAGACCGGACTTGGCGTATGACGTGGCGGTGCCCGAAACGAAGTACTCGTTCTCCGTGTAACCGAACGATCCGAGGTCCTCCGCCGCTGCGAGGAATGGGAAGCCGTGACTGCCGGCGGGCGGGACGGTGACCGT
>NZ_JAELVH010000318.1 GCF_019399235.1 Streptomyces poriferorum | reverse complement strand
GCGTTTCCGACTCTATCAGATCCTTTCGGGCCTGATTCCCAGTCAGCGGGGTTTGTCTTTCCGGCTGTTGGGCCGTTCCGACGTCTCAAACTCTAGCGAATTTTCCCGGCGACTCATAATCGAGTCTTCGCAATCAATTTCGGCATGCCGAAATTGGTCCCGAGTGGGAGAGATCGTGTCGAGATTGGTTGCCGCATTCGCGGCGGATGGTTGTCCAAGAACCGTTCCGGCTCGGGGACAACTCGAAGAACCTTACGGATGCCGTGGGGCCATGTCAACCCCCTCCCTGGCAGCCCCCGCTGGGCCGCCCCGGGGCCGTCTCAGCCCAGGTCGGTCAGGCGTCCGCCGGCGTCCGGCTGGGCGTGCTCGACGCGGCGCAGGAGGCGGATCAGTATCTCGCCGAGGGCTCCCCGCTCGTCGCCCGAGAGGTCCTGGAGCAGGTCCTCCTCGAAGTCCGTGGCCATCCGCATCGCCTCCAGCCACTTCGTACGACCCTCGTCCGTCAGCTCGACGATGACGCGCACCCGGTTGTTCTCGTCACGGTCGCGGGTCACGAGACCCTCGCCCGCCATGCGGTCGATGCGGTGCGTCATCGCGGCCGGGGTGAGGCCTAGGCGCTTGGCCAGCTCGCCGGGGCCCAGTCGGTAGGGAGCGCCGGACAGCACGAGGGTCTTGAGGACCTCCCACTCGGCGTTGCTGATGCCGAGGGCGGCGACCTGCCGTCCGTACGCCACGTTCATCCGGCGGTTCAGCCGGCCGAGGGCCGAGACGACCTGCTCGACCTGCGGGTCCAGGTCGCGGAACTCGCGCTGATAGGCGGCGATCTGCTCGTCGAGGCTCGGCTCCTGGAGCTCGGGCTCCGTGGTGTCAGACATGGCGGGCAGTATGGCACGCCCTCCATAGCCGTCGAAGTCCTTCGATCTGTATTGTTGAGGTTCTAACTTTAGTGTTAAAGTCTTCGGGTTCGAGTCGTTCACGACGTGGTTTCTAGACCTTGAGGTAGGTGAGTGTGACCAGGGAAATGGGTGCAGCACTGCGGCGGATCCAGCTGGGGAGCGCGCTGAGCACGTTCGGGCTCGGGTTCACCGTTCCGTATCTGTACGTCTACGTGGCGCAGGTACGGGATCTCGGTGCCGGTACGGCGGGAGTCGTACTGGCGGTCTTCGCCATGGCAGCGCTCGCCGTCCTACCGTTCACCGGCCGGGTCATCGACCGCCGCGGGCCACTGCCCGTACTGGTCGTCGCCTCGGTCGTCGCCTCCCTGGGCGCCGTCGCGCTGGGCTTCTCCTCGCAGGTCACCGCAGCCGTCCTGTCGGCCGCGGTGCTCGGCGCGGGGACCGCCGTCATGCAGCCGGCCCTCGCCACGATGCTCGTCCGCTGCTCCGACGCCACTACCCGTACCCGTGCCTTCGCCATGCAGTTCTTCCTGCAGAACCTGGGGCTCGGCATCGGTGGTCTGGTCGGCGGGCTGATCGTGGACACGAGCCGGGCTTCCTCCTTCACGATGCTGTTCCTGATCGAAGCGGTGATGTTCCTCGTGCTCGGCGCCATCGCGGCGACCGTGCGGATGCCCCGTCCCACTGCCGTCCCGAAGGACGCGGCGGCCGACGGGAGTGCTCCTCGCGGCGGGCTGCGGGTGCTGCTCTCGCACCGGGCCATGGTGCAGCTGTGCGTGCTGGGCTTCGTGGTGTTCTTCGCCTGCTACGGACAGTTCGAGTCCGGCCTTGCCGCGTACGGCACCGAGGCCGCCGGGATCCAGCCCTCGACGCTCGGGATCGCGCTGGCCGCCAACACCGCCGTCATCGTCGTGGCCCAGTTCGTGGTGCTGCGCCTGGTGGAGCGCCGCAAGCGCAGCCGGGTCATCGCCTCGGTCGGCCTGATCTGGGCGTTCGCCTGGATCGTGGCGGGCTACGCGGGCCTCGGGCACGGAAGCCAGACCATGGCGACCGCCGCGATGATCTCCACGTACGCGCTCTTCGGGCTCGGCGAGTCGATGCTGTCCCCGACCGTCGCGCCTCTGGTCGCCGATCTCGCGCCGGAGTCGATGGTCGGTCAGTACAACTCGGCGTTCGCGCTCTGCAAGCAGCTGGCGCTGGCGGTCGGGCCCGCCGTGGGCGGCCCGATGGGGGCGTCGCTGCACGGGCCGTACATCGTGACGTTCGTGCTGTTCTCGCTGGGTATCACGGTGCTCGCGCTGCGGCTCGGGCGGCAACTCACCCCCGTACAGGACCAGCCTTCGCTCGCGGCCGTGCCGTCGCGGGTCGTGGCCGTGTCGTTGCCGGAGAACGCGCCGGCCGGCGGGCCGGCGCCCGTCGCCGCCGTGCACTGACCGTACGAGGCCGCGGGCCCCGGTCCGCTACTGCGGCAGGGCGAATTCGCACCAGACCGCCTTGCCGCCGCCGGGTGTACGGCGGCTGCCCCAGGACGTGGCGATCGACGCGACGATGGAGATGCCCCGGCCCGCCTCGTCCCCCGGTTCGGCGCGGCGGCGGCGCGGCAGGTGGTCGTCGCCGTCGGTCACTTCGATGATCAGTCTGCGGTCCGTGCGCCGCAGCGCCAGGCGCATCGGCGGCGTCCCGTGCTGGAGGGAGTTGGCGACGAGCTCACCGGCGGCGAGGACGCCCAGTTCGCACAGCTCCATCGGGAAACGCCAGGACGTCAGCACGCCCGTCGCGAAGGCGCGGGCGCGCGGGGCGGCCTCGATGCCGCCGAGCAGATCGAGCGAGGCGTTGTGGAACAGCTCCGCAGTCGCCCCCGTGCGGGCGGGGTGCTGGACGACCAGCACCGCCACGTCGTCGTCGTGTTCCGCGGTGATGTTGAGGGAACGCATCAAACGGTCGCAGACCACCTGCGGCGCCCCCTTCGCCCCGGACAGCGCCCGCTCCAGCGAGGCCACGCCCTCGTCGATGTCCTCGCTCCGGCGCTCGACCAGGCCATCCGTGTAGAGGACGGCCGTGGAGCCGGGCGGCAGCGCGATCGTGCCCGAGGTGTGGATCCAGCCGCCGGTGCCGAGCGGGGGGCCGGTCGGGCCCTCCGCACGGTGGACGGTGCCGTCCTCGTCCCGTACCAGGATCGGGAGGTGGCCGGCGGAGGAGTAGACGAGCAGGCCCTCGTTGGGATCGTGGACGGCGTAGGCGCAGGTCGCGATCTGGCTGGCGTCGATCTCGGCGGCGAGCCCGTCGAGCAGCTGGAGCACCTCGTGCGGCGGGAGGTCGAGGCGGGCGTAGGCGCGCACGGCCGTGCGCAGCTGGCCCATCACCGCCGCGGCGCGCACCCCGCGGCCCATCACGTCCCCGATGACCAGTGCGGTGCGGCCCGCCCCGAGGGTGATGACGTCGTACCAGTCGCCGCCGACCGCGGCGTCCGTCCCGCCCGGCTGGTAGGTGGCGGCGATCCGCAGGTCGTCGGGCTGCTCCAGCTCCTGCGGGAGGAGCGAGCGCTGAAGGGTGACGGCCGTCTTGCGGTGCCGGCTCTCGCTGGTGCGCAGCCGCTCTGCGGCTTCGGCGTGGTCGGTGACATCCGCGGCGTACACGAGGACGCCGCCCTCGTGGCCCTTGTCCTTCTCGTGTCGCACGGGGGTGCAGGTGACCGTGTACGAGTTGCCGCTGCCGGCCTTGCGGGACTTGACCGTGCGCGGCGTACCGCTGCGCAGGACCTGGTCCATCAGGGGGAGCAGGCTGAGCTCGGTGAGTTCGGGCATCGCCTCGGCCGCCGGGGCGTCGAGGGGGCGCGGGCCGAACGCCGCAGTATAGGCGTCGTTGACGTAGGTGATGCGGTGATCGGGCCCGTGCACCAGGGCGACGAGGGCCGGCAGCCGGCCGAGGATGTCGCGGGCGGAGAGGTCCTCCAGAGTGGGGCCGGTGGACCGGTTGCCGGGGCCGTCGGGATGGCCGCCCGGAGGGCCCGACCCGGTGTCGGCCTGTGCGCACTCTGCGCGGGCCGCCGGTACGGGACTGCGGTCGTCCCGGGCGGCTCGGCGCTGCGTACCGGGTAGGCGGGCGCTCCAACGCGTGAAGTTCACGGAATCCATTGCCTCGTGTGTCGGTCTGGTCCGCTCGGGCGGGCTGCTTCCTCTGCCGGGGCGTCACAAGTATGCGGTGGCGGTCTGTTGCCCCTGGGACGGTCTTCCTCGATGGTCACTGTCGGTCGCTGCCTGCCGGGTCACTCTGTGCAGATGTGAGCCCACCTATGGTCACACGTCCAGTGTGTCGGACCCTACTGACAGTCGCCGTCGTCCGGCCGGGGGCGCCTGCCCGCGGCGATTTCGAACTCGGCCCTGGGGTGTTCCAGGGAGCCCAGGGAGACGATCTCGCGCTTGAAGAGTCCGGCCAGGGTCCATTCGGCCAGCACCCGGGCCTTCCGGTTGAACGTCGGGACGCGGCTCAGGTGGTACGTGCGGTGCATGAGCCAGGCCGGATACCCCTTGAGCCGGCGGCCGTACACGTGCGCGACGCCCTTGTGGAGTCCGAGGGAGGCGACGGATCCCGCGTAGCTGTGCCGGTACTCCTTGAGCGGGCGGCCGTCGATCGAGGCGACGAGGTTGTCGGCGAGGACCTTGGCCTGGCGGACCGCGTGCTGGGCGTTGGGCGCGGTCTCCCTGCCGGGTTCGGAGGCCGTCAGGTCGGGGACGGCGGCGGCGTCACCTGCGGCCCAGGCGTGTTCGGTGCCCTCGACGGTGAGCCGTGCGGTGCAGACGAGCCTGCCGCGTTCATTGAGGGGCAGACCGGTGTGGGCGAGCAGCGGGGCGGGTTTGACTCCGGCGGTCCACACGAGCGTGCGGGTCGGGAAGCGGGAGCCGTCGCTGAGCACGGCGATCCGGTCCTCGCAGGACTCCAGCCGGGTGTCGAGGCGTACGTCGATGTTGCGGCCGCGCAGCTCCCTGACCGCGTACCTGCCCATCGACTCCCCGACCTCGGGGAGGATGCGGCCGGTCGCCTCGACGAGGATCCATTTCAGGTCCTCGGCCTTGATGTTGTGGTAGTACCGCGCGGTGTAGCGGGCCATGTCCTCCAGCTCGGCGAGCGCCTCCACTCCCGCGTATCCACCGCCGACGAAGACGAAGGTGAGGGCGGCGTCGCGGATGGCGGGGTCGCGGGTGGCCGACGCGATGTCCATCTGCTCGATCACGTGGTTGCGCAGCCCGATGGCCTCTTCGATGGTCTTGAAGCCGACGCCGTGCTCGGCGAGGCCGGGAACCGGCAGGGTACGCGAGACGGAGCCGGGGGCGAGGACGAGCTCGTCGTACGGGATCTCCACGGCGCCGGTGCCGTCCTCGGCCGTGGCGAGGGTGGTGACGGTCGCGGTGCGCTTGGTGTGATCGATGCGCCGGGCCTCGCCGACGACGATGGTGCAGTGCGCCAGGACCCGGCGCAGCGGCACGACGACATGGCGCGGTGAGATGGAACCAGCGGCGGCCTCGGGGAGGAACGGCTGATACGTCATATAAGGGTCGGGAGTGACGACGGTGATCTCCGCTTCACCGCTTCTCAGTCTCTGCTTCAGCTTCCGTTGGAGACGCAGCGCTGTGTACATCCCGACATAGCCCCCACCGACGACGAGAATGCGCACACCCGGCGGGGGGCCGGGGGGTGTTCCCCCGGAATCTGAAGCCATCACCACCCCATGACGCAACGTGCGCAGGAGTTTGTCCACAGCCCCGGCAAATTGTGTGACCGGAGGTTCTGTGCGGGCCGCGGCCGTGGGCAGTGCCGTATATGCGGAAGTCCCGCAGGTCAGGGGTTGCGGGGAGGGCGGTGGAAGGGGTTCGGGCGGATGACCGGCCGGCCGGTGCTCCGGCCGGAGGACGCTCCCGGGGGGCTGCCCCCTTCTGAATTGACCCTGGCTCAACTATGTTCCTATGTCGTCGGGGTGTCGGACGGTGACCATCGGTCCACCCTCGACCGATACGGCGGGAGTCTCCGGGGGGAGACGTCATAACCGGGGGAACAGTTATGCATATTCAGGAATCGCATTGGCCGACTGCTGCGGTCACGTCCGAAGGAAACGGACGGATCGGGTCAGTCGGCACAGTGAACGGGCTCGGGGCGGACGGGACCGGCTCATCGCCGGGGACCGTGAGCACGCTCGGAGCCGCGCTCGGCGTGCAGGTCGGCGGGGCCGGCACACACGGCCGCTCGGCGCCCCTGCGCGTGGACGCGCAGCGCAATCTGGAACACGTGTTGCGGGCTGCGCGTGAGGTGTTCGGCGAGCTGGGTTACGGCGCTCCGATGGAGGACGTGGCAAGGCGCGCCCGGGTCGGTGTCGGAACGGTGTACCGGCGCTTTCCCAGCAAGGACGTGCTGGTGAGGCGGATAGCCGAGGAGGAGACTGCACGGCTGACCGACCAGGCCCGGTCCGCGCTGGGTCAGGAGGAGGAGCCGTGGTCGGCGCTGTCGCGCTTCCTGCGGACGTCGGTGGCCTCGGGTGCCGGGCGGCTGCTGCCTCCGCAGATACTGCGGGTCGGTGTCGATGCCGACGAGTCCGCGGTGGTCGGCGACGCGGGTACCGCGCAGGCCGCGGAAACGGCGACGGGTGACGCGTGGGACGAACCCCGGGTGCCCCAGCAGCGCCAGGAGGCCGGGCAGGCTGCGGGCCAGGCGGGTCCGCGGGCGGCTGAACGCCTCTCCGTACCGGCGGACGGGAGCGAGGACCTCGGCGCGGGAGCTGCCGATCTGCTGGAGGTCGTGGGCCGGCTGGTGGACCGGGCCCGTGCGTCGGGTGAGCTGCGTCGTGATGTGACGGTGGCCGATGTGCTGCTGGTCATCGCGACGGCGGCGCCCTCGCTGCCCGACGCGGCCCAGCAGGCGGCGGCCTCGGCCCGGCTGCTGGACATCCTGCTGGAGGGACTGCGCTCGCGCCCCGTGTGAGTGCACGCTGCCCTGTGGCGTTGCCGGTCCCTGTGGCGTTGCCGGTTGGTGGCGTTGCCGGGTGGT
>NZ_JAELVH010000317.1 GCF_019399235.1 Streptomyces poriferorum | reverse complement strand
TCACAGGGCAATACACCTAGTCGTATCGACCCGCAGAGTCTCGTCCGGCCCGCCCTCCGGGCGGGCGACGACACCTCGCGGACACTCCCTCCGCCCAGTGGAGGAAGTCCGCCGGGACCCAGTCGGCTCCACCGGAAACCGGGTCTGCACCCCGACCCAGCCACGCTCGCCCGGCCCCAGCCCGCTCTGCCGCGAACCGCGTCCGCCGGGACCCCGGCCACGTCTGCCCGGACCCAGCCGGGGCCGCGTGGGCGGCCCCGGCCGTGTCGGCCGCCGCTCTACGCGTGGCCGCCGACCGTCACCTTTCCCACCGTCAGCTCCGGCTTCCCCTCCATCACCTCGCCCACCCGCGACACCTGCTGCTCCAGTTCCCGGAGCTGTCCGGCCGTCAGCGGGGTCAGCGGCTCCACCGTCACCGTGATCCGCCGGCCCGAGCGGCGCTGGTGCCACACCCCCGCCACGGTGCCGTCCACCAGCAGCACGGGGAAGTTCCCCGCCTGGCCGCCCGCCAGCGCCCGGGTGTACGCCGCGCCGGGGAAGAGCCGCTCGCGGGGCTGGGAGGCGATGACGAACGCGTCGAAGTAGGGGAGCAGCCGCACGCCGCGTACCGGCTGTGAACGGAACGCGGTGTCACCCGCCACCACCCAGGCCGGGCTGCCGTCCTCGTACACCACCTCTTCGATCTCCCCGTCCGCCGCGAGCCCGGCGAACAGGTCCGAGGCCCAACGGCCGGGTGCGGCGAGCCATTTGGCGAAGTTCTGCGGGGTGGCGGGGCCGTACGCGTGCAGATAGCGGCCGACGAGCGCGGCGAGCGCCGGCGGTCCGCCGAGCGGGGTGACATCCGGGCGGGTGTACGTGACCCTGCGGCCGCGGTCCGGTCCGAAGCAGAGGACCCCGCGGTGGGACGCCAGATGGGTGACCTGCCGCCAGCGCGGCCACAGGGTCTGGAAGGCGGGCATCACCGGCTCGCCGGCCCAGGCCCCGGCGCGGGCGACGACCGCCTCCGTGAGCTCGTCGACGGTAAGCTCCGCCCCGGTCAGCGCGTCGGCGATCGCGGCGAGCACCTCCTCGGTCTCCTCCGGCGTCATCCGCACGCCTTCCGGCTGGGTGGCGCGGCCCGCCGGCAGAGCGGACAACGCTCCGGTCCACAGCGGGAGTTCGGCCGCCGACACCAGATGGACCGTGCCACGCGGCCCGAACGTCTTGATGAGCGTCCGGTCCGTCCACAGAGCCTTGCGCACGTCGGCGCGGGTCAGTTCCCGGCTCCGCAGCCCCACGGAGAGCTCGGCCGCTGACAGGACCTGAGCGTGCGCGGCGGGCATCGACTCGACCACGGCGGACGGCGTGCGGGTGAGCGGGTCCGTCAGGCCCTGGCGTTCCAGCCGGCGGGCGTTCGCCCCGGTCCACGTCACGGTTGCGCTCGGCGTCGTCATGAACCGAAAACTATCGGACCATCAGGTCAGGTTCTGTCCCAATGGTGCGCCCTTTCATGACCCTGCGTGAGACCCGCGGCCGACCGTGGAGGGCGCGGGGCTCCGGCCGCCACGACCGGAATGTGCACATCCTGTGTACGTACTGCGGGCGTGTTCGGCGTCAACATGGCGCCTGCGCGCGTTCGTGCAGGTCACAGGCCTGCGAGGCGCCGGAATTCGTGCCCGTGACGGAGTCCCGCACATTCGGAGAGTAATTATTTCGCGGCGTGGCACGCAGTAGCACTTACGAAGGGTTATGGTGGAAACCCCCCCTCGGGCCGGTCCGTAACCCCCCCCCCACGGACCGGCCCGTTTTTTTGTGCCCCGGTACGGCCGGGCCCCGTACCGCAGACGCGGTCGTGCGGACCCCGGCCGTTCCTTCAGGCCGCTCCGTCAGCCCCGTCCGGCCCAGATGTTGGTTCCCGCGGTGTCCACGGCGAAGGCGTCGATCTCCTTCAACTCCTCGGCGGACAGCGGCGGACCGGCCAGGGCCGCGACGTTCTCCTCCAGCTGTCCCACGCTCGACGCGCCGATCAGAGCCGACGTCATACGGCTGTCGCGCAGCACCCAGGCGATGGCCAGCTGGGCGAGCGACTGGCCGCGACGGCGCGCGATGTCGTTCAGCCCGTTCAGCCGGCGGACCACCTCGTCCGAGAGCAGGTCCGGGTCGAGGGACTTGCCCTGCGTGGCGCGCGAGCCCTGCGGGATCCCCTTCAGGTACTTGCCGGTCAGCAGACCCTGGGCGAGCGGCACGAAGGAGATGCAGCCCATGCCGGCCGCCTCCAGGGTGTCCAGCAGCCCGTCGTCCTCGGTCCAGCGGTTGATCATCGAGTAGGACGGCTGGTGGATCAGGGCCGGCACGCCCATCTCCCGGAGCAGCCGGGCCGCCTCGGCGGTCTGCTCGGAGTTGTACGAGGACACCCCCACGTACAGCGCCTTGCCCTGGCGCACGGCGGAGGCCAGCGCCCCCATCGTCTCCTCCAGCGGAGTGTCCGGGTCGAAGCGGTGCGAGTAGAAGATGTCGACGTAGCCCAGCCCCATCCGCTTCAGCGAGGCGTCGAGCGACGACAGCAGGTACTTGCGCGACCCCCACTCCCCGTATGGGCCGGGGTGCATGTCGTACCCCGCCTTGGTGGAGATGATCAGCTCGTCGCGGTAGGGGGCGAAGTCCTGCCCGAAGATCTTCCCGAAGTTGAGTTCGGCGGAGCCGGGCGGCGGGCCGTAGTTGTTGGCCAGGTCGAAGTGGGTCACGCCGAGGTCGAAGGCGCGGCGCAGGATGGCGCGCTGCGAGCCGAGCGTGCGGTCGTCGCCGAAGTTGTGCCAGAGGCCGAGCGAGAGAGCGGGGAGCTTGAGGCCGCTGCGGCCGGTGCGCCGGTACTCCATGGAGTCGTAGCGCGCGGCGTCGGCCCGGTAGGGGGAAGAGGAATCAGTCACGTTCTCTCCTATCACGGACGTGCGACAGGCCGGTTATCACGGACTTGTGACAGGCCGGGTTGGGCCCGCGAGCCGACTGCGCAGTAATGTGGCCGCTTCGGGACTGCCACGGCACGGCGGGGCGATCGCCCCCTTCCGGTGCGGCGATCCCCAGGTGGACGACCCCGGACCCCGGGCCGAGGGGCGGGCGTGCCCGCACGGAACCGAGAGGTGGACTCAGTGAACTTGCGCGACCTGGTGTACGGGCTCTACGCGCGCCGGGTGGAGGCCCGCCTCGATCACGCCCAGGTGCCCAAGCACATCGGTGTCATCCTCGACGGAAACCGGCGCTGGGCGAAGGCGTCCGGCGGCACCGCCGCGCAGGGGCACCAGGCCGGTGCGGACAAGATCAAGGAGCTTCTCGGCTGGTGCAGCGAGACGGACGTCGAGGTCGTCACGCTCTGGATGCTCTCCACGGACAACTTCGACCGGCCCGAGTCCGAGCTCATCCCGCTCCTCGGCATCATCGAGAACACCGTGCGGGACCTGGTGGCGGACGGGCGCTGGCGCGTCCACCACGTCGGCACGCTCGACCTGCTGCCCGCGCACACCCAGACGGTCCTCAAGGAGGCCGAACAGGCCACCGTGGGCGTCGACGGGATACTGGTCAACGTCGCCGTCGGCTACGGCGGGCGCCAGGAGATCGCCGACGCCGTGCGCTCCCTGCTGCTCGACCACTCCGAGAAGGGCACCTCCTTCGAGGACCTGGCGGAGATCGTCTCCACCGACCTCATCTCCGAGCACCTCTACACCCGGGGCCAGCCGGACCCCGACCTGGTGATCCGCACCAGCGGCGAGCAGCGTCTTTCGGGCTTCATGCTCTGGCAGAGCGCGCACTCCGAGTACTACTTCTGCGAGGTCTTCTGGCCGGCGTTCCGGCGCGTCGACTTCCTTCGGGCCCTGCGCGACTACGCGGCCCGCCACCGCCGCTACGGCGGCTGACCCCGCGGCCCTCCAGGCCTGCCGGCGACCCGGCCGGTCCGGCAACCGCAACCCAGGGGCTGTCCCGCGGATCACGGCCGGACCGGCAGCCCGGGGGCTGTCGGCGCCCCCTGCCAGCCCGGCACCCCACGGGCTCTCCCGCGGATCACGGCCGGGTCGGCGACGCCTGGCCCGGCACCTCGCGGCGTAGCCGAGCCGTCCGGACAGCTCCGCTGTCCGGACGCTCCGGCGCCCAGCGGCGCACCGCACCGGACGCCCCGTCCCGGCCGACCCTGATCCGCCGGGCAGCCCCCGCCCCGTCCGGCGTCCGAGGACGGAACCGCCCAGGTGGCGTGCTCCCGCGCACGGTTCCTGGCGACCACTCCCCGCTCACCCTGTCGGCCCAGGTCGGCATGGCTTGGTGTGTTCGAGGGCATACCCCTGACAGGTCGACGTCCGGTCGCCAACCAGGCGGACGTCGTGTCCAAGTGAGCGGCATGGAGTCCGCTCGCCCGGGAGGCCCTTTGCACACGAAGGACCGTACATACAGTGCGGCCGACGCGGAGGGCCGGCGCTCGGCCCGCGCAAGGTGGCCGGAGCCCGGCCCGTCCTCTCCCATTGGGATGCTCCGCGACGCCGTCGCACCCCAACCTCGTCCGAGGGGGTACGTCCTTCCGTGGTGACCAGTACAAAGCGCCGCATGCCCGACAGGCGCACCTATGTTCTCGACACCAGCGTCCTGCTGGCCGATCCGAACGCCATGGCCCGCTTCGACGAGCACGAAGTCGTGCTCCCGATCGTCGTGGTCACGGAACTGGAGGCCAAACGGCACCACCCCGAACTCGGGTACTTCGCCCGGCAGGCCCTGCGCCTGCTGGACGACTTCCGGGTCCGGTACGGCCGGCTGGATGCCCCGATCCCCCTCGGGGATCTGGGCGGGACGCTCCGCGTCGAACTCAACCACTCCGATCCCGGCGTCCTTCCCGCCGGCTACCGGTTGGGGGACAACGACTCACGGATTCTCGCGGTCGCACGCAATCTCCAGGCCGAGGGGTACGACGTCACGGTCGTCTCCAAGGACCTGCCCCTGCGCATCAAGGCCTCGTCGGTCGGCCTCCTCGCCGAGGAGTACCGGGCGGAACTCGCCATCACCGACTCCGGCTGGACCGGGATGTCCGAACTGTCCCTTCCTGCCGAACAGGTGGACCTGCTCTTCGCCGAGGAGACGCTGTACGTCCCCGAGGCCGCCGAGCTGCCCGTGCACACCGGTCTGGTCCTCCAGTCCGAACGGGGCAAGGCGCTCGGCCGGGTGACACCCGAGGGCAACGTCCGGCTCGTCCGGGGCGACCGGGAGGCCTTCGGCATCCACGGCCGCAGCGCCGAGCAGCGCATCGCCCTGGAACTGCTCCTGGACCAGGACGTCGGCATCGTGTCGCTGGGCGGCAGGGCCGGCACCGGAAAGTCGGCGCTGGCGCTCTGCGCGGGCCTTGAGGCGGTGCTGGAGCGCGGGCAGCACAAGAAGGTGATGGTCTTCCGTCCGCTGTACGCGGTCGGCGGGCAGGAGCTCGGCTATCTCCCCGGCAGCGAGGCCGAGAAGATGAGCCCCTGGGCCCAGGCCGTCTTCGACACCCTGTCGGCCGTCTCCGGCCGCGAGGTGATCGAGGAGGTACTGGGGCGCGGAATGCTGGAGATCCTGCCGCTCACCCACATCAGGGGCCGGTCCCTCCATGACGCCTTCGTGATCGTCGACGAGGCCCAGTCGCTCGAACGGAACGTCCTGCTGACCGTGTTGTCCAGAATCGGGGCGAATTCCCGGGTGGTGCTCACGCATGACGTGGCCCAGCGGGACAACCTCCGGGTCGGCCGGTACGACGGCGTGGTCGCCGTGGTCGAGAAGCTGAAGGGTCACCCGCTCTTCGCGCATGTGACGCTCACGCGTTCGGAGCGTTCCCGTATCGCCGCACTGGTGACCGAAATGCTGGAGGAAGGCCAGATCTGATACGGCTTGGGACAGTTGATGCCGCCCGGCGAGCGAAGGAGCTTAGCCGGGCGGCATCGTGTTGCGGCACCATTTCCGTAATTCATGTCCTCCAAACGGGGTGTGAGCTTTCACACGCAACAGAGAATTGCTTCCCGGCGTCCCGTTCCGGCAGAGTCTTGCTTCCGTCAGGCCCCGCATACGGCACACCGGCACCTCCAGAGGTGCCACGCACCACACAACTCAACAACCGCCGTCCGTATGCCGCCCGCGAGTACCACGCGGCACTTCCCCCGGGGAGTGCCCACCGGGCCCGTGCCTCCCGTGACCCAAGCAGTAGGGAGGCCAGTGTCCAGGGGCACGATTGCGCCCGCGAGGTCACCTAAGCGGGCGATGCTGGAAGGACACCGTGTGAGCCGGATCTCGGTCCGGGGGTTCGCCGTGGCATCAGCCACAGCGGTAACCACCGTTGGCGCCGTCGTAGGCGTTGCAGCAGGCAGCACTCCCGCTGCTGATGACAACAACTTCGAGGCGACCGCAGCCGACACCACGCTGCTCGCAGACATCCCCGCGGGCCAGCAGGCCCAGGTGCAGACCGCATCGTTGACGCAGCAGGCCGACGCCCAGGCGTCCGCGGCCGACGCGTCGGCGAAGAAGTCCGCGGAGGAATCAGCCCGTGTGCAGGCCGCCAAGGACGCCAAGTCCAAGAAGGCGGCGGCCGAGGACAGGCTGGAGAAGGAGCGCAAGGAGAAGGCGGAGCGCGCCGAGCGCGCCAGCCGCTCCGAGGTCCGCAGCGCCTCGGCGTTCGCGACCCAGGGTTCGTACAGCGTGGCCGACGTCCAGGCGATGGCTCGTCAGATGATCCCCGGTGACCAGTTCCAGTGCTTCAGCAACATCGTGAACCACGAGTCGAGCTGGAACTACCGGGCGAGCAACCCGTCCTCCGGCGCCTACGGCCTCGTCCAGGCGCTGCCCGGCTCGAAGATGGCTTCCGCCGGTGCCGACTGGCAGACCAACCCGGCCACCCAGATCAAGTGGGGCCTGAACTACATGGACAGCCGCTACGGCAGCCCGTGCGGTGCCTGGTCCTTCTGGCAGGC
>NZ_JAELVH010000316.1 GCF_019399235.1 Streptomyces poriferorum | reverse complement strand
CGCCGCCACCCTGACCGGCGCTCGCAGGGCGTCGAGTTGGCCAGCAGTGAGTTTGCCGCTCGTCATCCATCTTGTCTGGCGATTCCCGCGACGGCCCGACCGAGATCGGTGGGGAGGTGGCGCACCGCCAGGGCGACGGCTGAGTGGTCGTTACTGGAGCCGCATCTGCCTCCGCCGGACGGCCGGGGCGGCCGGTGGAACGATCACTGCACAGTGATCGACGAGATCATGTTCCGGATCCGGGCCGGGATCCCGTGGCGTGACCTGCCGGAACGCTACGGCTCGTGGAAAACCGTCTATGAACGGCATCGCCGCAGGTCGGCAGACGGCACCTGGGACCGGTCCTGCAGTCGGTCCAGGCCGACGCCGACCTTGCGGGCCGCATCGACTGGTCGATGGTCGGCGTCGACTCGACGTCCTGCCGGGCCCATCAGCACGCGGCCGGCGCCCGCAAGGCTCGGCCTCGGGTCCCGAAAGAAGGACGACGCCCCGGCACCACCACCCCGACGAAGGGCTCGGCCGGTCCCGGGGCGGCCTGACCTGCAAGAGTGGTAGGCCCGCATGTTCAGGTGTCGTGTACGCGCGGCCAAGCCCAAGTGGTTCTCGCGCTCGCTCCTGTGTCGCTCAACACGGAGGGAGCCGTCGCCAGATTCGACTACGAGCACACGTAGGGGAGTTGACAGCAGAATGCTGAAGCGCGGCACGGGGTGCGCACCACGTGCCGCGCGGTCGCGTCAGAAGGTCAGATTCCAGCTGTCGATGTATCCGGTGTCCTGCGCGGCTACGTCCTGGACCCGAAGCTTCCACGTTCCGTTGGCGGTCTCGCTCGACGCGTTCACCGTGTAGGTGGCGATGACATTGTCCGCGGAGTCGCTGGAGCTGGAGTTCTTGAGCCGGTACGCGGAGCCGTCCGGCGCGATGAGGTCGATGACCAGGTCGCCGCGGAAGGTGTGCTTGATGTCCACGCCAGCCTTGAGTATCCCGGGTGCGTTGCCCGTACGGCCGGTGACTGCGACGGACGATGTCACGGCCGCTCCGTTGTCCGGTACGACCACGTTGGCAGTGTTCTCGAACACCGTGCCGGCGGGCGGCGGGGTAGTCGCGGCGGACAGACCCCAGACCGCGTACGCGATCGCGTCGCTGTTCCGGTCGAGCGCCGTGTCGTTGATGTTGACCGAGGTGTCGCAGGACGCGTGGTAGCAGCGGTCGAAGGCCTGGCCCGAGGTGCCGCCCCACTTCTGAGCCTGGGCGGCGGTCTTGATGTAGTCGGCGCCGGAGAAGAGCCCGCCGACGGGTATGCCGGCGCTCTTGAACGGCGCGTGGTCGGAGCGGCCGTCGCCCTCCGTCTCGATCTCGGTGGGTATAGAGAGGCCGGCGTAGTAGTCCTTGAACGTCTTCTCGATCGTGGGGTCGTCGTCGTAGACGAAGTATCCGGGGTTGGGCGAGCCGATCATGTCGAAGTTCAGGTATCCGGCGATCTTGGCCCGGTCGGCGGCGGCGAGGTGGCTGACGTAGTACGTCGAACCGACCATCCCCAGCTCCTCGGCTCCCCACCAGGCGAAGCGCAGATGCTTTGACGGCTGGTAGCCGGCCCGGGAGACGGCGAGGGCGGTTTCCAGGGTCGCAGCCGAGCCGGAACCGTTGTCGTTGATCCCGGGGCCGGCCGTGACGGAGTCGAGGTGCGCGCCGGTCATCACGACCTGGCTCGCATCGCCGCCCGGCCAGTCGGCGATCAGGTTGTACCCGGTGGAGCCGCTGGAGGTGAACGTCTGGAGCGCGGTGGTGAACCCGGCCGCATCCAGCTTGGCTTTCACGTAGTCAACGGAGGCCTTGTAGCCGGCCCTGCCGTGGGCGCGGTTGCCGCCGTTGGCGGTGGCGATTGACTGGAGCTGGGCGAGGTGCGCCTTGACGTTGGCCACCGGGATGTCCGGCGCCGCGAGAACGGCGGCGGAGGACGGGACGACGGATGCATACGCGGCTGCAGGGACGGCGGGGGCGAGCAGGGCGGTAAGGGCGAAGGAGACCGCTGCTGCCACGGTCGTGCGTCTGGGGAAGAGAGTCATGTGGGGGCTCCGAGTTCCGTACGCGCGAAGGGATCAGGGCGTGGACGTACCGGTGCGCCCCTCCCCGCGGCGGGCGGGAAGGGGCGCGGTGCGTGCCCGATCGTGACGTCTTGACGGCGCACCGTCAAGACGGCATCCGGTCGGCGGCGTCCGCTCAGCGGACGCCTGCGGGGCCGGGAGGGATTAGCCCAAGGGCGCCAGATCGGGGAGAGCGAATGGCCGGCCTGACAGTGACGGTGTGTCTGTCGCCCGGAGCCCATCGCGCCGATTGCCCAGGACAGTGACAACCCCGTGGGCCGCGGCATGTGGAATTCACGACGCATCCACGGTGGCGGCAACGGTCGGGGGGCTCGCGGTCGTCCGCAGATAACGCGGTCGGACCCGTGGCCGGTGGGCTGAGCATCAGGCGAGTTGCGGCCCGGCCGACTTCGTTGAAGGACAGGGTCGTATTCCGCGCGGCCTCGAAATGATCGGCCAGCATCGCGGGGACGCCCGGTGAAAGCGGCCCGCGTCGTAGTGCGGTGGAGCGCACCCGATGGGCTCAACTCCGTTGCTCATCGGATGGCGATTGGCCCTGCCGTGGTGCGCACCCGGCCGTGATGCCCGTACTCACGCGCGGTGCGACGCCCCCCCCGATTCCCGCACCGCACCGGCGCGCCAAGGCCGGGACAGCGCTGGCCATGGTCAACCCCTACCGCCGTGGTGGGCGAGCCGGACCGGCGTGCAGTGGCGGGATCTGCCTGAGCGGTTCGGGCCGTGGGAGACGGTCTATGAGTGACATCGTCGCTGGTCAGTTGATGGCACCTGGTAGATGCTGCTGTCCCGCATTCAGGCAGCCGAGGATGCGGCGGGCGGGATCGACTGGGACGGGTCGGTGGACTCGACAGCCGTACGAGCCCACCAGCACGCCGCCGGCGCGAGGAAGGTGTCCCCGGCCGCCGTTCCTCAAAAGGGGGCCGAGCGGGGGACGAACCAGGTCGATCCGGTACTGCGGAATCTGGTCGCCCGTCTGGAGGAGGTGGTCGGATCGGCGAGTGTCTGGGACGTGCCCGCGGCGGATTCACCACCAAGATCCACCTTGAGAGGAGCGCTGCGTAGGCTTTGAGGGTCGTGGGGTGGAGGTCAGGAGAGCGGCCGGGTCATCCATCGCTGCCTGATGATGCGTCAGGAAAGTCAGCAAGTGGTCAGCTTGAGTCCTGAAAACCTGAGCGCAGCTGCCTGGACTCGCGATTCGTTGTAGAGTGCGGAAACAGCACTTGACCTGCAAAAACGCAGGCAGGGAGCCTACGTCCAGGAGTACTTCGATGATGCGTACCATGTTCAAGTCCAAGATCCACCGCGCCACCGTGACCCAGGCCGATCTGCACTACGTCGGTTCCGTCACGGTCGACGCCGCGCTGATGGAAGCCGCCGACCTGCTGCCCGGCGAGCTCGTGCACATCGTCGACATCGACAACGGTGCCCGGCTGGAGACGTACGTCATCGAGGGCGAGCGAGGCTCCGGGGTGATCGGGATCAACGGAGCCGCCGCTCATCTCGTGCACCCCGGTGATCTGGTCATTCTGATCAGCTACGCGCAGGTCGACGACGCCGAGGCGCGCGGGCTGATTCCGCGTATCGTCCATGTCGACGCGGGCAACCGGATCGTCGAGCTCGGTGCCGACGCCTCCGCGCCCGTGCCGGGTTCCGACACCGAGCGCAGCCCGCACGCCGTTCCCGGGGCGCGCTGAAGCGCCTCACTCAGCGAGGAGCATCCGCCATGACAGAGCAGTCCGGACAGGCCGGTCCCGACATCCGTGACGACCGGGCGGCGGGCAAGCTGCTCGCGTACGTGGACGGTGAGGCCGCCGGGGTCATCGTGTACTTCGTCCTGGACGGGGCGCCCGCGGCGCTCGTCGCCGTGCATACCGTCGTCGAGCAGGGTCACGAGGGGAAGGGCATCGGTGGTGCCCTGGTCAAGGAGTTCTACTCCATGGCCGCCCGCGAGGGCGTCCCCGTCGTTCCGCTCTGTCCGTACGCCGCCAAGTGGGCATCGCGCCACCCGGACGAGGCCCCCGAGGCCCCGGCGGAGCTGGTGGAGCGGGCCAAGAAGGAGCTCGCCGCCCATCCCGAGCTCTACTGATCCGCTGTTCCGGCTGGTGGGCGCCTGCCGGGCGCGGGCGGGACTGCCGGTAGCGTGACGCGGATGAGCCTCGCACTCCTGCACACCTCCCCGGTCCACGTCCCGGTCTTCGATGCCTTGCGTGACGCCCACCATCCCGGCCTCGTCGTGCGCCACCTCGTGTACAAGGACCTCCTGGACCGTGCGGGTGTGCTGGGGCCGGAAGCGGTGGCGGGGGATGTCGAGGCACTGGTGAGCAGTGCCGTCGCCGACGGGGCCACCGCGGTGCTCTGCACCTGTTCGACGATCGGTGGGGTCGCCGAGTCCGTCGGGGAGAGGCTCGGTATCCCGGTCCTGCGCATCGACCGGCCGATGGCGGCCGCCGCCGTCCGCGGGCGGCGGGTGACCGTTCTGGCGGCGCACCACGCCACGCTGGAACCGACCCGCGCGCTGATCGCCGAGGAGGCGGAGCGGGCGGGGCAGCGGGATCTGGAGGTGCGCACCGTTCTGGTCGACGGCGCTTGGGAGCGCTTCGAGGCCGGTGATCATGACGGCTACCTGGATCTGGTGGCGGCGGCGGCCGACGCCGTGACGGACGCCGACGTGATCGTGCTGGCACAGGTCTCGATGGCGGGCGCGGTCACCCGTTCGGTCACCCGGATCCCGGTCCTGTCCAGCCCCCGTGCCGGGCTGGACGCCGCGGCGGGCGCGGCCGCGCGCTGACGATCGCGTGCGCGGACGGGTGGACGGGCGGACGGGTGGGACCGTGAACGGGCCGGTGCATCCGCAGCCCGTACGTGTGGACTCGCCGGGCGAGGGCAGCCGCTCCGGGAGACGGTGGAGGAGATCCACCCCGACCGTTCGGAGGCCCGAGATGACCCACCCGTACCCCGATCCGGTTCCGCCGGCGCCCACCCCCGGACCGATTCCGGGGCCGCCCCAGCCGCTGCCCGAGCCGACGCCGGCCCCGCCCGGCCCGGGACCGACGCCGCCCGTGCCCACGCCGGGCCCGGCTCCGGATCCGATCCCGCAGCCGCCCGCGCCCAACCCCGAGCCGGTGCCGCCGCCTGAGCCGGAGCCTTCACCGGTCGGCTGACCGGCACCGGTCGCGATACCGGCACCGGCACCGGCACCGCGCGCGCCTGTGGCGCAGCCCTTCGGCTCAGCCCCCGGCCAGCACCGCGTTGGCCCGTGCCGTGACCTCGGTCAGGACCCGGCCCGCCGTCGCCAGGTCCTCGGCCGGCAGGTCCGCGTAGAGCCTGGCGGTGACCTCGGAGAGGGCGGCCCGGTGCGTTCGGTGCAGTTCGCTGCCCGCGGCCGTCATGGCCAGCCGTGCCGGGTCTCCCGGCTCCTCCGCCAGCAGGCCCTGCCCGATCAGACCGGTCAGGACGGTCTCCACGGCCGTGGGGTCGATCTTCAGCGTGGAGGTCATCCGGTCGACGAGCCCTGGGCGCTCGATCCTCCCGCCGCTGTCCGCCGTGGCGTTCAGGGCGACGGACTGGTGGAAGGTGGTGCCCGTGGCGGCCAGCAGACTTTCGAGAACGGCGCGCGTGGCGTAGTGGGCCTGGCCGATGACCTGGCCGTTGACGGTCGGTGCGGTGGTCATGATGACTCCTCGGTGGAAGGTCCGGTGACTACGGGAACCGGCACGTCAAGCAGTGCCGTCAGTGTCCGGGTGAACGCCTCGGTATCCGGACCGTCCAGGCCACCCAGCGGGGCGAGCAGCCCGTCGACGAGCCGCTGCACCACCTCGACCGCGCGACCGGTGACCGCGAGGCCCTCACCGGTGAGCGACAGGCGGACGGCCCGGGTGTCGGACGGGTCGGCGGCCCGTTCGACGAGCCCGGCGGCCTCCAGACCGCGGGCCAGCTTCGAGACGTAGAGCGCTTCGAGGCCGGTGTGGTCAGCGAGTGCCCGCTGGCTCGGCCGCAGCCCCGCATGCTGCATCCCCGACAGGGACGCGAGCAGGGAGTACTGCGCGTGGGTCAGCCCGAGCGGCGCGAGCCCCCGGTCGATGGCCACCCGCCATTTCATCGACAGTCGCCAGACCAGGAAGCCGGGGGTCGGACCCGCAGGTGCGTTGCTCATAGGTAATACAGTACATGGCTACTATCTACATGGCTATTAAATAAGGGAGAGAGGAGTACGGGGTTCAGGCGTCCAGCTTCAGCAGGGCGTCGGCGTGCGCGAGCCCGCTCTCCGCGGCGATCGAGTCCAGCGACTGGGCGTCACGCACCGGAGCGAAGCGGACCGCAAGGCCGTCCTGCCCCGTGATCGCCGCCGCCCCGAATCCGTACACCGCGGGCCGCGGCAGGCTGTTGTAGGCCCACGGCGTGGAGAAGTAGTACGCGCCGGTGTCGTGCAGCACCACGTAGTCGCCCGCCCGCAGTTCGGGCAGCTCCCGGGCCGGTGCGACGACGTCCCCGGCGAAGCAGCACGGACCGGCGATGTCCTGAACGAGCGCCGGGCCGGCCTTCGGTAGCCCGTCGGCGTCGAACGCGCCCACCCGCAGCGGCCAGGCGTCCGGCATGAAGACGGTACGGGTGGCGGTCTGCGCGCCCGCGTGGGTGAGCGCGATCCGCCGGCCCCCGGCGTCCTTCGTGTACTCCACGAGCGCACAGATGAAGCCGTTCTTGGCCATCAGCGACCGGCCGAACTCGGTGACGAGCCCGTACCGCCCGTCGAACAGTCCCGGCACGGCGTCGCGCAGCGCGCTCGCGTACGCGGCGAAGGTGGGGCGGACCGTGTCGTCGGCGAAGTTGACGGGCAGACCGCCGCCGATGTCTAGGCAGGTGATCTGTGGGCGGCCGAGCCTGGTGTTGATGTCCTCGGCCAGCCGGTACGTCTCGCCGATGCCCGCCACGATCAGCTCCAGGGAGCAGCCCTGCGAGCCGACATGGGCATGCAGGCGGCTCAGCCAGGGGCGGGCCGCGAACGCCTCCATGACGCGCTCGCGCGCGCCGGGATCGTGCAGCGCCACGCCGAACTTGGAGGTGGCCGTGGCCGTACTCATCGCACCGATGGACCCGCCGCCCACCTGGGGATTGACCCGGAGCCCGATGGCGGACTTCGCGTCCGAGGGCCGCAGCGCGGCGATCCGGTCCACCTCGTCCAGGTTGTCCGCGTTGAGCGCCACGCCGAGCGCCAGTGCCCGCCGGATCTCGTCACGCGTCTTGACGGGGGAGTCGAGGACGATCTTCGACGGTGCGAACCCCGCGTCGAGCGCGATCCGCAGTTCACCCGGGCTCGCGACCTCGCAGCCCATGCCGCACTCCGCGAGCAGCCGCAGGACGGGCACGAGCGACGCCGCCTTCGCGGCGAAGGTGTGCAGCACACCGGGCACCCCCGCGAACGCCTCCTGGAGCGCGGCCACCGACTCCCGCACACCGTCCGCGTCGACGAATCCGGCGACCGGGCTCGACTCGCCGAGCAGACCGGACGCGACGGCGTGGCGGACCGCTGCCGCGACACGCACGGAGGAGGGCGGGGCGGAGGGTGGCGGGGGAG
>NZ_JAELVH010000315.1 GCF_019399235.1 Streptomyces poriferorum | reverse complement strand
GCCCCGCCCCCGCCCGGCCACCGTTCGGCCACTGGGCCTGACGGCGCGGGCGGGCGGTCCCCGGCCGTCCCCGCCCCGACGACATTCGTACAAGACCGACGGCGGACAGCCCCGGCATCATCCCGGCATGAGTGAATTCGACGCCGTTCTCCCGCACGGCATGCACGTGGTCCACGACGGCCCGGAACAGGGGCCGCCACTGTTGCTCATCCATGGATCGGGGGCCTCGGGCGGCACCTGGGGCCCGATGATCCCGGCGCTCGCGGCCCGCCACCATGTCATCCGGACCGATCTCCCCGGCTGCGGCCAGTCCCCGCCCGCGGCGTCGTACGACGTGCCCGTGCAGGCGGGCCGGGTGGCGGCGCTGCTCGACGGTCTCGGCCTTCGTCGGGTCGCCGTGGCCGGGCACTCCAGCGGCGGCTACGTCGCCACCTCGCTCGCGGAAGCGCGCCCGGATCTCGTGAGCTCCCTCGCTCTGATCAGTACCGGACCGGGTCTCGACGCGCTCCTTCCGCAGCCGGCCATCCTCCGCCTCCTGCTGGGCCCGCCCTTCGGCCCGCTCCTCTGGTCCCTCCGCTCGGACGCGGCGATCCGTGGCGGGATCAGGGCGACGACCGTTCGCCAGGCGGACATCCCGGACGACCTCGTCGCCGGGGTGCGGGGCACCACGTACCGCACGTTCCGGGCGGTGTCCCGGTGCAACACCGCCTATGTCGACGAGCGGAACGTGCCCGAGCGGCTCGCCGCCCTGAAGGTTCCGCTGCTGGTGGTCTTCGGCGATGCGGACCCCCGCTGGGAGCCGTCGTCGGCGCACCGGTACGAGGCGGTGCCGGACAGCAGGGTCGAGCTGCTGTCCGGCATCGGGCACATACCGCTGCTCGAAGCGCCGGAGGCGACCAGTGATCTGCTCCTGCGCTTCGCGGCGGCGCATGCCGGCAATCCGGGGGCCTGAGGCTTTTCGTTCGCATCAGGACGGATCGGGCAGCGCCTTCAGTGTCGCCCTTGCCTCGTCCATGATCCGCTCGACGAGCTCCGAACAGGACGGCAGGTCCTCGATCAGGCCCGCCACCTGCCCCGAGGCCATCACCCCGATGTCCGTACGCCCCTCGACCAGTGAGGCCTTCAGCAGCATCGGGGTGTTGGCGGCCAGGAGTACCTGGCTCCAGGTCAGTTCCTTGCCGTGTTTCATCGCTGTCCCGTCGCGGACCAGCTGGGGCCAGCTCGCGCCGGACTCCTTACGGAAGGCCGAGGCGTGCCGCAGTGCCCGCAGCAGTGAGGCGGCGCGGCCGGAACGCTCCAGGGAGTCGACCATGGCGGTACGGAGCATCCGGTGCGGCAGGCCGTCCACCTGTGTGGTGACCGTGACGTCCTTCACGGTGGCGGCCAGGTACTTCGCCTTCACCGCGTCGGGGACGGTGCTGTCGGAGGTGAGCAGGAAGCGGGTGCCCATGCCGATCCCGGCCGCGCCGTAGGCCAGTGCGGCGACCAGGCCGCGGCCGTCGTGGAAGCCGCCCGCCGCGATCACGGGGATGCCGACGGCGTCCACCACCTGGGGGAGCAGCACGGTGGTGGCCACCTCGCCCGTGTGGCCGCCGCCCTCGCCGCCCTGCACCATCACCGCGTCGGCCCCCCACGCGGCGACCTTCTCCGCGTGCCGGCGGGCACCGATGGAGGGGATGACGACGACGCCGGCGTCCTTGAGCCGGGCGATCAGGTCCTTGGACGGGGCGAGCGCGAAGGACGCCACCTTGACCCCCTCGTCGATGATGATCCGGACCCGCTCGCCCGCGTCGCCCGCGTCCGCCCGCAGATTGACGCCGAACGGCGCGTCCGTACGGGACTTGACCTCGCGGACCGCAGCGTGGAGCTGCTCGACGGTCATCGTCGCGGAGGCCAGGATGCCCAGCGCCCCCGCGTTCGCGGAGGCCGACACCAGCCGGGGGCCGGCCACCCATCCCATCCCGGTCTGCACGATCGGGTACCGCACCCCGGTCAGCTCGGTGAGCGCGGTGGCAAACGGCGCGGGGCTCACGCCGGGACCTCGCGCTCGCGCAGCCCCTTGGGGTCGATGACCTCACGGATCAGCCGGAGTTCGGCCGCCGTGGGCTCCCGTGTGAACGGGACCTCGTCGGGGACCGTGAGGGCGAACCCTGTGGCCCCGGTGACCTGTTCGAGGCTCACGCCGGGGTGCAGGGAGCGCAGCCGCATCGTCCGGTCGGGGGTCTCGAAGTCGAAGACGCCCAGGTTGCTGACGACTTCGGGGATGCGGTGGAAGCGCGTCGCGGAGGGACCGGCCGCGGCCGCACGGTCGTAACCGACTCCGCTGACCATGTCGACATGCTCCACGAACACCCGCGCCGAGTGCTTGGGCACCCAGTAACTCGTCGGGTTGTTGAGGGTGTTGACGGGAGCGCCGCGCACCCCGAGCAGCTGGCGCGCGGGCCTGGCCCAGTCGCCGATGCAGGAGATGTTCTGATTGCCGTGCCGGTCGATCTGGCTGGCGCCCATCATCACGTGCCGGCGGCCCGTGGCGGTCAGCGTCAGGTGCTGGCGGAACGGCAGCCAGCCTTCGATGCTCCCCGCCGTCGCCCCCACCGCGGGCGTGTCGGCGATCAGCAGCGCCTCCCCGTCCGTCAGCAGCAGCTCGGGCGAGAAGGTCAGCCGCGCCAGGCGCGCACCGATGGCCGGGACGGTTCCCATGGGGCTGGCGAGGATCTCGCCCGCGTCCCGCCAGGCCTCCGCGCAGGCCACCACGCAGTACTCGGCGCGGCTCGGTGCCTGGATGCCGGTGGTCTCGGTGCCGCTCATGCTTCCTCCTGGTGGAACGCGGTGACGGCGGCCTGGTAGGCGGCTTCGTCCCCGGACAGGAACCGTTCGACGAAGGCGGGCCAGGCCTCGGGGTCGCGGGCGGCCTTGACGTAGGCGCGCTGGAAGGCCTCGTCCCGGTCGTGGTCGGGCACACAGGAAGTGAAGTGCGCGCCGTTCGGCGTCTCGACGACCCCGTCCACGAACATCCGCTTGATCAGCAGTGTCTGCGGCCCGTGCTCCTTCAGCAGGTCCGCCGTCTCCACGATCTGCTCGCAGGAGACGAAACCCTGGTCGGCCGCCTCGCAGAACAGGTCGTCGAAGTACGGGTCGGGGCCCAGGTACTGCCCGTTGCCCTGTACGTCGGAACGGTTCAGGTGAACCAGGGCCGCGTCCAGCCGGAGCGCCGGGGCGGCGACCAGCTTCTCGCCGTCCTCGTACGGTGAGGTGACCGTACGCAGGGCGGGGTTGACCTCCATCAGGTCCGAGCCCATCCCGGCGCGCACCGGCATGAACGGCAGCCGCTGCGCGCCCGCCGTCAGGCTCCACATCATCATCGCCTCGTCCATCTCGACCATCTCGAAGGCGCCGCGCTGCCGGGCCGCGGTGAAGTGCGGCTCCAGCGGTATCGAGTCGAGCGTCCCGAAGGCCGCGACCAGTTTGCGGATCTTCCCCGCCGCCGCGAGCAGACCCACGTCCGGGCCGCCGTACGACACCACGGTCAGGTCGGTGACGTCCGAGCGCAGCAGTGCCCGCACCAGAGCCATCGGCTTGCGGCGCGACCCCCAGCCGCCGATGCCGATCGTCATCCCGCTCTCCAGCCGGCCGACGACATCGTCGGCCGTCATCGTCTTGTCCTGTGTCACGTCTGCTGCTCCTTGTCCGTGCCGAAGGTGTCGCGCACACGGTCGGCGACGCCACTGAGGTTGGCCTCGAAGGTGAAGCCCTGCTCGAAGCGGTAACTGCGGCGTACGTCGACGGGATCGATGCCGTTGATGGCGGCCTTGGCCAGCCGGATCAGATAGCCGTCCTTGGCGGCGATCTCCCCGGCCAGTTCCAGGGCGGCCCCGGCGAGCCGCTCGCGGGGCACGACGTCGAACACCGAGCCGTGCCGGTGCAGTTCCTCCGCGGTCACGGTGCGCGAGGTGTAGTAGAGGGTCCGCATCAGGTGCTGCGGGACCAGTCGGGCCAGGTGTGTGGCGGCGCCGAGCGCGCCGCGGTCCAGTTCGGGCAGACCGAAGGTCGCGTCCTCGGCCGCCACGATCACGTCCGCGTTGCCCACCAGGCCGATGCCGCCGCCCAGGCAGAAGCCCTGCACGGCGGCGACCACCGGGACCTCGCACTCGTAGACGGCCGCGAACGCCTCGAAGCAGCCCCGGTTGGCGCCGATCAGCGCCTCGGGTCCGGTCGCGCGCTGCATCTCCTTGATGTCCACGCCCGCGTTGAAACCGCGCCCCTCGGCGGCGAGCACGACGCAGCGGATGTCCGGGTCGGCCCCGGCGGCCCCGACCGCCGCGGCCAGGTCGTACCAGCCCTGTACGGGAAGGGCGTTGACCGGAGGGAAGTCCACGGTGACGAGGGCGACGCCCTCGCGTGGGACGGAGGTGGAGACACCCATGAGCAGATCAGCTACCTTTCCACCAAACGTTTGTTAGGGCCAAAAGGTAGCAGCGATACGAACGCCGCGGGAGGGTGTCATGCCACTCAGTGGTACCGGCGGCCGTACCGGCTCCGCTGCTCGCCGTCCGTCGAAAGGACACTCCTCATGACCTCACCGACCGCCCTGTGCGCCGGACGCGTCGCCGTCGTCACCGGCGCCGGCCGTGGACTCGGCCGCGCCCACGCCCTGGCCCTCGCCGCCGAGGGCGCGAAAGTCGTCGTCAACGACCTGGGGGTGGGCCTCGACGGCTCCGGCTCGGGCACCGGCCCCGCCCAGCAGGTCGTGAAGGAGATCCGCGCCGCCGGAGGCGAGGCGGTCGCCCACAACGGTGACATCGCCACCTCCGAGGGCGCCGCCTCCCTCGTCGCCGCCGCGCTGGACTCCTTCGGCCGCCTCGACACGCTCGTCAACAACGCCGGATTCCTCCGCGACCGGATGCTGGTCAACCTGGACGAGGACGACTGGGACGCCGTGATGCGCGTCCACCTCAAGGGGCACTTCCTGCCGCTCAGGCACGCGGCGGCGCACTGGCGCGCCGAGGCCAAGGCGGGCCGGACGCCGGCCGCCCGGGTCGTCAACACCAGTTCCGGTGCCGGGCTGCTGGGCAGCGTCGGCCAGGGAAACTACGCGGCCGCCAAGGCGGGCATCGTGGGGCTGACCCTGGTCGCCGCCGCCGAGATGGGCCGCTACGGGGTGCAGGTCAACGCGATCGCCCCGGCCGCCCGGACCCGGATGACCGAGGCGACGTTCGCCGAGACGATGGCCGCACCCGGCGAGGGGGCCTTCGACGCGATGGCCCCGGAGAACGTCTCGCCGCTCGTCGTCTGGCTGGGCTCCGCCGCGTCCGCCGGGGTGAGCGGCCGGGTCTTCGAGACCGAGGCCGGGCGGATCACCGTGATGGAGGGCTGGCGGCCCGGGCCCACCGCCGACAAGGGCGCCCGCTGGACCCCGGCCGAGGCCGGAGAGGCGGTGACCGGGCTGCTGGCCGCGGCCGAGACCCCGCAGCCGGTGTACGGCGCCTCCTGACACGGCGCGGCACGGGGCGGCGGCCGTCCGGCCACCACCCCGTGCGGGCCGCGGAGTTCAGGCAGTGGCCGGCTCGCCCCGCACCCCGGCGACCAGGAGTGCGGGGGACTCCGTGCGGCCGTCCAGGATGCGATTGGTCCGGGTCACGACCTGCCACCCGTGCGGCGTGCGGCGCAGCCGCCAGTGGTTGGCCGTCGCCCGGCGCACCACGTAGCGGCCCGACTCGTGCACCATCATCAGCGAGTGGCACACCGCCACTGCCTCGTCGCCCTCCACCGTGATGTGCGCAGGGCCCACGACATGGGCGCAGCCGTGCCGGATCCAGCCCTGGTGCGCGGGGGAGCGGACCATCTCACGGATCCGCTCCCGGCCCGCGAGGAAGATCTCGTCGATGTCGTACACCCCGTCCGGCGCCCACAGCGCCGCGACGCCTTCCGCGTCGCCCCCGTCCACCAGCGGCCCGTAAGAGGCCATCGTGCGGGCGATGTCGCGCTCGTCCTCCAGCGCCCCGAGCCGCGCTTCGAGCGCGGCGAGCCGGTCCTCGCTCATACCCGTGCCTCCGCGCCCGCCGTGAGGCCCGCGATCGCGGCGAGGGCCTCCAGCTGCTCGGCGTAGTGACTCGCCGACCCGGCGGTCAGGGACGCGCTGACCAGGGTGGCACCGGCTGCGGACACCTTCCGCAACGCCTCGGACGCGCCGTCCGGATCGCCCGACGGATCGAGCGGGCGGCCCGCGCTCAGCACCACCTCGAAGCCGTCGGGCAGCGAGGCGGCCCCGACCATCTCGCCCAGCCGCTCCAGCGGCAGCCCGAACGGCACCCAGCCGTCCCCGTACGCCACCGCCCGGCGCAGCGAACGCGGGGTGCGGCCACCGATCCACAGCGGCACCCGGTCCTGCACCGCGTGCGGTTCCACGACGAGCCCCTCGTAGTCGAAGTGCTCTCCGTGGTAGGCGGGTTCGCGCCGGGACAGCGACGCCCGCAGTGCCGCGAGGGCGTCGTCGGCGATCGCGCCCCGGCCCTCGAAGGCGGCCCCGAGCAGCTGGAACTCCTCCTCCAGACTGCCCACACCGAGCCCCAGGACGACCCGCCCACCACAGACGCGGTCCAGCGTGCCGTAGCGCTTCGCTATCTCCAGCGGATGGTGGTAGCCGAGCACCAGGACCTGCGTGGCGAACCGGATCCGGTCGGTCCGGGCCGCGAGATACCCGAAGACGGACAGCGGGTCCCAGTACGTGCCGCCGCGCTGTCCGGCGATGTCCACGGGCACCGCCACATGCTCCGAACAGGTCAGATGGTCGAAGCCGAGCCGGTCCGCCGTCTCGGCGACCGCCCCCAGCTCCTCGATGCCGGCGGCACGCTCCCAGGGGGAATGGACGCCGGGGACGGCCGTGACGACGGGACTGTTGATGCCGAGCCGCATGGGGACACCTCTCTCGGGCGGAACGGGATGGAACGGGAGCGTCCATCCAAGACCTCCGCCCCGGCCCGCGCAGGCCCCGTCCCGGTGGGCGGGAGGCCCACCGGGACGGACGGGGCCTGCGGCCGGGTCCCACTCAACGGAACGACGCCCACCGGCCAGGTGCGGCACACGAGAACATCGGCGGCCGGCGGAAGGACGTCAGTACCGTGCCCCGAACGAACTGCGAGAGAACCCCCGCGCATCCCACCTCGGCCAACCAGCGCCGGCGCTACGCCCGCATCCTGCGGGCCGCGGCGCACCTCGGAGCCGTACACGGCCTCGAAGGCGTGCAGATGCACGACGTGGCCCGGCGGTCCGGCGTCGCGATCGCCACCCTGTACCGCTACTTCCCTTCCAAGCCCCATCTGTTCGCCGCCGTCCTCCACGACCAGGTGGGCCGCCTCGACGCCGGGGCTCCGCCACCACGGCCGGGCACCGGCCCGGTGGAAGCGGTGAGCGAGCTGCTCACCGGGGCGAGCCGGCAGCTCTTCGAACAGCCGCTGCTGGCCCTGGCGATGCTCCAGTCCAACAACGTCTCCCACGTCGGCGGGGGCAGCGCGGTCCGCCGCACGGACGAGATCCTCGTGGACCTGGTCCTGCGCACGGCCGGGGTGACCGATCCCGGCGAGCAGGACCGGCGCGTGGTCCGCATCCTGGAGCAGGCCTGGTACGGCCTGCTCACCACCGTCCTGTACGAGCGTTCCTCGGCCGAGGCGGCGCAGGACGGCATCCGGCTGGCCTGCCGCCTCCTCCTCGGCCCGGTCCTCGCCGAACGGCGCCCCTGACACCGCGCCCCGCGTCCGGTCAGCGGGACGGCCGGCCCGGATCCCGCATCGAAACTCCTACGGTGCCGGGGCCAGCAGCCCCGACCCACCGAGGAGTACTCATGCCGCGTAATGTCGTCGTCACCGGATCCGGTTCCGGGATCGGTGCCGCTCTCACCAATTTGTTCCGGGCCCAGGGGGACCGCGTGACCGGCGTGGACCTCCGGGGCGGCGAGATCGACGCCGACCTGTCCACGCCCGAGGGCCGCGCCGCAGCCGCGGCGGCCGTCGTCGAGGCGGCAGGCGGTGTGGTGGACGCGGTCGTCACCTGCGCGGGCACCTCCGTGCCGGGGACCGCGATGGTCACCGTCAACTACTTCGGCACCACCGAGTTCCTGACAGCGCTGCGACCGGCCCTCGCCGCGGCCGAGCGGCCCCGGGTCGTGGCCATCGGCTCGATCTCCGGCACCCAGCCCCATGACCCGGAGGTCGTCGCCGCCTGTCTCGCCGGCGACGAGGCCACGGCCCTGGAGCACGCGGAGCGGGCCGTGGCCGAAGGCCGCGCGCGGCAGCTGTATCCCTCGTCCAAGGCGGCGCTCGCGCAGTGGGCGCGGCGCACCGCCGTCGCCGACGGCTGGGCCGACGCCGGCATTCCCGTGAACGTCGTCGCGCCCGGCATCGTCCTGACCCCGATGAGCGCGGGACTCTTCGACGACCCGGAGATGAAGAAGGTCATGGACGCGGCGGTACCGATGCCGCTCAACGGCTATTTGAAGCCCGAGGACGTCGCACGGGCCGTGCTGTTCCTGGCTTCCGAGGGAAACAGCCACATCACCGGGCAGGTGGTGTACGTCGACGGAGGAGCCGAGGCGGCCCTGCGCGGGCCGGCCGATTTCTGAGACGTACGCACGGTGCCCCGGCCGCAGTCGCGGCCGGGGCACCGTGCGTACGTCCGCCGGCCCTGTCAGACGCGGACCTTGGTCCGGATCACCTTGCCGGTCGCGTTGCGCGGCAGCGCGTCCGCGGTCAGCCGCCACTGCTTGGGAACCTTGAAGTAGGCCAGTTCGGCCGCCGCGAACTCCCGCAGCTTCTGCGGCGTCGTCGTCGCGCCCGGCACGAGCACCACGACAGCGGCCACCTCCTGCCCGAGATCGGGATGCGGCACCCCCAGCACCAGGCACTCCCGGACGTCCGGGTGCTCCATGAGGACCGTCTCGATCTCGGCCGGATAGACGTTCTCGCCACCGCGAATGATCAGATCGGAGCGCCGGCTGCTGAGATACAGCCGCCCCTCCCGCAACTGCCCCAGGTCCCCGGTGCGCAGCCAGCGGTCCGCGTCGATGGCTCCGGCGGTGGCCTCGGGGTTGCGCCAGTAGCCCAGCATGTTGAACTGGCTGCGGACGCAGACCTCACCCTCCTCGCCCTCGCCGAGCACCTCACCGGCCGGGTCGCGGATCTCCAGCCGTACGCCGGTGACGGGCCGGCCCAGTGTGCCGGGCGCGGTCGCCAGCTCCTGCGGGTTCGCCGCCGCCACGGCCGTACACGTCTCGGTCAGCCCGTAGCTGTCCACCAGCGAGTCCTTCGCGAACGGCAGGTTCTGGCGCAACTGCTCCTTGAACGCGGTCGACGACGGCGCGGAGGCCAGCGCGAAGGCCGTCAGCGAGGACGTGTCGTAGCGGTGCGCCCCGCCGTGTTCGAGCATCCGGTGGGCCATGGTCGGCACCGCACCCCAGTTGGTGACCCGCTCGCGCTCGACAATGCCGAGGATGGCGTCCACGTCGAACCTGCCCTGGTGCAGGGCGATCCTGCTGCCGGTGGCGAGCCTGGGCACGGCCAGATTGTGCAGGCTCGCGATATGGAACAGCGGCAGCGTCAGCAGATAGACGCGGTCCTCGGCCGACAGCGGGTCACCGAACTCGTGGAACAGCGCGTCGTTGAGACGGTGGTACTCGACGACGGCCAGCAGGTTGCGATGGGTGTGCACCGCGCCCTTGGGGCGGCCCGAGGTACCCGAGGTGTAGAGGATGACGGCCGGGTCGTCCTCGGCGACACCCGCGGACGGCAGCGGTGCGTCGGGGCGGGCCGCGACGAAGCGGCTGATGTCGTCCTCGACGGACAGCACCGGCACCGCGCAGTCGGCCAGCTTCGCCGACTGCCTGGCATCGGCGACCACCAGCGCCGGCTCCGCGTTCTCGATGCCGTACGCCATCTCCCTCGCCGACCACCAGGCGTTGAACCCGACGGCCACCGCGCCGATCGAGACCGTGGCCCAGAACGTCTGGATCCACTCGGGGGAGTTGGCGGCGGCGATCGCCACCCGGTCGCCCTCGGCGATGCCGTACTCCTCCCGCAGCACCTGAGCCAGCGAGGCGACCTGGGCGGCGTGTTCGGCGAAGGTGATCCGCCGGTCCGCGGTGACGATGTACTCACGGTCGGCATGGGCTACGGACGCGTGCAGCACCTCGTGCAGAGCATGCTGCCGGTGGGTGAACACCGGCAGCCGGGTCCCCAGCACGTCGGCCTCGGACAGCTCGAACCGGGCGCCCGGGCCGGTGAGCCGGCCCATGATCTCGGCCGCCCCGGCGGGAGTGGCCGGGGGGTGATCCGTATCGCTGGACATCAGGTGACTCCTGGTGCGTCTCGAACTCCACTGGGATCGCGGTCGAGATCAGTGTCAGCAGTGCCGGACCTTCGTTTCATGGCTGATTCCGGTCACTGGGACACCGTTTCACGGCGATGACCCGGCGACAACGGTGGCGACAGGTGCCCGGAGCGGGCGGCACACGGTTCCCGGTGAGTGGGATAGGTCACGTCGGCCGGATTTCGACGGCCGTAGCGTCCCCCCACCTGCTCCGGCCCCCGGGCTTTGCTGCCCCGGGTGCCACCTGCCTTCAGGCACCCGTCTTTCCCACCTTCCGGCACCGGTCCGACCGGCCCGGGCTCATGGAGGAAGAAATGAAGCGAGCACCACGGCCGCGAGTCCGCCTCGCCGCCACCCTGGCCGTCGCGGCGACGCTCACCTCGGCGTGCGTAGCGTCCGATGCCGGGAAGACCGACGGCGCGAAGACGCAGAAGACCGAACGCGGCCGTTACACCTTCGGGCTCATCGGCGACCAGCCGGACGGCGGCGCCCCCGTCGACGGCGGCACCCTGCGCATCGCCGACTACGCCGAGGCCCGCAGTCTCAGCCCTGCTGTCACCTACGCCACCGGAGCCTCCGGAGGTTCGGCGCTCGCCGCCGTGTACGACGTGCTGATGCGGTACGACACCGCGGCAAAGAAGTACGAACCCCAGCTCGCCGAGTCCCTGCGGAGCAGCGGCGACAAGAAGACGTGGACGCTGAAGCTCCGCGACGGGGTGAAGTTCTCCGACGGCACCCCGCTCGACGCCGACGCCGTGACCGCCTCCATCGCCTGGTACCAGCAGAACAAGGGCGCCGACACCGCGCTGCTCGCGCCGAACCTGGCGAAGACCGAGGCGACCGACGACTCCACCGTCGTGTTCACCCTCCGCAACTCCTGGGCGACGTTCCCCGCGATGCTCGCCCAGGCGCCCGGCATGATCGTGGCCCCCGCCGCGTACGCGGGGAAGACGTTCGAGCCCATCGGGGCCGGCCCCTTCGTCCTGGGCAAGTACGCCCCCCAGGAGGAGATGGTCCTCAAGGCCAACAAGAACTACTTCAAGGGCAGGCCCCATCTCGACGCTCTCCGTTTCACCTGGCCGCAGTCCGACCGCGCCAAACTGGAGGCGCTCGAGGACGGCAGCGCCGACCTGACGTACATGCGCAGCCCCGATGTCGTGGACGAAGCGGTGAAGGCCGGCCACCCCGGCGAGCTGACCCTCACCGGCCTCGGCAACATGGTCGTCATCAACACTCGCAAGGACCGGCCCGGCGCCGACCTGCGCGTCCGCAAGGCGATGGCCCTGGCCCTCGACCCGGAGCTCGACACCGAACGCGCCTACAACGGCAAGGGCCTGCCCGGAAAGGAGATCTTCCCGCCGGAATCGCGCCTGCGCTCCCAGGTGAAACCCCTGGGCGTGGACCTCGACCGGGCGAAGAAGCTGCTGGCCGAGGCCAAGAAGGACGGTTACGACGGCACGGTCACCTACATGGACGGCACCGACCCCGTCGCCAGGGCCAAGGGCGTCGTCACCAAGGCGATGCTGGAACGCGTCGGTTTCACCGTGAAGCTCGACCTGGTCTCCTCGATCGCCGACCGGACGTCGAAGACCTACGTGGAGCACGACTTCGACATCAGCCGTGGTGCGGCGAGCATCTCCGAGAGCGACCCGTACCACCGCCTCCAGAGCGTCCTGAACTCGACGAGTTACGGAAACCCCGGCGGGTACGCCAACCCCGAGATGGACGCCCTGCTGGTCCGGCTCCAGGCGGCGGCGAGCGATGCCGAGACCCAGAAGGTCCTCGACGAGGTCCAGACCCTGTTCAACGACGACGTCCCCCTGGTGAACCTGGGGGCGAGCGCGGCCTTCACCGCCTGGGGCAGGAAGGTCCACGGTGTCGTGCCCACCGACGAGTACATGACCCTCTTCGGTGAGGCCTGGATCAGCAAGTGACGTCCCGAGGTCCGGCCGGCCCCGCCGGTACCCGGAGCGCTCCCGCCCACCGGGACACCGGACCGGGCCGGCCCGCCCGTCCGCCCCTGGCCCCACCGCACCGTGGTGCGCATTCCGTAGACCCGTGTACCGCCACCGGGCAGATCTGGAGGAACCCATGAGTTTCGCTGCGCTGCGCCGACCGGCCCTCAAAGTCCTGGAACTCGTGGGCGTGCTCCTCATCGCGAGCATCGGGGTCTTCTCCCTGGTCGTCCTGCTGCCCGGCGACCCCGCCGTCGACATTCTCGGGGGCGGCCGGTTGCCCGCCGAGTACGCCGAGCTCCGCACGGAACTCGGCCTCGACCAGTCCCTGGTCACCCGCTACCTCGACTGGCTGGGCGGTGTCCTCACCGGGGACCTGGGCCAGTCCGTCGTACCGCCGCAGAGCGACGTCACCGACCGCGTCATGTCCGCGCTGCCCGTCAGCTTCGAGACAGCCGCCCTCGGCCTGCTCATCGCCCTGCTGATCGCCGTGCCGCTGGCCATGTGGTCGGCGTACCGGGAGAACTCGGCCGCCGACCGGATCATCGGCGCCGGCACCTTCGGGGTGCTCTCCGTGCCCGGCTTCCTCGCCGGGCTGCTGCTGATCATGCTCCTGGTCAACTCGGCCGGCCTGTTCCCGCGTTCCGAATGGATCCGGCTCGGCGACGGCGACCTGCTGGGCAACCTGCACCACGCCTTCCTGCCGGCGCTGACCGTGGCGCTGGCCGAACTCGCCATGTTCACCCGGGTGTTGCGCGGCGACCTCATCGTGACCCTGCGGGAGGACTACATCCTCGCCGCCCGCGCCAAGGGCATGAACCCGCTGCGCATCCTGTTCACCGACGCCCTGCGCCCGTCCTCCTTCTCCCTGGTCACCCTGCTCGGGCTCAGCCTCGGCCGGCTCATCGGCAGCACCGTCGTCGTCGAGTACCTCTTCGGGCTGCCCGGCATGGGCACCCTCGTCGTCAACGCCGCGGGCCAGGGCGACTACCCGATGGTCCAGGGCGCCGTACTCACCATCGCCGTCATCTACGTGGTGATCAACGCCGGCATCGACCTCTCCTACGGCTACCTCGACCCGAGGACGCGACGTGTCCATATCTGACATCGCCCCGCGCACGCGGGCCGCCTTCCCACCGCCCCTGCTCACCGCCCTGACCCTCACCGCCGTCGGCCTCGTCCTGCTGGGGTTCGGCGCGACCACAGCCCAACTCGTGACGCCCGTCAAGGCGGCCATCGCCCTCCTGGGCCTCGGTACGGCGTTCGCCGGAGCGTCCAGGCTCGGCAGGATCTGGTCCGGCCCCGGCTTCGACGTGGTGTTCTGGTTCGGCGCGGGCTGGCTCGTCCTGCTCGGCCTCGCGATCCTGTTCGCCCCGTGGCTGCCTCTCGGAGAGGACCGCGACGTCGCGAGCACCGTCCTCGAACCGGCCTTCGCCACCCCGACGTTCACCGGGGCCAACCCCCTCGGCACGAACGGCTTCGGTCTCGACCTGCTCGCCCGGTCCCTGTACGGGGCGCGGTCCTCGCTGGTCATCTCGCTGTCCGCGGTCGCCGTCGGCACCGTCCTCGGCGGCGCGATCGGCATGGTGGCCGGCTACTTCCGGAAGAGCGTCGACCGGGCGGTGGGCATCGCCACCAACTCGCTGCTCGCCGTTCCCCCGCTGATCCTGCTCATCGCCCTGGCCACCGTGCTGGAGCCGCATCTGCGCAATGTCGCCCTCTCGCTGGCCCTCCTCACCATCCCCGGCATGGTGCGGCTCGCCCGCGCCACCACCATGGCCTACGCCAACCGGGAGTTCGTCGTCGCCGCCCGCGCCATGGGTGCCACCCGCACCCGGATCATGCTGCGCGAACTGCTGCCCAACGTCCTGCTGCCGCTGCTGTCCCTGGCGGTGGTGATGATCTCGGTCCTCATCGTCGCCGAGGCCTCGCTCAGCTTCCTGGGGCTCGGCATCCAGCCGCCCGAGCCCACCTGGGGAAACATGATCGCGGAAGGGGAGGGGCGGGTCTTCGAGGATCACCCGCACATCGTGCTCGTACCGGGTGCGTTCCTCTTCCTCACCGTCTTCGCCTTCAACATCGTCGGCGAGAAGGCTCGCGGGCGCTGGGACTCCCGGAGCGTGAAACTGTGACCACCACACCGCCGCCCGACGGCACGGCGCCCGCCGGCCCCGACGCGTCCGCGCTGCTGAACGCCACCGGCGTACGCACCGCCTTCCACACACCGCGCGGCCCCGTACAGGCCGTCGACGGAGTCAGCCTTTCGCTGTCCGAGGGCGAGACCCTCGGCATCGTCGGCGAGTCCGGCTCGGGCAAGTCGGTGCTCGGCCGCACCCTGATGGGCCTGATCACCGACGGCCCCGGCACCACCGTCTCCGGAACCGTCCTGCTCGGCGGCAAGGACGTCCACGCGCTGAGCCCGTCGGGCCGCAGAGCCTTGTGGGGCACCGAGGTCGCCATGGTCTTCCAGGACCCGATGACCTCACTGAACCCGGTGAAGAAGGTCGGCACACACCTGTCCGAGAGCCTCCGCGCCCACCTCGGCCCGAGCCGCGCCGAGGCCCGGGACCGCGCCGTCGACCTGCTCCGTCAGGTGGGCATCCCCGAACCCGCCCGGCGGGCCCGCCAGTATCCGCACGAGCTCTCCGGCGGCATGCGCCAGCGCGTCGTCATCGCCATGGCCCTGGCCTGCGGTCCGCGCCTGCTCATCGCCGACGAACC
>NZ_JAELVH010000314.1 GCF_019399235.1 Streptomyces poriferorum | reverse complement strand
CGCCCTGGCCGACGCCGAGGGAATCGACGCGGTCACCATGCGACGGGTCGCCGCGGAAGTGGGCGCCGGCGTCATGTCGCTCTACAGCTACGCCCCCGACAAGGAGACGCTGCTGGACCTGATGATCGACCACGTCAACGGCGAACTGTCCGAGTCCGGGCCGCTCACCGGTGAATGGCGGGCCGACCTCAAGGCCATCGGACACCTCCAGCGCGACCACATGCTCCGCCACCCCTGGCTGGCCACCGCCGTGCCCGCCCGCCGGACCCTCGGCCCCCGCACCCTCGCGTTCCTGGAACACGCCCTGGCCGCCCTGCGTCGACGCGGGCTGACCGGCGGTCCCGCCTCATACCGGGGTAGGGGGTGCCGGCCCGCCGATCGAGCACCCGGGTATCACGCGCCCGGGAGCATGGGCGGGGCATCGTGGGGGTGTCCGCAGCACGGTGCGCACCCTGCCCGTGCCGCCCGAACGGGGAGAGTCCAGTGACCGCAGTCCCGCGTACCCGCACCCACAACCGCCGGCAGGTGCTCGTCACCGGGCTGGCCGCGACCGCCGCGCTGGCCACGTCCGCCGTACCGTCCGTCGCGGCCGGGAGCCCGGATCGCTCCACGGCCGGGAGCCACCGGCCGGTGCGCGCGGATCTCCCGACCGCGCGACTCCCCCGCCCCACCGGTCCGTTCGGCGTCGGCTCCACGATCCTCCACCTCGTCGACCGCAGCCGGACCGACCCGTGGGCGCCGGACGCCTCCCCGTACCGCGAGCTCATGGTCAGCGTGCGCTACCCGGCCGCGCCCCGTGGTGCCGCGCCCCGCGTGCCCCAGATGCCGGCTGCCGCGGCCGCCCACTTCGGCGGGCCGGAGGGCGCCGCCGCGCTGAACCTGGGGATGGCGCCGGGGTCGGCCGACTGGGGCGCCACGCTCAGCCATGCCCGGCAGGACGCGCCCGTGCACCCCCGGGCCGGTCGGCTGCCCGTCGTCCTCTACTCCCCCGGGCTCGGGGACCCGCGCACCTGGAACACCGCATTGGTGGACGACCTCGCGAGCCACGGGTACGCCGTCGTCACCGTCGACCACACCTACGAGGCCACCGAGGTGGAGTTCCCCGGCGGCCGGCTCGCCACCATGCGGATCTTCGACGGCGCCCCGCCCTCCGACCCGGACGCGGTCAGCGTCCTGCTGCGGAAGGCCGTGGCGGTGCGGGTGGCCGATACGCGGTTCGTGCTCGACCGGCTGCCGGAGCTGAACCGGACGCGCTTCGGGGACGTACTCGATCTGCGGCGCATCGGGATGTTCGGCCACTCCGCGGGCGGCTTCACCGCGGCCCAGGCGATGCATGACGACCGCCGCATCCGGGCGGGCATCAACATGGACGGGCAGATGGACTACGTCGGCGGAGCGCTGCCGGACGGCAGCCGGCTGAGCACGGTGGCGCTGGAGGGGCTCGACCGGCCGCTGCTGCTGATGGGGACGGAGAGCGAGGGGTCGGGCGACTACCGGCAGCAGCCGTCGTGGGCGGCGTTCTGGCGCAACACCCGCGGCTGGAAGGCGAATGTCACGCTGACCGGCTCGCGCCACGCCTCGTACACGGACGCGCAGGTGCTGCTGCCGCAGCTCGCACGGCAGGGCGCGGAACCCGGGGACGGGCTGACCGCGGCGGTCGGGACCGTACGACCGGACCGGGCGGCGGCCGCGGGGCGGGCGTATGTGACGTCGTTCTTCGGGCGATGGCTGCGGGGCCACGACGACCACCTGCTGGACGGTCCGTCGGGCCGGTTCCCGGAAATGGTGTTCAGCAACTAGACCAGCACAGACATGACACCGGCCCCCGGGGACGAGTCCCCGGGGGCCGGTGTCATGTACTGCTGTGCAGGAGCTACCGATCCGTCAGGATCAGAAGTCCATGTCACCGCCCGGCATGCCGCCCGGAGCGCCGCCGGCAGCGGCCTTCTCCGGCTTGTCGGCGATGACGGCCTCGGTGGTGAGGAAGAGCGCGGCGATGGACGCGGCGTTCTGCAGGGCGGAGCGCGTGACCTTCGCCGGGTCGAGAATGCCCTCGGCGATCATGTCGACGTACTCGCCGGTCGCGGCGTTGAGGCCGTGACCGATCGGCAGGTTGCGCACCTTCTCGACGACGACGCCACCCTCGAGACCACCGTTGACGGCGATCTGCTTGAGCGGAGCCTCCAGCGCCAGCTTGACGGCGTTGGCGCCGGTCGCCTCGTCACCCGTGAGCTCGAGCTTCTCGAAGACGGCCGAGGCCTGGAGCAGAGCCACGCCACCACCGGCGACGATGCCCTCCTCGACGGCGGCCTTGGCGTTGCGCACCGCGTCCTCGATGCGGTGCTTGCGCTCCTTGAGCTCGACCTCGGTCGCGGCACCGGCCTTGATGACGGCCACGCCGCCGGCCAGCTTCGCGAGGCGCTCCTGGAGCTTCTCGCGGTCGTAGTCCGAGTCGGAGTTCTCGATCTCGGCACGGATCTGGTTGACGCGACCCTGAACCTGGTCGCTGTCACCGGCGCCGTCGACGATCGTCGTCTCGTCCTTGGTGATGACGACCTTGCGGGCGCGGCCGAGCAGGTCGAGACCGGCGTTCTCCAGCTTGAGGCCGACCTCCTCGGAGATGACGGTGCCACCGGTGAGGATGGCGATGTCGCCGAGCATGGCCTTGCGGCGGTCACCGAAGCCCGGAGCCTTGACGGCCACGGACTTGAAGGTGCCACGGATCTTGTTGACGACCAGGGTCGACAGGGCCTCGCCCTCGACGTCCTCGGCGATGATCAGCAGCGGCTTGCCGGACTGCATGACCTTCTCGAGCAGCGGAAGGAGGTCCTTCACGTTGCTGATCTTCGAGTTCACGATCAGGATGTACGGGTCGTCCAGGGACGACTCCATGCGCTCCATGTCCGTGGCGAAGTACGCCGAGATGTAGCCCTTGTCGAAGCGCATGCCCTCCGTGAGCTCGAGCTCCAGACCGAAGGTCTGGGACTCCTCGACGGTGATGACGCCTTCCTTGCCGACCTTGTCCATGGCCTCGGCGATGAGCTCGCCGATCTGGGTGTCAGCGGCGGAGATGGAGGCCGTCGAAGCGATCTGCTCCTTGGTCTCCACGTCCTTGGCCTGCTCCAGGAGGGCGGCGGAGACGGCCTCGACGGCCTTCTCGATGCCCCGCTTGAGAGCCATCGGGTTCGCACCCGCGGCCACGTTGCGAAGGCCCTCGCGGACGAGTGCCTGAGCGAGAACGGTGGCGGTGGTCGTACCGTCGCCGGCGACGTCGTCCGTCTTCTTGGCGACCTCCTTGACCAGCTCCGCACCGATCTTCTCGTACGGGTCCTCCAGCTCGATCTCCTTGGCGATGGAAACACCATCGTTGGTGATCGTGGGGGCGCCCCACTTCTTCTCAAGGACGACGTTGCGGCCCTTGGGGCCGAGGGTGACCTTGACGGCGTCGGCGAGCTGGTTCATGCCGCGCTCAAGACCGCGCCGGGCCTCCTCGTCGAAGGCGATGATCTTGGCCATATGAAGTGGTCCTCCCGGACAGGGGTGGATTTCTCCGGACCGAGTGGCGCCCGCGACGGACGGCCTGCGTGCCTGCCGGTTCCTTGCCCCGGAGGCCTGCGGGCCTCACCGGCCCGGTCCAAGTTTCTGTCACTCTCACCCAGAGAGTGCTAAGCCAATAATTAGCACTCGACCCCCGAGAGTGCAAGCGTCCCCCTCGGAGTGTGGACAGCCACAGGGGGCGCGACGGAAGCACGCCCGGGACGCGCGGGGGTTGTTCGCACCGACAGTGGACCCGGGACCCGCGGAGGTGTTCACCGCGGCAGCGGTCCTGGACCCGCGGAGGCTGTTCGCCGCGGCAGCGGACCCGGGACGCGCGGAGGGCCCGTACCTGTGGGGTACGGGCCCTCCGTGCGTGAGTAGTGTCGTCGACCGACTGCGTCGAACCCGGCCGGGCTCAGCCGACGGCGAGCTTGACCATGTCCGCCTGCGGCCCCTTCTGACCCTGCGAGATCTCGAATTCAACTCGCTGACCCTCTTCGAGGGTGCGGTACCCGTCCATCTGGATCGCGCTGTAGTGGACGAAAACATCCGCACCACCGTCGACCGCGATGAAGCCGTACCCCTTCTCCGCGTTGAACCACTTGACGGTGCCCTGAGCCATGCCTAACTCCCCTATTACTGGCCCTTGCACAGGACCGCACTTCGCGGGCCCGGGTCAGAACTCACCCTCCGACAGGAGAGGGTGTGTGCGCCGGAACGCGTCGACCGCGGCCGAATGTATCTGCCCAACTGCCCTCTGCAACAGGTCAATCGGACGAGAATTCTGAGCAGAACCGATCGCCCGAATACGAGGAATTCACGAGATTCCAGGGCAAGTCGGGCCAGGCAAAGGCGACTTATGGCGCAAGGAGCTCGGACACTTTGGCTGCTTCTTGTCGTGGCCAGGCGCATTCTCATATGCGGGGGGCACGGGCAGCGGAGGGGACTTCCCTCACTGTACCCCGCTCAACCATGCAGAATTACCCCCTCCGCTTCTCTCGCGGAGGGGGCAATCATGGTCACGCTGTGAAGTCGGCCCGGCGGCCGTGAAAGGCCCGGGCCGTGGCTCAGCAGCCGCCGGCGACGGCCGGGATGATGGAGATGCCGGCGCCGTCCGGCGTGGCCGCGTCAAGGCCGCCCTCGAAGCGCACGTCGTCGTCGTTGACGTACACGTTCACGAAGCGGCGCAGCTTGCCCTGGTCGTCCAGGACGCGGGCGGCGATGCCCGGGTGGTCCTTCTCCAGGGACTCGATGACCTGGGAGAGGGTCGCGCCCTCGGCCGGGACCTCGGCCTGGCCGCCCGTGTAGGTGCGGAGGATGGTGGGGATACGGACCTTGACGCTCATGGTGGGTGCCCTTCCTGAAGTCTCGGGTGGTCGGAAGCTTCTCAGCTGGTGGCAGCGAGGCCCGCGGCGCGGAAGGCGTCCAGGCTCGGGCGGATCGTGGCGCTCACCTGCGAGGTGGCGGCCACGGCGTCCAGCGTCTTGAGGCCGTCACCGGTGTTCAGGACGACGGTGGTGAGCGACGGGTCGAGCAGACCGGCGTCGATCAGCTTCTTCGTCACGCCGACCGTCACGCCGCCCGCCGTCTCGGCGAAGATGCCCTCGGTGCGGGCCAGCAGCTTGATCGCGTCGACGACCTGTTCGTCGTTGACGTCCTCGACGGCGCCGCCGGTGCGGCGGGCGATGTCCAGGACGTACGGGCCGTCGGCCGGGTTGCCGATCGCCAGGGACTTGGCGATCGTGTTCGGCTTCTGCGGCCGTACGACCTCGTGCCCCGCCTTGAAGGCGGTGGAGACCGGGGAGCAGCCCTCGGCCTGGGCGCCGAAGATCTTGTACGGCTTGTCCTCGACCAGGCCGAGCTTGATCAGCTCCTGGAGACCCTTGTCGATCTTCGTGAGCTGCGAGCCGGACGCGATCGGGATGACGAGCTGGTCGGGCAGCTGCCAGCCGAGCTGCTCGCAGATCTCGTACGCGAGCGTCTTGGAGCCTTCGCCGTAGTACGGGCGCAGGTTGACGTTGACGAAGCCCCAGCCCTCGCCGAGCGGGTCGCCGATGAGCTCGGAGCAGAAGCGGTTGACGTCGTCGTAGTTGCCCTCGATACCGACCAGCTCACCGCCGTACACCGCGGCCATGACGACCTTGCCCTGCTCCAGGTCGTGCGGGATGAACACGCACGAGCGCAGACCGGCCCGGGCGGCGGCGGCGCCCACGGCGCCGGCGAGGTTGCCGGTGGAGGAGCAGGACAGCGTGGTGAATCCGAAAGCGCGGGCGGCCTCGACGGCGATCGCGACGACGCGGTCCTTGAAGGAGTGCGTCGGGTTGCCGGAGTCGTCCTTGACGTACAGACCGCCGGTGACGCCCAGCTCACGGGCGAGGTTGTCGGCCTTGACCAGCTTGGTGAAGCCGGGGTTGATGTTGGGCTTGTCCGCGACATCGGAGGGGACCGGCAGCAGCGGCGCGTAGCGCCAGATGTTGTTGGGTCCGGCCTCGATGCGCTTCTTCAGCTCGTCCGGGGAGCCGCTCGGCAGGTCGTACGCCACTTCGAGCGGCCCGAAACAGGACGCGCAGGCGAAAATGGGGCCGAGTGCGAATCGCTCTCCGCATTCGCGGCAGGAAAGCGCCGCGGCGGGACCGAGGTCCACGGAAGTTTCGGTGGGTGCTGCAACAGTCTCGATAGCCATGATGGCGAGGCCCTTTCTCCTCATCTTCCTCGCGACGCATTTCGTCACGAGACGGAATTGGCACCTTCCCCACCTGACCTCGCGGTCGGCGGGAGGGTTGCCGGGACTTCAACGGGCCGTTCCCTCTGTCCCTCTGGATGAGCGCTGTGGCACTGGACCATGGATCCAGGCGTTTATCGGCGGATGGACCCCGGCATGCGACGGCCATCTGCGTTGTTCAAGACTGTAACCGAAGCACCGGACTGTTGAGATAGTCGTCCGTACCGCGAGATGGATCACATACAGGGAGTATCGACCGTGCTGGAAGAGGTCGAACGCTGGCTGACCAGGCGTTCCTGGTCAGCCGCCGACCGTCCGCTGGACCGTCTGCTCGACGCCAGGAACGGCGCGAACGGTGCGAGCGTGAGTGTGGTGCTGCCCGCGCTGAACGAGGCGGAGACGGTCGGCGACATCGTCACGACGATCCGGCGCGAGCTCATGGAGAAGGTCCGGCTGGTCGACGAGCTCGTGGTGATCGACTCCGGTTCGACGGACGCCACCACCGAGGTCGCCCGCCGGGCCGGCGCCCGCGTCGTCCACCGCGACGCGATCCTGCCCCGCGTTCCGGCCGTCCCCGGCAAGGGCGAGGTGCTGTGGCGGTCACTCCTGGTGACCGGCGGCGACATCGTCTGCTTCATCGACGCGGACCTGAAGGACTTCTCGGCCGACTTCGTCTCCGGCATCGTCGGCCCGCTGCTGACGGATCCCTCGGTGCAGTTCGTCAAGGCCATGTACGACCGCCCGTTCGGCGACACCACCGGTCAGGGCGGCCGGGTCACCGAAATGGTGGCACGCCCGCTGCTCAATCTGCACTGGCCCCAGCTGGCCGGGTTCGTCCAGCCGCTGGGCGGCGAGTACGCCGTGCGCCGCTCGCTGCTGGAGCGGCTGCCGTTCCCGGTCGGTTACGGAGTGGAGCTGGGCCTGCTCGTCGACGCGCTGCACACGGTCGGCCTGGACGCGCTCGCCCAGGTCGACGTCGGCGTCAGGAAGCACCGTCACCAGGACGGCCAGGCGCTCGGCCGGATGGCGGCCTCCATCTACCGGACCGCTCAACTCCGGCTCTCCCGGGGGCATCTGGTCCGCCCGTCGCTGACGCAGTTCGAGCGCGGTGAGCACGGGTTCGTCCCGCACACCTATCCCGTGGACACCGAGGAACGGCCGCCGATGCGCGAGATCGAGGAGTACGTTTCACGCCGCGCGGCGTGACGTGGCCTGCTTTCGCACGTTTGGGCGGTTCATGATCGGGCTAGATTTCGCCCATGGTCTCCGAGCACGCCCCTCAGCCCGCTGCCCAGGTACTCGTCGCGTCCAACCGCGGCCCGGTCTCGTACGCGCTCCGCGAGGACGGCACCCTCGACGCCAAGCGCGGCGGAGGCGGACTCGTCTCCGGCCTGAGCGCCGTGGACGACAAGATGTGGGTCTGCGCCGCCCTCGGGGACGGTGACCGGGAGGCGGTACGGCGCGGGGTCGGCGAACCGGGCGTCCGGATGCTCGACATCGACGCGGACGTGCACGCCGACGCGTACAACGGCATCGCCAACTCGGTGCTCTGGTTCGTCCACCACCTGCTCTACCAGACCCCCGTCGAGCCGGTCTTCGACGCGGAGTTCCGCCGGCAGTGGGCCTCCTTCGAGACGTACAACCGGGCCTTCGCCGAGGCGCTCGCCGAGGAGGCGGGCGAGGGTGCGGCGGTCCTCGTGCAGGACTACCACCTGGCGCTGGTGCCCGGGATGCTCCGCGAGCTCCGGCCCGACCTGCGGATCGGCCACTTCTCCCACACCCCGTGGGCGCCCGTCGACTACTTCCGGCTGCTGCCCGACGACATCGCCGAGCAGCTCCTGCGCGGCATCCTGGGCGCTGACCGGGCGGCCTTCCTGACCCGCCGGTGGGCGGACGCGTTCATCGGCTGCTGTGCGGAGATCCTCGGCGGCACCGGGCACACCCGGATCGGGGTGCACGGCCTCGGCGCCGACGCGGACTTCCTGCGCGGCCGCGCCCATGAGGCGGATGTGGACGAACGGATGGCGGCGTTGCGGGAGCAGGTCGGCCCCGGCCGGAAGACGATCGTGCGGGTGGACCGTACGGAACTGTCCAAGAACATCGTCCGTGGTCTGCACGCCTACCGCGCCCTGCTCGACGAGCGGCCCGAGTGGCGCGGGCGCGTCGTCCACATCGCGTTCGCCTACCCCTCGCGGCAGGACCTGGCGGTCTACCGGGAGTACACGGCCGAGGTCCAGCGCGTCGCCGACGGGATCAACGAGACGTACGGGACGGCGGACTGGACCCCGGTGGTCCTCCACGTTAAGGACGACTTCGCCCGCTCGCTGGCGGCGTACCGGCTGGCGGACGTCGCGCTCGTCAACCCGATCCGCGACGGCATGAACCTGGTCGCCAAGGAGGTCCCGGTCGTCTCCGACCACGGCTGCGCGCTGGTGCTGTCGCGGGAGGCGGGGGCGTACGAGGAGCTGGGCGCCGACGCGATCACGGTGAACCCGTACGACGTGTCCGCCACCGCCGCGGCCCTCCACGAGGCGCTGACGATGGCGGACGACGAGCGGACTGCCCGCACGAAGCGGCTGGCCGCGGCGGCCACCGCGCTGCCGCCGCAGCAATGGTTCCTGGACCAGCTNGAGGCCCGGGGTGCCCTCGGGGCCCTCGGTGCGGAGCTTGTCGACGGCGGCGTACGCGGCGAGGTCGCCCAGGTCGTCACCGGCGTAGAGCACGGAGCCCGCGCCCGTCTCGTGCACGTACTGCGTGAGGGCCACACCCTTGTCCATGCCGGAGGGCCGCAACTCCAGGACCAGGCGTCCCGGTTCGACGATCAGACCGTGGCGGGCCGCGAGCTCGCCCAGGGGGCCGCGCAGGGCCTCGAAGGCGGCCTGCGGGTCGGCGGCGCGGCGGGTGTGGACGGCGAGCGCCTGGCCCTTCTCCTCTATCCACGTGCCGTGCCAGGAGTCGAACCGGTCGAGCACGCCGGGGAGTTCGGCCCGGACCGCGGCGACGCCGGGGTGCGGGGCGGGGGCGTGGACGGTGCCGGAGACGGCGTCCCAGCGTTCGGCGCCGTAGTGGCCGAGGACGACGAGCCGGTCCAGTCCCGCGACCCCGGCGAAACCGCCGTAGCGGACCGCGACGCCGGCCGGGCGGCCGGTGATC
>NZ_JAELVH010000313.1 GCF_019399235.1 Streptomyces poriferorum | reverse complement strand
CCCGTCAACCGCACCGAGACGCGCAAGGAGCGCCCATGACCACCCCCGCCCCCGTCTCCTACCGCCACGGCGGCCTGGTCTGCACCGACCACACCCTCGACGTGCCGCTCGACCACCGGACCCCGGACGGCCCCGCCATCCGGCTGTTCGCCCGCGAGGTCGTCGCCGAGGGCCGCGAGCACGAGGACCTGCCCCGCCTGCTCTGGCTCCAGGGCGGCCCAGGCGGACGCGCCGAGCGCCCCAACGCCGCGGGTGCCTGGCTGCGCCGCGCCCTCGCCGACTACCGCGTCGTCCTCCTGGACCAGCGCGGTACCGGCCGTTCCACCCCCGCCGACCGGGTCACCCTGGCCCGCTTCGGTACGGACTCCGAGGCCGCCGCCGACCACCTCGCGCACTTCCGTGCCGACTCGATCGTCCGCGACGCCGAACACCTGCGCCGCCACCTCCAGGGCGACCGGCCGTGGAGCGTCCTCGGCCAGAGCTTCGGCGGGTTCTCCACCCTCACCTATCTCTCCCTCGCCCCCGAAGGCCTCGCCCAGGCGTACATCACCGGCGGACTGCCGACGCTCACCGGCCACGCCGACGACGTCTACCGCGCCGCCTACGCCCGCACCCTCGCCCACAACGAGCACTACTTCGCGCGCTACCCCGGAGACCAGGCCCTCGCCGACGCCGTCGCCGCGCACCTGGACACGCACGACGTGCGGATGCCGGCCGGGGAACGCCTCACCGTGCGCCGTTTCCAGAGCCTCGGCATCACCTTCGGAACCGCGGCCAAGTTCGACTCGTTGCACTACCTCCTGGAGACCGCCTTCACCGAGGGCCGCGACGGACCGGAACTCACCGACACGTTCCTGCGCGGAGTCGACGCCGCCGTGTCCTTCGCCGAACGCCCCCTGTACGCCGCGCTCCACGAGCCGATCTACGCCCAGGGCGGCTGCCCCACCGACTGGTCGGCCCACCGGATCCGCCAGGAGTTCCCCGCCTTCGACGCCACCGCCGGCGGCCCGGTCCGTTTCACCGGTGAGATGGTCTACCCCTGGCAGTTCGAGGAGGACCCGGCGCTCGTCCCGCTGCGCGGCGCCGCCGAGGCGCTCGCCGCCCGTACCGACTGGCCGGCCCTGTACGACCTGGACCGGCTCGCCGCCAACGAGGTCCCCGTCGTGGCCGCCGTCTACCACGACGACATGTACGTCGACCGGGAGCACGCCCTGGCCACCGCCGGCGCCGTACGCGGACTGCGGACCTGGGTCACCGACGCCTACGCCCACGACGGCGTCCGGGCCGACGCCGCCGTACTGGACCGGCTGATCGGCATGGCCCGCGGCGAAGCATGACCCCCGGCACCGGGCAGGGTGCCCCCGGGGGAGCCCTTGCCCGGTGCCTATGATCAATGGGTCCCACACCGATCACCGTCCTGCCGCACCACCGGGGGTACCCCATCCGTTCCGTACGTATCCGGCTGCCCGAACAGCGTGGTGAACTGCTGGCCCGGCGCGAGGACGGCCTGGAACTGCACCATCTCGTGTGGCGGCTGGGACCCGGCTGGCGAGTGTGCAGCAGCGCGGTACTCGGCGGCGGCATCGGCCCGCGCGACTGGATCCTCAACGCGCAGGTGCCCGGCGGCTATCCACGCATGGACCCCGACCGCCACCTCGCCGAGATCGCCGCCGCCGAACGGCTCACCGGACCCGGCGCCGGGCTGATGACGGCCGCCGACGTCACCGCGTACACGCTCGCCGCCGACGAGGGCGTCACCGCGACCGCCACCTGCGGTCTCGGCGTACGGGGCTGGGCGGCGGCAGCGGCCGAGGGAAGCGGGGGACCGCAGCCGCCGGGGACGGTCAACATCGTCGTGACACTCCCCGCCCCGCTGACCGACGCCGCGCTCGTCAACGCCGTCGCCACCGCCACCGAGGCCAAGGTGCAGGCCCTCCTGGACGCCGGACTCGACTGCTCGGGCACCCCCACCGACTCCGTCTGCGTCGCCGCGCCCGCCCCATCCCCGGACTCCGGAGCCGGCGAACCGTTCGCGGGGCCGCGCTCGCGCTGGGGCGCACGACTCGCCCGGGCCGTGCACGCTGCCGTCCTCGAAGGCGCACTGCGGCAATCCTGATCATCCGAAGCGCCGCGGGCCGGACGCGGCCGACGAAGGGAACAGCCCTCATGACCTCAGCAGCCGACGCAGTCCCGCAGCGGCCGGCCGTCGCCGTGCTCGGGACCGGAATCATGGGTTCGGGCATGGCCCGGAGCCTGCTCAGGGCCGGTCTCGACGTCCGCGTCTGGAACCGTACGCACGCCAGGGCGGTACCGCTCGCCGCCGACGGCGCCACCGTCGCGGACACCGCGGCCGAAGCCGTACGCGGTGCCGCCGTCGTCCTCACCGTGCTCAACGACAGCACCGCCGTCGCCGCCGCGCTCACCGCCGCGTCCGACGGCCTGCACCGCGGCCAGGTCCTCCTGCAGTGTTCCACCGTCGGGCCCGCGGCCACCGCCGATCTGGCGCAGCGGGCCGCGGACCTCGGCCTCGTCTACCTCGACGCCCCGGTCTCCGGCACCAGGCAGCCCGCGGAACAGGGCACGCTGACCGTCTTCGTCTCCGGACCGTCCGCCGCCCGCGCGGTGACCGGACCGGTGCTCGACGCGATCGGGCAGCGCACCGTCTGGGCCGGCGAGGAGCCGGGAGCCGCCTCCCGGCTCAAGCTCGTGGTCAACACCTGGGTGATCAACATGGTGGGAGGCGTCGCGGAATGCCTCAACCTCGCCGAGGGGCTCGGGGTGGACCCGCGGACGTTCCTGGACGTGATGAAGGGCGGGCCGCTCGACTCCGCTTACCTGCAGGGCAAGTCCGCCGCCGTCCTCTCCGGCGACCTCACCCCGAGCTTCGCCCTGTCCACGGCACTCAAGGACACCCTCCTGATCCTTGAAGCCGCCGAACACTCCGGTGTCCGGCTGGACCTGACGGAGGCATCGGCCGCCCGCTTCGCACGTGCCGAGGAGGCCGGGCACGGCGGCGAGGACATGATCGCCACCTACTACGCCGGACGGCCCCCGGAGAAGGACGGCGGCTGATCGCGGTCGCGCCCGGCACCGGCGCCCGTCAGACGACCCGCACCTCGTGCCGGACCACCGCGTCGAACAGATAGCCCTGTGTGTTGTGCACGGCGACGTCCGGCTGGACGCGGCCCGACCGGTCCGTGGCCCGTGCCAGCAGTACGGCCGGGCCACGCGCCCCGGGCACCCAGTCGGCCGACCAGCGCACCCAGCTGCCGCTCCGCGGTTCGTCACGCAGCCGCGCCCGGCGCCACCGCGTGCCCCCGTCCGTGCTGATCTCGACCGTGCGCACAGGCGCCCCGCCCGACCACGACCGCCCGGTCAGCACCTGGCGCCGATGGGCGGGGAACTCCGCATCCGGTGCCAGCTCGAAAGCGCTCTTCAGTGTCTGCCGGGTCAGCGGTGCACTGCCCTCGGCCGGGTAGCCGGGACCGAAGAGCCGGTAGAGGCCGGTGTTCCACGGGGACACCAGGGGCTGCGCGCTCACCTCGATGTCGCCGACCCACTTGATGTTCGCGATCCCGATCCAGGACGGCACGATCAGCCGCACCGGAGCGCCGTGATCAGGCGGCAGCGGTTCGCCGTTCATCTCGTACGCGAGGAGCACGTCGTCCAGCGCCTTCGCCACCGGCAGCGGCCGGCGCACGTGCCCGAGGTTGATCCCGTCGCTGACCACCTCGTCGTCGAGGCCCCGCGGCAGCACGTCGACGGCGTGCCGGGTGATGCCTGCGCGGTGCAGTACGTCGGCGAGCCGTACCCCGCGCCAGCGTGCCGTACCGATAGCCCCCAGGGTCCAGGCCGTCCCGCTGACCTGCTGCCCCTGCTGCTTCGTGTAGTAGCTGCGGGCGTTGCCCGCGCACTCGACGAACGCGGTTCGGGTCACCGACGGAAGCGCGAGCAGCTCGTCGTACGTGAACTCCACCGCGGGGCCGCCGAGTCCGTCGCCCCACACCTTGAGCCGCCAGCCGGCCGCCTCGATCCGCGGCGTCACCGTGTGGTTGCGTACGAAGAACCGCTCGGCCGGGGTGAGCAGCCCGGTCGTGCGCAGCGCGGCGAAGTTCGTCTCCGCGTTGGTGCCGCGCACCGTGAACACCTCGGGCGGCAGCGGCTTGACGATGCCCGGGGCGGCGGCAGCGGACGCCGCGTGCGCGGGAGCGGCGAGTCCGGCGAGCGGGGCCGCCACCGAAGCCGCCGCGACCAGCCGCAGCAGATCACGGCGCTCGATCCCCGCGGAGCGCGCGGCACCGCGCGCCCACTGGCGCAGCCTCATCCGGTCGTAGGACGCCTCGGACGGCGGAACGGAACTCATGGACGACTCCAGGGGCGAGAGGAGAGCGGGACGGCAGAGGGAACAGAGGCGAGGGTGTGCGCCGTCGGTCCCGCAGCGCGGATCAGCCGTTCGACGGCGTGGGCACGCGACAACGCCCGCCGAGGCGGCACGCGGTGGACGCGAGGCGTCCCGGATCCACGTGCCGCCGCGAGGAGGGAGCCGGGTTCGCGGGCATGCGGGTGAGCGTGTCAGCGGCCCATCGGGGCGTCAACGCACTCCCTCTGGGCCCAGGACCTGCCGGGACCGTACGAGGACCGGACCGGCCGACCCGCCCAGTGCGGCCCCGAGCCCCCGGCACGGCCTCGACCTGCGCGGACGCGGTACCGGGGAGATCCGGCACGCCGGGCAGGGGCAGGGGGCCGGTGGTGTTCCCGGGGGGTGTTGATTTCATCGTGCCGCAATGTTCGGACGGCCGCGGCGGCAGGCCCCGGCGCGGACCGCGTCCGGACACACGTGCGGGGTCCGGGCCGCCGTGGCGACCCGGACCCCGCACGTCATGCTCACTCCTCGATGGTCATCCCGTCACGGAGCCTGTGCAGGATCCGGCTGATCAGCCGGGAGACGTGCATCTGCGAGATGCCGAGCTCGGCGCCGATCTGCGACTGCGTCATCTCCTGGCCGAACCGCATGTCGATGATGCGACGCTCACGCTTGTCCAGATCGCCCAGCAGCGGTGCCAGGGCGTGCAGGTTCTCGACCGTCTCCATGGCCGGATCCGGACTGCCCAGCACATCCGCGAAGGTCCGCCCCGTGGTGCTGTGCTGCCCCGAGTCGGTCGTGGGGGCCGGCATGTCCAGCGAACCCGCGGTGTACCCGTTGGCCGCCACGATGCCCTCGGTGACCTCTTCCTCGCTCAGCCCCAGGTGCTCGGCGAGCTCGGGAACGGTGGGGTCGCGGTCGAGCTCGCCGGCCAGGGCCTCCTTGGTCTTGGCGATGTCGACCCGCAACTCCTGGAGCCGGCGCGGGACATGGACGGCCCAGCTGGTGTCACGGAAGAACCGCTTGATCTCCCCGGTGATGTACGGAACCGCGAAGGAGGTGAACTCGACCTCGCGGGACAGGTCGAACCGGTCGATGGCCTTGATCAGCCCGATGGTGCCGACCTGGACGATGTCCTCCATGTCGCCGCTGCCCCGGTTCCTGAACCGGCCGGCGGCGAACCGGACGAGGGAGAGGTTCATCTCGATGAGCGTGTTCCGCGCGTACTGATGGGCGGGCGTCCCCTCCTCCAGGACCTGGAGGCGGTCGAAGAACAGCCGGGACAGTTCCCGAGCGTCGGTGGGCGCCACCTTGCCCGCGTCCTCGATCCACGGCAGGTCGCCGAGGTCCGAGGGGGCCGGCCCGGTGCCCGTGAGTTCGTCCTGCCCGGCGACAGCCTTCACGGCTGCTCCCCGGCCGGCCGGTGCGGACCGTGCACTCTCCGCTCGCCCCGCACCGGCAGTCCGCGCAGTGTGCGTCGTCATCTCGTCACGCTCCCCTGGTGGTAGGCCATCAGGTGTAGACGCCTGCCCCCTCAGGAGGTTCCCATGCGCACAAACGGAATTTGATCAGTGACTTGGCGTCAATGGCCGGAAGCCGACGGGCTTCCCGCCTCCTGGGCGGGGCTCGGTATCCCGGGCACGCAGAACCGCCCCACCGGTACGGGGGAGCCCGGTGGGGCGGTCATCACCAGAGTGCCACAGCCGCGGCCGCCAGGGGGCGGGCCGACGCGTATCCGGCGGTAGTTGAGTCGAAATCGACGGTGCGCCGAGGGGGCCCGGCCCAGGGGCGGGGCCGTCAGTCGCGCGGGTATCCGACGACCGTGTGGGTGACCGCGGGGCAGTCCTCGGTGGTGTAGTAGTGGCTGCACTGTGCCGAGAAACGGGCGGTGTCCCCCGCCTCCAGGAGGTACGGAACGTCGTTCACCACCAGCGTCACCTGACCGGACATCACAAGCACGTACTCCACCGAGTCCGCACCGTGCGAACTGACCTGGCTCTGCGCGTGCGGGTGGAGCCTGGTCCGGTAGATCTCCAGGCGGCCCTGCTCATGACCGGAGTACAGCAGGCTGACCGAGGTCTCGTCCTCGGGCTCGTCCAGCGAGGAGGCCCGGATGATCTCCGGTTCCAGCAGCGGCTGGCGCAGCAGATCCGTGCAGTTGGTGCCCAGCACGTCGGCGATCCGGACCAGCACGTCAACGGTCGGATTGGCCTCCGCCCGCTCTATCTGGGACAGCAGCCCCTTGCTGACGCCGGTCGCGGCCGACAGTTCACGCAGGCTCCAACCCCTGGCGAGCCGACGACGGTTGAGATTTCCGGCCAGGGAAGCCCGTACACCGGAGGCGGACTTCCCCGCCTCCGGCGGACGCGCGGCCGGGGGCGGTCCGGCGTCGGTGGTCGTCTCGGACACCGTTCCTCCTCGCTCTCGGTGGTACGCGCAGGTCAGCGGCACACTCTACCCGCGCCGGCGCAGACCGGTCAGGGGCGACGACTGTTGCCGGCGGCCCCGGGAACCGCGTCGATCATGCGGCGGGTCCAGGGGTGCCGCGGGGCGTCCAGGACCTGGGCGGCGACCCCCTGCTCGACGATCCGCCCCCGGTGCATCACGGCCACCAGGTCCGCGATCTGCCGCACCACGCCCAGGTCGTGGGTGATGAACAG
>NZ_JAELVH010000312.1 GCF_019399235.1 Streptomyces poriferorum | reverse complement strand
CGCCCCGACGGAAAGCAGGCATCACCCGGTAGTGGCTATTCCGCTTGTTTTTCGGTCCCTTTCGGATCGCTTCGGTGATCGTTTTCTGCCCTGTGTGATTACTGTGCGTTCGGTGGCGAATCATGCGTCCGAACGAATGACCACGTGGAGAACACGTGTAGTGATCCTGTGACACAAGTGTGACCGGCGAGGTACGTGAGGATGCGGTGCGACGGGGTGGTGCCCCCGCTTCCTTCGCGGTCGGGAGCCGCCTACGGTGAGAGGTATGGCACCCGTACCGACTCCTTCCGCCCAGCCCGACGACACTCCCGGCGCCTATGTCGGCCTCGCCTCCGAGACCGCCGAACGGCGGGCCCGGGAGCGCGGCTGGGCCACGGTCAGAGCCCTGCCGCCGGGCACCGTGATCACCATGGAGTTCCAGAGCGGCCGGATCAACTTCGAGGTCGAGGCGGGCGTCGTCAGGCGCTGCTGGACCGGCTGAGGATTCGATGCCGGGCGGCGGGCCGCCCGGCCCCCTGCATGACGGAAGGCCCCGACCGGAGTCGGGGCCTTCCGTCATGCAGGGGCGTGGTGCGCGCCGTGCCCGGGTTCCACGGGGTCAGCCGCCCGCCACCGGCCGGGCCGGGGCTGCGCCGCCGCGTGGCGTGCGCTCCGTGTGCGGCGGGCGGCGGCTGCCGGCCGGGGTGACCGGGGTCCGCTCGGAGCGTGCGGTGTGGCCCGGGTGTGCGGGCGGAGCGGTGTGCGCCCGGGGGCGGCCGCCGGTGGCCGTGGCCACCGGCGTCTGGTGCCCGCCGGTGCCGGCCGGTTCGCGGGCGGAGCCCTGCGCCGCGTCACCCATGGCAGGCAGGCAGGCCGGCACCGGCCGGGGGGTGCCGGCAGGGGCGGGTTCCGGTGCCACGGTCCTGCCGCGGGCGCTGAGCCATTCGCGGGCCGCGAAGATCCAGTTCTCGGCCCGGGTGATCAACGGCTCGACCCAGGGCAGGCCCAGGAGGATCAGCAGCCCCGCCGCCCAGCCGAGCACCACGTCGCTGAGCCAGTGCGTACCGAGGTAGACCGTCGTCAGACCGACCCCGAGTGAGACGATCGCGGACATGGCCGACAGATAGCGCCTGGCGCGTGGAGTGGCGGCCAGGTAGGCGAGGATTCCCCAGGTCACGACGGCGTTGGCGGTGTGGCCCGAGGGAAATATATCGCCGCCGGCGAAGAGTTCGGCCGATCCGATCTGCGTCGCGTAGTGCGGGCCGAGCCGGCCGAGGCCGATCTTGACCGCGCCCACCGTCACGTTGAGCAGCAGGAGCGAGGCGCCCAGCGTCAGCAGGGGCCGCAGGGTGTGCTGCCGCCAGGAGCGCCAGCCCAGCCAGCAGGCGACCATGACCGCCGTCGGCCCGCGCTGGCCGAGGACGACGTAGTAGTCGAGGAAGGCGTGGATGCCGGGCCACTGCTGGTACGGCCGGAAGAGCATGACCTTCCAGTCCAGGGTCACCAGCCAGGACGACATGAGCACGGCAATGACGATGGCCAGATAGAACGCCAACGTCCCGCCGAAGAGAGCGATGCGGTGAGGGCTCATCCGCGGTGTCTCTATCTTCGGCGGTTCCGGCTCCCGGTCCAGACGGGCAAAGATGTCGGTACGCACCCAATCGACGTTACAGCGAGTGAGTGGGTGAGCCGGTCGATCCGGCCGCTTTGTGATGACGATGTGATGTGGACTATGTCTCAGTCCGAGCCGATTTTCTGAGTTTCCGGGAGTCCGGAATTCCTTTCGCTCCATTCATTCGGCAGGCGTTCTCGTCAATGCATTCGGTGATGGACGGAAAGGTGCTCCGGGTGGCGAAGAGCATTTGTCGCGAGCGCCCGCGAGAGGGAACGGACGGTGTCGGTCCGGTTACTGGATGCCTTCGGACGGTCCGCGCCGGGGGCCCTCGCGGCCTCCGGAACCCCTGGCCCGCGCGACGGCGGGGCCGGTTGCCGCAGGTCGGCGTGGTGTCCCGACGGGGGGTGGGTCGGGCGCCCGGAGTGGCGTACGCCACACTCGACGGCGTCGGCCGGTATGAGATGGGCCACGTGTGGCCCTGCCGAACTCGCGTACGCTGACGGATCACTCGCCCGTCGATGCCGGGCCCGGAGGGACAGCGGACGCTGGATCCCCGGGGGGCCTGCCGAGCGCGAGGGACCTTTTGGGAGGTAGATGTATGTCCGGGACGACCACAGCCCGAATCCGTCTGCGCGAAGCCGCCGACGGAGCCAATCGATGGGTCGTCCTGGTCGTCCTCTGCCTCAGCCTGCTGCTCGTGGCACTCGACGCGACCGTGCTGCACGTCGCGGTCCCCGCCGTCACCGAGGACCTGCGGCCCAGCGCCGTCGGTCTGCTGTGGATCGTCGACGTCTATCCACTGGTCTGCGCGTCCCTGCTGATCCTCTTCGGCACGCTCGGTGACCGCGTGGGACGCCGGCGCGTACTGCTGCTCGGCTACGCGCTCTTCGGGGCCGCCTCCGCCGTCGCCGCCATGGCCGACAGCGCGGGCGTACTCATAGCGGCGCGGGCCCTGCTCGGCGTCGGCGGCGCGATGATCATGCCGGCCACCCTGTCGATCCTCCGGCAGGTCTTTCCCGACCGCCGTGAGCGGGCCGTGGCCATCGGCGTGTGGTCCGCCGTCGCCGCCGTCGGCGCCGCCACGGGCCCGGTCATCGGCGGATTCCTCGTCGAACACTTCTGGTGGGGTTCGGTCTTCCTGATCAACATCCCGCTGATGGCCCTGATCCTGCCGCTCGGCCGGCTGCTGCTCCCGGAGTCCCGGGGCAGCAACGACGGTCCCTGGGACGTGCTCGGCGCGCTGATGGCCGCCGCCGGTGTCCTCGGTGTCGTCCTCGGAGTGAAGCGGGCGGGGACCGGCGAGGGGCTGTTCGGGCCGGGCACGCTCGTGCCGCTGCTGGCCGGCATCGCGCTGCTGGCCGCGTTCGTCCGCCGGCAGAAGCGCCGGACGCATCCGCTGATCGACATCGGGATGTTCGCCAGGCCCGCCTTCACCACCGCGGTGGGCTGCATCGTCCTCGCCATGCTCGCCCTGGTCGGCCTGGAGCTGATCGCCGTCCAGTACCTCCAGCTGGTCCTGGACCTCAGCCCGCTGGAGACCGGTCTGCGGCTGCTGCCGCTCACCTTCGCCGCGATGGCCGCGGGCGCCACCGGCTCGTACACCCTGCGCCGGGTCGGACCTCGCCGGATGGTCGGCTGGGGCTTCGTCCTGACGGCTGCCGCGGTGCTGATGCTGACCGCGATGGGCCAGCACGACCGGCCCGGCCTGCTGACCGTGTCCTTCGTCCTGCTGGGCTTCGGCCTGCAGTCCACCCTCTTCGGCGCGTACGAGTCCATGCTCAGTGAGGCCCCGGCCGACCGGGCCGGCGGGGCCGCCGCGATAGGCGAGACCTCCTACCAGCTGGGCGCCGGCATGGGCATCGCCCTGCTCGGCAGCGTGATGAACGCCGCGTACGCCCCCGGTCTGGCCAAGCTCCCCGACGAGGGGGTCCCCGCCTCGGCCGGCGCCGCCGCGGCGCACTCGCTCGGCGAGGCCTACCAGGTCGCCGCGCAACTGGGCGGCCCGCTCGGAGCCGTACTGCGGTCCACCGCCCGGGACGCCTTCGTCGGCGGGCTGCACATCACCCTGCTGGTCAGCGCGGGTCTGCTGCTCCTCGGGGCCCTGGCGGCCATGAAGCTGCCCCGTGCGATGGAGTGCCCGCCGCTGCTCTGCGAGGCCCGCGAACCCGTGGACAGCCATGAGGTGCCCGGCCCCCGGGACGCGCTCGGCCACCATGAGCTCCCGCATCCGCACGAGCTGCCGGACCGGGAGCGGTCCGAGGTGCTGCTGCGGCTGCCCGGGCGGCGCAGGCCGGCCGAGGCGACGGGCTCTGGACGCGCGGCACACTGAGTCGTAACGTCGGAACGACGCCGTAACTATCACTGCTAGTTTTCGGCGTTCCCCACCGACATCGGTACCGTGCGAGCCGCCGGAGGCACCCCCTCATGTCCACCGCTCCGTCCTCGAAACTCCCGCCCTTCGACCCCCGCGACCCGATCGGCATCGACGATCTCCTGGGCGACGAGGATCTCGCGATCCGCGACACCGTCCGGGTCTGGGCCGCCGACCGGGTCCTGCCGCACATCGCCGAGTGGTACGAGAACGGCGAGCTGCCCGGCATCCGCGAGCTGGCCCGGGAGCTCGGATCGCTCGGGGCCCTGGGCATGTCCCTGGAGGGCTACGGCTGCGCGGGTGCCACCGCGGTCCAGTACGGGCTGGCCTGCCTGGAGCTGGAGGCCGCCGACTCCGGGATCCGCTCGCTCGTCTCCGTACAGGGCTCACTCGCCATGTACGCCATCCACCGTTTCGGCTCGGAGGAGCAGAAGCGGCAGTGGCTGCCGGGCATGGCGGCCGGAGAGATCATCGGCTGCTTCGGTCTCACCGAACCGGACCACGGCTCCGACCCGGCCGGCATGCGGACGTACGCCAAGCGGGACGGCGAGGACTGGGTCCTCAGCGGCCGCAAGATGTGGATCACCAACGGCTCGGTCGCCGGGGTCGCCGTGGTCTGGGCGCAGACCGACGAGGGCACCGCGGGCAGCGGCATCCGCGGATTCGTGGTGCCCACCGACGCCCCCGGCTTCTCCGCTCCGGAGATCAGGCACAAGTGGTCCCTGCGCGCCTCGGTCACCAGCGAGCTGATCCTCGACGACGTGCGGCTGCCGGCCGACGCCGTGCTGCCGGGCGTCACCGGGCTGCGCGGCCCGCTCAGCTGTCTCAGCCATGCCCGCTACGGCATCGTCTGGGGCGCGATGGGTGCCGCCCGGTCCAGCTTCGAGGCGGCGGTCGACTACGCGAGGACACGTGAGCAGTTCGGGAAGCCGATCGGCGGCTTCCAGCTCACCCAGGCCAAGCTCGCCGACATGGCCGTCGAACTGCACAAGGGCATCCTGCTCGCCCACCACCTCGGCCGTCGGATGGACGCGGGCAGGCTCCGTCCGGAGCAGGTCAGTTTCGGAAAGCTGAACAACGTGCGGGAGGCCATCGAGATCTGCCGCACCTCGCGCACGATCCTCGGCGCCAACGGGATCTCGCTGGAGTACCCGGTGATGCGCCACGCGACGAATCTGGAGTCGGTGCTCACCTACGAGGGAACCGTGGAGATGCACCAGCTGGTGCTGGGCAAGGCGCTCACCGGCCTGGACGCGTTCCGGTAAGCCGGAACAACGGCCGGACCGATCCGGTGAGCGCCCCGCTCAGCTCTGGTTGAAGAAGCCGTCGGCCGGCCGGCCGACGGCTTCGCCGGTGACGACCTGCGTGTCGGCGGGGCTCAGCAGGAAGACCCGGGTGGCCACACGCTCGATCGATCCGCGCAGTCCGAAGATCAGTCCCGCGGCGAAGTCCACCACGCGCTTGGCGTCGGCGGAGTCCATGGACGTGAGGTTCATGATCACCGGGACGCCGTCCCGGAAGAGCTCTCCGATGGCCCGGGCGTCCCGGAAGCTGTCCGGGGTCACGGTCGCGATCCGTCGGCCCGTCTCCTCGGCCGCCTCCGTGGCCACCCGCACCCGCGGATCGGTCACCCAGGCCTGACCGGTCCCGGTCCGTGCACCCTCGGCGTACTCGTCGTCGTCGTAGTACCGCTCGTCGTTGTCCTCTACGAGGCCCAGCCAGGCACTCGCCTTGCGCACCGATCCCATGGACGCCTCCTCTCACCGTGGTTCCTTGGCGTTCCGCATGTCTTTCGTATCCCTATGGTCGTCCATGATGCGGATCGTGCGCCAAGGGGATAGGCGGCGCGCAGGGCATTCGTGACGGTACTGGTGCAGAAGATGTGGCGATTCGTCAAGGTTCCTCCTGCATAAGGGCCCTGGAGATAAGAAAATATGCTCCTCCGGTCCGTACGGGTGACATGGGGGACGTACGGGTGAACGGGTCACTCGATACGATGCACGTCGCGCAGGTGCCCGAGCGCCGCGCGCAGCTGAACGACTACCGGGGGACGGCCGTGTTCGGAATAGTCAGGCCCTGCACTCATCGCCTGTCGGAGGGGCTCAAGGCCGAGTGGATGGCCCATCTCTGCGGGCTCTGTCTGGCACTTCGCTCCGACCACGGGCAGTTCGCGCGGATCGTCACGAACTATGACGGGCTGATCGTCTCGGTCCTGACGGAGGCTCAGACCGAGCGCACCCCCGGGCAGCGGCGCACGGCCGGTCCCTGCCCCCTGCGCGCCATGCGCACCGCACCCGTCGCGCGCGGCGAGGGTGCCAGGCTCGCGGCGGCCGTCTCGCTGGTGCTGGCCTCCGCCAAGGTGCGCGACCACGTGGCCGACCGCGACGGCCTGTTGGCGCGCCGCCCGGTGGCCGCCGCCGCACGCCGGGTCGCCGCGGGCTGGGACAGGGCCGGGGCGCGCACCGGCGCGCAGCTCGGCTTCGACACCGCGGTGCTCGTCGACGCCGTCGACCGGCAGACCGGCATCGAGCTGCTCGCGGGGCCCGGCACCCCGCTGCTGACGGTCACCGAGCCCACCGAGACCGCCACCGCCGCGGCCTTCGCGCACACTGCCGTGCTCGCGGGCAAGCCGCAGAACGCGGAGCCGCTCGCGGAGGCCGGGCGGCTCTTCGGACGCCTCGCACATCTGCTGGATGCCGTGGAGGACCAGGAAGCTGACGCCGCGTCGGGAGCCTGGAACCCCCTCACGGCGACCGGCACCTCGCGTGCCGAGGCCCGCCGGCTGTGCGACGACGCGCTGCGTGGCGTACGGCTGGCGCTGCGCGACGCGGAGTTCGCCGACGACAAGCTCGCTCATGTGCTGCTGGCGCACGAGCTGCGGCGCTCGGTGGACCGGGCGTTCGCCACGGACGTCTGTTCCCATCAGGGCGGCGGGCTGCTGACCGAGGACAGCCACCGGTCGGGCGGCGGGCTCGTGACCGGAGCCGGCCATCCGTCAGGAGCGCGGCCCAACGGGTCCTTCGGGCCGCCCCCTGGTAATCCGTACGCCCCCACGGGCCCGTCCGGCCCCTTCGGTCCGCCGCCGCCGGAGCCCCCGCGCGACCGGCGGGGGCTCATTATGGGGTGCCTGGTGTGGGCGGGCCTCGCCTGCACCTGCCAGATGTGCTGCGGCACCTTCGACGATCCGTGGAGCCGTCAGCGGCGCGAGGGGCTGTGCAGTCAGTGCGACTGCGGGGACTGCTGCGAGGCCTGCGACTGCTGCAGCAATTGCGGGGACTGCTGTGACGGCTGCGACTGCTGCGGGTGCGACTGCAGCTGCTGACCCGGCGGCCGGAAGCCCGGCCGCCCGGCCGGCACTGACTCCGCGTCACTTGATCTCCGGCGGCGAGATCTGCGAGGTCGCGACCGCCGACGCGGAGATGCCCCACTTCTTCAGGATCCGGTCGTAGGTGCCGTCCGCCTTGAGACGGTTGACGGCTGCCTGGAAGGCGGGCGCCAGCGGGGTGCCCTTCTTGAAGGCGAAGCCGACGTCGAGCCGCTTGAACTCGTTGAGGAAGCGCACACCCTCCTGCTGCCCCACGGCATACCGAAGTCCGTTGATGGTCGACATCACCACGTCCGTGCGCCCCTGCTGGAGCGAGGTCCAGACCGCCGACGGGTCGGAGTACGTCTTCACGTCGTACGCCTTCTTGCCGGCCTCGGCGCACCGGTGCCGGTTCTTCTCCAGCGTGACCTCGAACGTGGTGCCCGCCGCGGTGCCGACGGTCAGCCCGCACAGCCGGGTGAGATCGGTGACCTCGGCCAGCTCGCTGTCGTCGCGGACCGCGAAGCCCTGGCCGTCGTTGAGGTAGGTGACGAAGTCGATCGTGCGGCTGCGTTCGTCGGTGACGCCGAAGTTGCCGGTCCCCACCTCGTACTTCCCGCTGCCGAGCGCGGGCAGGATCGCCTCGAACGCGGCGACCTCCCGTTTCGGCTTCAGCCCCAGAACCCTGGCCACGGCGTCCCCGAAGTCGATGTCGACGCCGGCCAGGGTCGTGCCGTCCGCGAGATAGGTGGCGCCGGGCGGGGAGCCGACACTGGAGGCGATGCTCAGGGTGCCGGACGAGCGGACGCCGGCGGGCAGCAGGGCGGCCGCCGCCGCGTCCTTCTTCACTCCCGACACGACATCGGCGGTGGGGACGGCGCCCTTGGCTGCGGAACCGGCCGCGCCCGCGGGGGAGGCCGCCGGATCGCCGGACCCGCACGCGGTCAGCGTCAGAGTGGCGGCGGTGATCAGCGCGAAGGCAGCGGTGTGCCGGGTACGGGGCATGACGGATGGTTCTCCAGATTCGTCGGCCGCGGACGGGCGCGGGGCAGCGCGCGACGGCCCGCGGACGGGGCGGAGTAGAGGCTGAACACGAGGGAGGACAGGTGCGAGGGGAGGGTGGTGCGGCGTTGTGTACGCGAGGGCACGCAGGGAGAAGAGCTCAGACGCCGGTCACGGCGCGAGCGGGAATGCGGGGCGGAGCAGGGCGAAGGCTCAACAGGAACAGGACCACACGCGACCGAAGTCGATGTGGGAGCGCTTGACCAGCCACTGCTGCGAATGCATGGCCCCAGTGGAACAGGCATCCGGTGGTCCGTCAACTGACCTGAGACGTCACGCTCACAGTGTGGACAGGCTTGACAAGCTGCCGCGAACAGGGCTTACCTCAAAGGCGGATCGGGCTGAGGGGCCCGCTCCCCGTTGTGTTCCGCCGTTGTGTTCCGTGCCGAGGGCGCGCCCCGTGTTCGATCGCCGCATCCACGGAGCCCTCGCATGTCCGCACAGACGAAAACCCCTCCGCCGGCTCCGCTGGCCGACCCTCTCGAAGACAACGATGCCGACCGGCTGCGGATCGTTCCGGTGCGCCGGACCGGCCAGTGGGCGGCGGCCGCTGCCGTCCTGGTCCTGCTCGCCCTCGCGCTGAACTCCGTCATCCGCAACGACGCCTTCCAATGGGGCGTGGTCGGCGACTACTTCACCACCACGGCGGTGCTCCGCGGCCTCGGCCTCACGCTCTGGCTCACCGCGCTCGTGATGGCGCTCGGCTTCGCGCTGGGGACCCTGCTCGCCGTCCTCAGGCTCTCCGCCAACCGCGTGCTCCAGGCGGTCGGCTGGGGGTACGTGTGGCTCTTCAGGTCGACCCCGATCCTGGTCCAGCTGCTGTTCTGGTTCAACATCGGCGCGCTCTATCCGGAGATCCTCGGCGTCCGCACGGTGAACCTCCTCGGCCCCGTCACGGTCGCCGTCGTCGGGCTGACGCTCCACGAGGCCGCGTACGCGGCGGAAGTCGTACGGGGCGGCATCCTGTCCGTGGAACGCGGACAGCTGGAGGCCGCCCAGTCGCTCGGCCTCGGCCCGTGGCGGCGGCTGTACCGCATCGTGCTGCCGCAGGCGATGCGGTCCATCGTGCCGCCCGCCGGGAACATGCTGATCGGCACGCTCAAGGGCACGTCGATCGTCAGCATCATCGCCGTACAGGACCTGCTGTACTCGGTGCAGCTCGTCTACCACCGCACGTACCAGGTCATCCCGCTGCTGCTGGTCGCCACCCTCTGGTACGTCGTCGTGACCTCGCTGCTCAGCGTCGGCCAGCACTACGTCGAGCGGTACTACGCGCGCGGCACCGGGGACGCCCGGTGAGCGCCACCCCGACGCTCGTCGTCATCGGCGCCGGACCGCGCGGCACCGGCGTCATCGAGCGCATCGCCGCCAACGCCCCGGCACTGTACGGCGGCAGTCCGCTGGACATCCATCTCGTCGACCCCTTCCCGCCCGGCGGCGGCCGGATATGGCGCCACGACCAGTCGCCGCTGCTGTGGATGAACTCCATGGCCGAGGACGTCACCATGTTCACCGACGACACAGTCCGCCTGGACGGCCCCGTACGGCCCGGTCCGGCGCTCGACGCCTGGACGGCCGACGTGCGCGAGGGACGGACCACGCCGGGCCCGGACATCGCCGCCGACCCCGGACTCCGCGCCGAAATCGATGAGCTGACGGGCCAGGACTTCCCGAGCCGGCGGCTGCAGGGAGCCTATCTGCGCTGGGTGTACGAGCAGTCGGTGGCCGCGCTCCCGCCCACCGTCACCGTCCACGAGCACCGCGGCCGGGCCCTGCGCGTCACCGGCCCCCGGGACGGCCGCCAGACCGTCCACCTGGAGGGCCGCGCCGAACCGCTCACCGCCGACCTCGTGGTCCTCACCCTCGGCCACCTCGACGCCGAACCGGACGACGAACAGCGGCGGCTGTCCCGCTTCGCGGACCGGCACGGCCTCATCCATCTGCCGCCCGACTTCACCGCCGACAGCGACCTCAGCGCCCTGCCCGCCGGCGAACCCGTCATCGTGCGGGGCTTCGGGCTCGCCTTCATCGATCTGATGGTGCTGCTCACCGAGGGCCGGGGCGGACGGTACGAGAACGGCACGTACCTGCCCTCCGGCAGGGAACCCGTCCTGTACGTCGGATCGCGGCGCGGTGTCCCGTACCACTCCAAGATCGGGTACGTCCGGCCCGGCGAGCGGCCCCCGCTCCCGCGCTTCTTCGGACCCGACCGGGCCGAGGAGCTCCTGAACCGGGCGGAGCCGCTGGACTTCCGCCGTGACATATGGCCCCATGTCGACAAAGAGCTCGGCTACGCCCACTACCACCGGCTCTTCGCCGCCCACCCGGAACGCACCACGGCCGACTGGACCGCCTTCGAGGAGAAGTACGCGGCCGCCGACCCGGGCAGCGCCGATCTGCGGGCGGTGATCGCCGCGGCCGTTCCCGACCCCGCCGACCGGCTCGACCTGGCGGCACTCGACCACCCGCTGGACGGGGTGCGCCACACCTCCGCCGCCTCGTTCCAGGAGGCGACGCGCGCCTACATCACCGCCGACCTGGACCGCCGGCACGATCCCGGGCACAGCGAGGACCTCGCCGTCTTCCTCGGACTGCTCTCCGTGTACGGCCAGTTGATCCGGTTCCCCGACATCGGGGACTGGTGGCACGGCTTCTTCAGCTACCTGGCGTCCGGACCGCCCGGTCCCCGGCTGCGGCAACTGCTCGCGCTCTCGCGGGCCGGTGTCGTCCGCTTCCTCGGTGCCGGGACGACGGTCGGGACCGACGAGGAACTGGGCGTGTTCCGTGCGGCGGGCGCCACCGTGCCGGGGGAACGACTGGAGTCCCGCGCCCTCGTCGAGGCCCGGCTGCCCGACCCCTCACCGCGGCATACCCGCAGCACCCTGCTCCGGGCGCTGTACGAGGACGGGGCCGCCGCCACCGCCTCCGGACTGCTCGCCGTCGACCCCGGGGACGGCCGGATCCTGGACCGCGACGGCCTCCCGCACCCGCGCCGCTTCGCCCTCGGCCCGCACACGGCCGCCCGCACGAGCGGCGCCTTCACCCGGCCACGCACCGGCGGCCCCGCCTTCGGGCAGAACGACGCCACCGCACGCGCCGCCCTCGCCTTCCTGCACGGCCTGGGCCCCGACGATGGCTGACCGGCGCGCACTCCGGTCCGAAGCGGCCGGCCGGCGCACACACCCACGACCCGAACCGCCCGAGGACACCACCATGAAGACGACCAGCAGCCCCCCGAGCAGCGAACCGGCCGCCCGGACCGCCCCCGCCACGCCCATGGTCGAGATCCGGGGGGTGCACAAGAGCTTCGGCAACCTCGACGTCCTGCGCGGCATCGACCTCTCCGTGCGCCCGGGCGAGGTGACCGTGATCCTCGGCCCCTCCGGGTCCGGCAAGTCCACCCTGCTGCGCACCGTCAACCACCTGGAGAAGGCGGACCGGGGCTCCATCACCGTGGACGGGGACTTCGTCGGTTACCGCAGGAAGGGCGACCGGCTGTACGAACTCCCCGAGCGCGAGGTCCTGCGCCGCCGCACCCGGATCGGCTTCGTCTTCCAGAACTTCCACCTCTTCCCCCACCTCACCGTCCTGGAGAACGTCACCGAGGCCCCGGTGGCCGCGCTCGGCCGGACGAAGCAGCAGGCCGCCGCCACCGCACACCGGCTCCTGGCCCGTGTCGGACTCGACGACCGGGCGGCGGCGTACCCGAGGCAGCTCTCCGGCGGCCAGCAGCAGCGCGTCGCCATCGCCCGGGCCCTCGCACTGGAACCGAGACTGCTGCTCTTCGACGAACCCACCTCCGCGCTCGACCCCGAACTGGTCGGCGAGGTCCTCGACGTCATCAAGGACCTCGCGGAGCAGGGCACCACGATGATCGTCGTCACCCACGAGATCGGGTTCGCCCGCGAGGTCGCCGACACCGTCGTCTTCATGGACGAGGGGCGGATCGTCGAACAGGGCCCGCCCGCCGAGGTGATCGACCGGCCGCGCCACGCACGCACGCGCGCCTTCCTCTCCAAGGTGCTGTGACCCGGAAGCCCAGAAGCTCGGAACCCCGAAACCCCGGAAGCTCGGAACCCCGGAACCCCGGAAGCCCAGAAGCCCAGAAGCTCGGAACCCCGGAACCCTGGAACTCCGGAACCCCGGAACCCCGGAACCCCGGAACCCCGGAACTCCGGAACCCCGGAGCCATGAGTGAGCCATGTCCGCACCTTCCGAAAGAGCCCGCCCATGCCGCCTCTCCGCCCCCTCCACCTGGCCGCCG
>NZ_JAELVH010000311.1 GCF_019399235.1 Streptomyces poriferorum | reverse complement strand
CCCCTAGGCGCCCCGCCGCGTGCCGCACGCCGCACGCCGCACGCAGCCCGCCCCCTCAGTCCACCAGGTCCCGCACCACCGCATCCGCCAGCAACCGCCCCCGCAGCGTAAGCACCGCCCGGCCCTCCCCGTACGGCCCCGGCTCCAGCAGCCCGTCCGACACCGCCCGGCCGGCCGCCGCGAGCCCCGCCGGGGCCAGCAGTGACAGCGGGCAGCCGTCGACGAGTCGCAGCTCCAGCAGGATGCGCTCGACGCGCCGGTCCTCCGCGGAGAGGATCTCGCGGCCCGCGCCGGGCGAGCGCCCCTCGGCCAGCGCCTGCGCGTACGCCCCCGGGTGCTTCACGTTCCACCAGCGCACGCCGCCGACGTGGCTGTGCGCGCCGGGTCCGGCGCCCCACCAGTCGGCCCCGCGCCAGTACAGCTCGTTGTGCAGGCAGCGGCCCTCCGGTGTCCGGGCCCAGTTCGACACCTCGTACCAGGAGAAGCCGGCCGCGGCCATCGCCTCGTCCGCGATGAGGTACCGGTCGGCGTGCGCGTCGTCGTCCGTCATCGGGATCTCGCCGCGCTTGATCCGGCGGGCCAGCTGGGTGCCCTCCTCGACGATCAGGGCGTACGCCGACACATGGTCCGGCCCGGCGCCGATCGCCGCGTCGAGGGAGGCGCGCCAGTCGTCGTCGGACTCGCCGGGGGTGCCGTAGATCAGGTCGAGGTTGACGTGCTCGAAGCCGGCCGCCCTCGCCTCGGCGACACACGCCTCGGGCCGGCCGGGGGTGTGAGTGCGGTCGAGGATCTTCAGGACGTGCTGCCGGGCGCTCTGCATCCCGAAGGAGATCCGGTTGAAGCCGCCCTCGCGCAGCTCGGCCAGGTAGTCCGGGCCGACCGACTCCGGGTTGGCCTCGGTGGTGATCTCGGCGTCGTCCGCGAGACCGAACTCCTCCCGGATCGCAGCCAGCATCCGGACCAGGTCGGCGGCGGCCAGCAGCGTGGGCGTACCGCCTCCGACGAAGACCGTACGGACCTGGCGCGGGTCGTCACCGAGGACCTTGCGGGCCTGGCGGACCTCGCCGATGAGGTGCGAGGCGTAGTTGTCGCGGGAGGCCAGCGCACCGCCGGAGCCGCGCAGCTCGGTCGCGGTGTAGGTGTTGAAGTCGCAGTAGCCGCAGCGGGTCGCGCAGTACGGCACGTGGAGGTAGAAGCCGAGCGGGCGTTCTGCGGCGCCTTCCAGGGCATGGCGGGGCAGCGCCCCGTCGTCGGGCACGGGCTCACCATCGGGCAGTACGGAAGGCATACCGTCCATTGTCGCGCGCCGCCCGGCAGCCGGACGCCACGCGCGTACGTGCCTACTCGGCCTGGAGGACCAGCAGCGCCAGGTCGTCGTCCGGCGGGCGCTCCGCGAAGGCGTGCACGGCGTGCTTGATGCGGTCCGCGATCCCCTCCGCGCTCAGCCCTGCGCACCCGGAGAGCGCCTGTGCCAGCCCGTCCTCGTCGTCGAACATCAACGGTCCCGAGCGCCGCTCCGTCACCCCGTCGGTGACGCAGAGCAGGCTGTCGCCGGGGGCCAGATCGAAGCTCTGGGTCTCGTAGACGGCGTCGTCCATGACGCCGAGTAGCAGTTGCGGTTCGGCGGCCGGCCGCACGGAGCCGTCGGGGCGCAGCAGCAGCGGCAGCGGGTGCCCGGCGCTGACCAGGGTGCAGCGGGCGCCGCCGCCGGGCAGCGGTACGAGCTCCCCGTACAGCAGGGAGAGGAACCGGGACTGTCCGCTGTCCGCCGAGTGCTGGCCGCCGGCGGCGGCGACCATGAGCGCGGCCGCCTCTGCGGCCTCCATCGCGTCGTCGAGGAGCAGCCGGTTGAGGCGGACCAGGACCTCGTCGGCCTGGAAGCCCTCCCGGGCCAGCAGCCGCAGCCAGGGGCGGGCGAGCCCGGTGACGACGGCGGCCTCGGGGCCGCTGCCCTGGACGTCGCCGAGGACGAAGCACCAGCGATCGTTGGGGCACGGGAAGATGTCGTAGAAGTCACCCCCGACGACCCCGTCGTCGCTGGGCTCGTAGACGAGGGAGCTGACGACGCCCGGTATGTCGGCGACCTTGCTGGGCAGCAGTCCGCGCTGGAGGATGCGGCTGATGGTGGCCTGCCGGGTGTAGGCGCGGGCCGCGCCGACGGCGAGGCCGACCCTGCGTACGAAGTCCTCGATGAGCGCGGTGACCTCGTCGGGGACGCGGGCGATGCCTTCGCGGCCGAGGAGTACGGCTCCGAGGGTGCGGCCGCCCGAGGTGATCCGGTAGGCGAGCGCGACGCCTTCGAGCCCGTCCGGCTGTCCGTCGTCCTCGGCGCTGCCGGGCCACGGGATCGACACGGGTCCGGTGCCGACCCGCTCGGGGAGGCGGAGCGGGTCGCCCTCCAGCAGGGTGCGGAGCGGCTGGATGCGGGTCTCGTCGACGTGCCAGACCTTGGCGAGGCGGGGGACGGCCGCGCGGCCCGGGGTCTCGGGTTCCAGCCAGATCGCGCACCAGTCGGCGAGCCGGGGCACGAGTAACTGTCCGGCGAGCGCGGCGACGATGTCCTCGTCGAGCTGGCCGGCCAGCAGGTCCGAGGCCTCGGCGAGGAACGACAGCGCCCCGCGGCCCGCCCAGTCCGCGTCGTCGCGCAGGGCGCGGCGTGCGGTGGGGGCGAGCAGTTCGGCGGCGCGCAGCCCCTGCTGGAATCCGGGCTCCGGGCGGGCGTCGGGGAAGGGGTTCCAGTCGTCGACGGGGAGCCGGGCCCAGACGGTCTTGAGGCCGGTGCGGTAGGTGATGCCCCAGCGTTCGGCGAGGGTGGCGACGAGTTCCAGGCCGCGCCCGTACTCGGCGGGCTCGCCGGGTCCGGCCGCGCCCGCGAAGCCGCCCTCGGAGCCGTCGCTGCGTACGGCACGGGCCGGGTGGTGGTCGGAGATCTCCAGGACCAGCGCGGCGGCCTCGTCCTCGGTGGCCTCCTCCAGCCGGAAGAGGAGTTCGACGTTGGTCCCGGCGTGCACGACGGCGTTGGTGACGAGTTCGCTGACGACGACCGCCGCGTCGTCGGCCAGCCGCTCGCTGAAGCCGACTGCCGCGGGGAGCCCGAGCCCGCTCCACTCGGCGAGTGCCGCCGCGACGAACCGCCGGCCCGCGGCGGGCGCCAGCAGGTTGCCGGGCAGGCTCGTCCGGGCGGCGGGCTGTGCGCCCGTGGACGCGCCGTTGGTTCCGGGACGTTGCACGATGTCCCGCTGCAAGGGAATGGACCCCACAGGGCGGCTCCTGACCTGTTCTCGCTCTGCCTGTTCTCCGTTGGGACGAACCCTCTTGGACCGACCGGCCCAGCGCCGCTGACGACACGGACAGAGTGACAGATCGGCCCCCGGCATACGCGTCGAGTTACCGAACTGTCTGGAGAAACAAGGCCCCGGCCCCCTGCGCAGGGCGCGGGGGGCCGGGGCCTCGGGCTGCTGTCACGCCTCGCGGGAGCCCGCGTACATGTCGTCGATCAGGTCCTTGTACGCACGCTCGACGACCGGTCGCTTCAGCTTGAGGCTGGGTGTGACCTCGCCGTGCTCGATGTCGAGGTCACGCGGGAGCAGCCGGAACTTCTTGATGGTCTGCCAGCGCTGCAGACCCTCGTTGAGGCGCTTGACGTAGCCGTCGATGAGCTCGACGGTCCGCGGGGACGCCACGACGTCCGCGTACGACTTGCCCTCCATGCCGTTGTCGGCCGCCCAGCCGAGGATGGTCGGCTCGTCGAGGGCGATGAGCGCGGTGCAGAAGTTACGGTCCGCGCCGTGCACCAGGATGTTGGAGACGAACGGGCAGACCGCCTTGAACTGGCCCTCGACCTCGGCGGGTGCGATGTACTTGCCGCCCGACGTCTTGATCAGGTCCTTCTTGCGGTCGGTGATCCGCAGATAGCCGTCCACGGACAGTTCGCCGATGTCGCCGGTGTGGAACCAGCCGTCGGCCTCCAGTACCTCGGCCGTCTTGTCCGGGAGTCCCTGGTAGCCCTCCATCAGGCCGGGGCCGCGCAGGAGGATCTCGCCGTCGTCGGCGATGCGGACCTCGGTGCCGGGGAGCGGCTTGCCGACCGTTCCGGTGCGGTAGGCCTCGCCCGGGTTGACGAAGGAGGCGGCGCTCGACTCGGTGAGGCCGTAGCCCTCCAGGATGTGGATGCCTGCGCCGGCGAAGAAGAAGCCGATATCGGGGGCGAGCGCGGCGGAGCCGGAGACGCAGGCGCGGAGCCGGCCGCCGAACGCCTCGCGGATCTTGGCGAAGACGAGGGTGTCGGCGACCTTGTGCTTGGCGCCGAGCCCGAACGGCACGGAGGCGGTGCCGGTGCGCCGGAAGTTGTCCTGGGAGACCTTCGCGTACTCGCGGGCGACCCCGGCCGCCCAGAGGAAGATCTTGTACTTGGCCCCGCCACCGGCGCGAGCCTTGGCCGCGACGCCGTTGTAGACCTTCTCGAAGATGCGGGGGACGGCGGCCATGTACGTCGGCTGGACGATCGGCAGGTTCTCGATGATCTTGTCGACCCTGCCGTCGACGGCGGTGACGTGTCCGACCTCGATCTGTCCGGAGGTGAGCACCTTGCCGAAGACGTGGGCGAGCGGCAGCCAGAGGTACTGGACGTCGTCCTTGGTGATCAGGCCGGTGGAGACGGTGGCCTTGGCCATGTACGACCAGTTGTCGTGCGGCAGCCTCACGCCCTTGGGGCGGCCGGTGGTGCCCGAGGTGTAGATGAGGGTCGCGAGCTGCCCGGGGGTGATCGCGTCGACCCGTTCGGTGATCGCGGCCGGGTTCTTGGCCAGGTGCTCGGCGCCCAGGGCCTCCAGGTCGGCCAGCGAGAGCACCCAGCCCTCGGGGTCGCCCTCGTCCGGTGCGAGGCCCTCGGCGTCGATGACGACGACGTGCGCGAGGTGCGGCAGTTCGGACCGGGACGCGCGGGCCTTGGCCAGCTGCGCGGTGTCCTCGGCGATCAGGACCCGGCTGTCGGAGTCGGAGAGGATGAACGCCGACTCCTCGGTGTTCGTCGAGGGGTAGATCGTGGTGGTCGCGGCGCCCGCGCACATCACCCCGAGGTCGGCCAGGATCCATTCGACCCGGGTGCTCGCGGCGAGCGCGACGCGCTCCTCCGGCTGCACGCCAAGGGCGATCAGCCCGGCCGCCACGGCGTAGACCCGCTCGGCTGCCTGCGCCCAGCTGAGGGACTTCCACTCGTCGGGCCCCTGGCCGGTGGCCGCGGGCACGGGGTAGCGGTAGGCCTCCCCGTCCGGGGTGGCCGCCACCCGGTCGATGAAGAGGGTCGCCACGGAGGGCGGACGGTTCTCGATCATGGTCTGTGTGTCGCTCACGACATCCTCCGGGCCTGCGGCAGTGCTTCACGACGGGCTGCTGGTTGGGGTGTGCTCTCCGCTTGCTTCTGCGTGCTTGATGATGCTTGTTTAACTGGCGAGTAACTACGAAGCCGTGATCAGAGTAAAGCGCCCGCGCGCCCCGCGTAAGAGGCAACGGGGCCCCGCTTCATAACGAACGGGCCCCCGCGGCGCAGCGTTCTGCGATGCGGGGACCCGTTCATCTACCGGCCAGTAGAAGTGAGGGGCGGGGGGTGCGTGCCGCCGCTCCTCACTCCAAACCTGCGCGCTACTTCTTGGCCTTGGTCTCCCCGGCGGACTCGTCGGTCGACAGCACGGAGATGAACGCGTCCTGCGGCACCTCCACGTTGCCGACCATCTTCATCCGCTTCTTGCCTTCCTTCTGCTTCTCCAGCAGCTTCCGCTTACGGGAGATGTCACCGCCGTAGCACTTGGCGAGGACGTCCTTGCGGATGGCGCGGACGGTCTCACGGGCGATGACCCGGGAGCCGATGGCCGCCTGGATCGGCACCTCGAAGTTCTGCCGCGGGATGAGCTTCTGCAGCTTGGCGACGAGCCGTACGCCGTACGCGTAGGCCTTGTCCTTGTGCGTGACCGCGGAGAACGCGTCGACCTTGTCGCCGTGCAGCAGGATGTCGACCTTGACGAGCTCGGCGGACTGCTCGCCGGTGGGCTCGTAGTCGAGCGAGGCGTAACCCCGCGTCTTGGACTTCAGCTGGTCGAAGAAGTCGAAGACGATCTCGGCGAGCGGCAGGGTGTAGCGGATCTCGACCCGGTCCTCGGAGAGGTAGTCCATGCCGAGGAGCGTGCCGCGGCGCTGCTGGCAGAGCTCCATGATCGCGCCGATGAACTCGCTGGGCGCCAGGACCGTGGCCCGGACGACCGGCTCGTGCACCTTGTCGATCTTGCCTTCGGGGAATTCACTCGGGTTGGTGACGGTGTGCTCGCTGCCGTCCTCCATCTCGACGCGGTAGACCACGTTGGGGGCGGTGGCGATGAGCTCGAGGCCGAACTCGCGCTCCAGCCGCTCGCGGACCACGTCGAGGTGGAGCAGACCGAGGAAGCCGACGCGGAAGCCGAAGCCGAGCGCGGCGGAGGTCTCCGGCTCGTACACCAGGGCGGCGTCGTTGAGCTGGAGCTTGTCCAGGGCCTCGCGCAGGTCCGGGTAGTCCGACCCGTCCAGCGGGTACAGACCCGAGAACACCATCGGCTTGGGGTCCTTGTAGCCGCCCAGCGCCTCGGTCGCCCCCTTGTTCAGGGAGGTGATCGTGTCACCGACCTTGGACTGCCGGACGTCCTTCACACCGGTGATGATGTAGCCGACCTCACCGACGCCGATGCCGTCGGAGGGGGTCATCTCCGGGGAGGAGACGCCGATCTCCAGCAGCTCGTGGGTGGCTCCGGTCGACATCATCCGGATGCGCTCGCGCTTGTTCAGCGAACCGTCGACGACACGGACGTACGTCACGACGCCGCGGTACGAGTCGTAGACCGAGTCGAAGATCATCGCGCGGGCCGGGGCATCCGCCCGGCCGACGGGCGCAGGGACGTCCCTGACCACCCGGTCCAGCAGCGCGTCCACGCCGACACCGGTCTTCGCGGAGACCTTGAGGACGTCCTCGGGCTGGCAGCCGATGAGGTTGGCCAGCTCCTCGGAGAACTTCTCGGGCTGGGCGGCCGGCAGGTCGATCTTGTTGAGCACCGGGACGATGGTGAGGTCGTTCTCCATCGCCAGGTAGAGGTTGGCCAGCGTCTGGGCCTCGATCCCCTGCGCGGCGTCGACCAGCAGGACCGTCCCCTCACAGGCGGCCAGCGACCGGGAGACCTCGTAGGTGAAGTCGACGTGTCCCGGGGTGTCGATCATGTTGAGGACGTGGGTGCTGCCCTGGCCCTCACCGGTCGTGGGCGCCCAGGGCAGTCGCACCGCCTGGGACTTGATGGTGATGCCACGCTCGCGCTCGATGTCCATCCGGTCGAGGTACTGAGCGCGCATCTGCCGCTGGTCGACCACACCGGTCAGCTGGAGCATCCGGTCGGCAAGGGTCGACTTGCCGTGGTCGATGTGCGCGATGATGCAGAAATTGCGGATCAGCGCCGGGTCGGTACGGCTCGGCTCGGGCACGTGGAGAGGAGTCGCGGGCACGCAGGGTCCTGATTCTTGAGACGCCGAACGCCGTGTCTCGGGTCGATGTCGGGTCGGTCGGATCTGTACGTAGCCTCCATCGTCCCACGCCTGCGGGGCGAAGACCGGTTTGGGCCGGTCGGAGTGCGGCTGGTACCGTGGACAGCTGTGCCTCGTGGCTCTCGGGCCGCAAGGACACACATCGAAGATCCAACGAACCTGAAAAGGCTCTTTCGTGGCGAACATCAAGTCCCAGATCAAGCGGAACAAGACGAACGAGAAGGCGCGCCTGCGCAACAAGGCCGTCAAGTCGTCGCTCAAGACCTCGATCCGCAAGGCCCGCGAGGCCGTCGTGGCGGGCGACGTCGAGAAGGCCACCGTGGCCGTTCGCGACGCTTCGCGTGCCCTCGACAAGGCTGTCTCGAAGGGTGTCATCCACAAGAACGCCGCCGCCAACAAGAAGTCGGCGCTGGCCACCAAGGTTGCCACCCTCCAGGGCTGAGCATTCTGATGTGATCGCCGGTACGGATCCAGCGGGCCCTCTCTCCCGCTCCTGACCGGCACCCCGCGCCGCACACCGAACCTGCGTTCGCCACGCGGGTGCGGCGC
>NZ_JAELVH010000310.1 GCF_019399235.1 Streptomyces poriferorum | reverse complement strand
GGTGATCACTGTCACCGCACCCAACCTCCGTGGACAGAACATCTAGCGCTTGCCGGTGCCGATGAGCTGCCTGGCCAGCCACGTGAGATCGGTGTCCGCCAGCTTGGCCCATTCCTCAGGGTCGACGTCGGCGGGCACATGGGCGGTGTCCACGTCCCACCACGTCGTTCCCTGTATGCCGTCGGCGGTGCGACCGGTCACGCCCGTAAAGATGTGATTGGCCAGCCCGGTAGGCGAGTAGGAGGCTCCGTCCGCGTCCCAGACCAGTGGCTTGGCGGTGTTGTTGGCCCAGGTGGCGGTCGCTCGACGGGTGTCTTCGGCCACCCAGGAGCGGATGTCGTTGCGTATGGCGTCCGTCACGCCATGGCGCGGCCTCATCAGTAGCCTGGTTCCGTCGGGCAGCAGGCCCGCGTCGACGAGCACGTGGACGGCGTTGCGCGAGCGTGAGCGTTCCTGCAGCTTCTTGGCCGCCGCCTCGCCTTCGACCCGAGCCGGTGCGAGCGTGAACTCCTCCACCTCCGGTGTCGGGTAGACCTTGGTGAAGCCGGCGACGAGGTGACCTTCCACCTTCCACAGGCCCACCTGGATGAGGTCGATGTCGAGGCTCATCTCCGACAGCCAGACCACGGAGTGGGTGACCTGCTTGGGGAAGTCGGCGGCGATGATTACTTGGCGGGGGCGCTGGAGCAGTTCCGGGCTCCATTCCCCGTCCACGTGATCGAGCAGGCGCTGCGTGCACGCGTCGATGTCGAGGTCCTGCCCCCTGCGCGACAGGAAGTCGCGGTGCGCCTGGGCCAGGGTGCCAAGGTCGAACCGGGACACCAGAGCGGCATACGTGATCGCCTGGAGGTGCACGTCCCGGTCGGCCGTTCCGCGCTTCAGCTCGACCACGACGAGGCGCCCGGTCGCGTCCAGCCCCAGTACGTCCAGCCTGTCGCGCGCCGGCACCCCGTCCGTGTCGGCCCACCGGTCGTACTCCGCGGTGACCACGAGTACGGACTCCCCGAGCACCTGCGGATGGGCGATCACCCACTCCTGAAGGTGCTGCCGCTCAAGAAGGCTTTCTGCGGCTAGCCCAGTGCGCGATATGGGCGTGGCCGTCTGGCCGGCGACGGTAAAGAGATGATCCACGGTGCCCCCCTGGTACGCGCCCGGCAGTGGTGCGCCGGACCTCCAGAGCCTATGTGGGTGGGCTTACCCCTCGAAGGTTCTTTCGCCAGACCACGGACACGTTCTCTCGTCGCCTTCTGGGAGCCGGATCCTGAGATCGGCTCCGAAACGGCTCCCAAGACGCCCCCAGAAACCACTCAGGGGCCTGATCCACTAAGTGGATCAGGCCCCTGACCTGGTCTTACGGCTGTCGGGGTGGCGGGATTTGAACCCACGACCTCTTCGTCCCGAAGCAACTGGGGATGCTGACTGTCCTTGGGGCGATGTGCTCGTCACCTGCGCTGATGGTCCGCTGACGTCCACGGTTGTTCGCGACTGTCTGTCGCGGTTGTCACGCAGTTAGACACTCACCGTGCACAGGCCCGTGTGCGGCCGGGACAGCTCTCGCTACGCCGCTAAGCGGGTCTTCCGTTCCAGTCGTCGAGATGATCACGGGCCACGTCAAGGAACCCTGCGACCGCATTCGACACGGCTCCGATGGAGGCTGCTACCTCGCGGTACCGGATCAGGGGGCCTTCCGTAATGATCGTGAGATCATCGCTGTCTACTGACATGAAGGGGCTGCTTTGGACCAGTCCAACGTAGCTCTCCAGGTCACCCAGCGCGTCCCCGCACTTCTCAAGCACTGCATACGCTTCTTCGGCGACGACCTTTGGGCCAGCGAGCCTTACGCGGATCGCGGCATCGCCCATCGGGTCGAGTTGGGTGAGCAGGTCTTGTAGGGAAGGGATTGCACCACGGCGCTCGTCTTCTCCGATGCTTTGGCTGTATGCCCCGACTGAGTTGACGGCGTCTTGGATCTGACTTAATGCCAGGCGCGCCGACTTGGCGAACTCCTGATACGAGTCCATCCGTGTCTGCCGAACGGACATGCCGTAGGCGTCGGCTCCCGATTTCGCGGCAGCACCCATGGTTCCCCGGCTGGAGAAACGAGCAGCGGCAACGGTGGCCACCCCTCCCACCAGGGCGCCAGCAACGCCAGCTATAGCTGCGATGGAGGCCGTATTCGTGCCCTCAGACGCAAGTTGAATGGCTATCACAGGTCTGGCTCCAGTGCCCTGAGGTTGGTTCTTTGTATGCGGATCGCACGGTACAGCTGCATGCCCGACCTGTAGAGGGCGTGATTTCGCCACCCGCGTGTTCTGCTCCTCTGGGTCGTACAAGCGCAGAGAAGTAGCGCGATCTGGTCCGTAGCTCTAGCCGGATCGGTCAGCGACGGCCATACCGGCCGCTACGAGGCCTCGGAGGGACGGTGACGGGCGGGGGCGGATGTTGTGCTTGCGGTACCTGGCTGCGTACCGCACGATCCCGGTGAGTTCCCATGGAACGGCGGTCCCAGGAGGCGCTGTTGGCCGATGTCGACGTGACGCCCGCGGCTGCCCCGGCTGCCTCCGCAGGGGCACCACCTGCAGCGTCGGGGATACAACGCATCCCACAGTGGCATGCCGGGGTCCGTTTCCTGCCAGATCTCGATGTTCCCTGTGGCGCCCGCCCGATCGGCCACAACTGGGGCACGGCGATTCATGATCCGTAGCTAGCCCGCCATCACGCTTGGGTGAGCTCCGAACGCAAGGCCTCCTCCATGGCTGTCAGCTTGCGCAGAACATCGTCCAGTGGCACCGGGCCAGACGTGCTCTGGGCGCGCGGCAAGATGCGTGGCTGGGCAGCCCAAAGCCCCCTGTGAGCCTCCTGTACAGCGCTTCTCGCTGGGACCTTGGCGATTAGTTCGACTTCAAGAGACAGCGTGATTGCCTTGCGCCGAACCTCAAATAGAGTGTCTGACCCCTCGTCACGCCAGATGCCTACCAAGGCGTCGTGCCAGCCGTACATGGCCATCAGGAGATCTCGGTACAGCTCCCTCTTCTCGTTCAGCCACCGGACCTCGGACTCATGCGATCGCTGTTCTCGGAAGATCCGCAGCTGGCCGCGCTGGGCAGCCATGCGCCGGAAAATCCAGTTACGGCACCAATGCTCGTGCCCACCAGTCCTACGAGAGCAGCATCCATGCTGGGCTCCTAGCAGAAATCCCTTGTGCGTGCTGCCCGAAACTGCGGGGGCTGTTGAGCCTTACTGCTCGTGGCATGTGCAGTGACAATCTTGAGAACCGTCGTGGCAGCGGTGTCACCATGGGTTCAAATCCCACACTCGCCACAGATGAACGGCCCCTGACCATGTGAATCGGTCGGGGACCATTCTCGTGTTCGGTGTCCGTCAACCACCGTGGTTGCTCGTCAGTTCCCGGTCGATCGGGCACGACAGGGCCCGGGTCCGTGTCGGTAGGCCTCGGATTATCTCGCTACGCCCGCCGCGAGCTGGAGTCCGTGGAGATGATGTCCGACATGACAAGCGAAGTAGCAAGCATCGTCGCAGCAGTCATCGCCGGCGCGGCGGCACTGGCCAGCGGATTCTTCTTCGGTAGGCGGCAGGTCAGGGACCAAGCTGCAGTAGTGCACGGCCAGTGGCTCCGAGGTCAGCGTCAGGACGCGTACGTTGCGCTTCTCGATGCCTGGGACACCGCCGTGAAGGAGTTCCAGGAGGAGATCGACCAGGGGGAGTACTTCGATCAAATAGCGGCGCACGAAGAGGCTCTGAGAGGTCCCAGCTACTGGGAGGACCACACGGGGATGATGGCGACCAATGTGGACCGAATTTCTGAGGGTGTTCAGCGTTCCCTAGAGCGCGTGTTGCTCCTCGGTCCGGAGCTCGTGGACAAGGCATGCATCAACCTTGATGAGGCACTAAAGGCCCTGGGGTCGTCGGTGCGTTCGAACTCTGGAACCCCGGATTGGCCGAACTATGGCATGTATCTAGAAATGAGCCTTAATGCGAAGAAGGCTCGGAGCGCTTTCCTGGATGCGTCACGTAGTTCCATGCGGGCGGCGCCACGTCCCGGACGCTGACCTGCCGAGCTGCGGCGGAGATGGGCAGGGCCGCTATGCCTCACACACGGCTCGATCGCTAGCCGGCACTCCACCACCTCAACCCATCACTCACCCCAGCTCCCATCCCGTCCGCCTTCGACCCACACACCGTGGAGCGGGCGTGGTTCAGGGCGTCAAGGTGGAGCGCGCCACTGTACGAACGACCTTGACGCCCTGGGCCGCGACTGCTCGGCTCTGCCTGGGGCGAAGGCGGTCGGGATGGGAGCCTCACGACGCTCACCACGAATCCGCCGGCACCCGCGAACGGCGCCCCTCCCATCCCGGAGTCTGAGCGCCCCCGCCGGAGGCATGTCTTTGGCCCGCGGATCGGTCTCGTCTCATGCCCCCGGGCCTATCCAGTTGTGGGCGCGCGTCGGCGGCGGCAGCGCCGAGCGGGCCGAAGGCAGGAGCGCGGGCGCAGCCAGAGCCGGGAAGCGCGCCCGGCGGAGCGGAGCGCAGCCGGGTGCCTTGATGAGGTAGAGAAACCTGTAACAACCCAGCTCGGGTCAACCGCTAGTGATCACCTTGCAGGTCGGGGGCGAATGAATGTGGGGTCATCGTTCAGGGGGAAGCCGCGCTGTGGGCCGAGCCTGATCTCAGGTGGCCGGCTTGTCGGTGGTGAGGAGTCGACTCGTGAAGCCTTCTCGGCGCAACCGCTGGTACGCCTCCAGCACGTCCGCCGGCACCGACTGCTCGATCATGAATCCCTGTTCCGGATAGATCAGCAACCGCTGTAGTGCACCTACAAGCATGTCGATCACCAAGCGAGCGTCCTGGATGGAGTCGACGTACTCGTTCAACGTCATCGGCGTGGATGCGCTGATGACCTCCACCCCCGGCCACGCCCTACGCGCTGTCGCATAGGCACGCCGCTCCTCGTACGGCTTGCTGATCAGGAGGACGGAGGACGCTTCCACCCCCGCCTCTTCGAGCAGGGCCTTGGAGAACCGGATGTTCTCACCAGTGTTGCGAGCCCGCGGCTCGACGAGAACCGCCGAGGACGGCACGCCAAGCTCGATCGCTCGCTCTTGGTAGTGGACGGCTTCGCCGCGGGGCATGCGGTCCCGTGTCGTGGGGCTGGTAGCGCCGGTGAACACGAGCAGTGGAGCCATGCCGCGCTTGTACAGGGCAACCGCCTCGTCGGCCACTCCGGCACGGCCGTGACCGAGGAGGTCTACCGGAAGCAGATCCGGCCCATGATCCAGACCGGTGCCGTGGTCATGGACGGCATCTTCAAGCGGGACCCGGAAAGGTAGTCACGCAGATAGACACGCAACCAAAACAGGTGAGGCACCTACGAAAAATCCGTAGGTGCCTCACCTGCTGTTTTGGCTGTCGGGGTGGCGGGATTTGAACCCACGACCTCTTCGTCCCGAACGAAGCGCGCTGCCAAGCTGCGCTACACCCCGATCGCCGCCGGTCTCCCGGCGACATCGATTACTTTAGCCCACCGGCGGCCGGAGACGAAATCCGCTTTTTGTGCCGATCGCGTGGGCGCCGGTGGTCAGTGGCCGGGCACCCTCGGTCACACGTCTCGCGCCGTGAGGGTCAGCAGGGTCGCCTCCGGCGGGCAGGCGAAGCGGACCGGGGTGTAGCGGTTGGTGCCGCAGCCCGCCGAGACGTGGAGGTAGGCGCGGTGGCCGTCGGCCGTGTGGCTGGAGAGGCCCTTCACCCGGTCCGTGTCCAGGTCGCAGTTGGTGACCAGGGCTCCGTAGAAGGGGATGCAGAGCTGGCCGCCATGGGTGTGGCCGGCCAGGATCAGCGGGTAGCCGTCCGCGGTGAAGGCGTCGAGCGAGCGCAGGTAGGGCGCGTGGACCACGCCGATGGAGAGGTCGGCGCCCGTCTCCGGACCGCCCGAGACCTCCGCGTAGCGATCGCGCTTGATGTGCGGGTCGTCGAGGCCCGTGAAGGCCAGTTCGAGGCCGTCGAGCTTCAGGCGTCCGCGGGTGTTGGACAGGTTCAGCCAGCCCGCGTCGTCGAAGGCGTCGCGCATCGGTTCCCACGGGTTGTGGACGACGCCGACCGCCGGCGCGTTCCCGTTGAGGCCGTGCTTGCCCGCGGCCTTCTCGAAGAGGTAGCGGGCGGGGTTGCGGAGCTTGGGGCCGTAGTAGTCGTTGGACCCGAACACGTACACACCCGGGAACTCCATCAGCGGGCCCAGCGCGTCGAGCAGTTCCGGCACGGCCTCCGGGTCGGAGAGGTTGTCGCCGGTGTTCACGACGAAGTCCGGGCGCAGCCCGGCCAGGGACTGCAGCCAGGCGCGCTTCTTGCGCTGGCCGCTGACCATGTGCACGTCGGAGACCTGGAGGACGCGCAACGGGCGTGCGCCGTGCGGGAGTACCGGGATGGTGACCCTTCGCAGACGGAACGAGCGAGCCTCGAATCCGGCCGCGTAGGCGAGACCGGCGGCGCCGGCCGCGGCGGTGACCGCCGTGATTTTCAGGGGTACTCCGTAGCGTGCGCGCATGCGCCCATCGTCGCAGACGGTGCGTGCCCACGGGAAAACCGGCGGGCGGCGGGCACCCCGTACCTGCCACAATCACCCCATGACCACGCTCAAGTCCAAGCTCAAGGAAGACCTCACCACGGCCATGAAGGCGCGCGACGAGCTGACCTCGTCCACGCTCCGGCTGACCCTCACCGCGATCACCAAGGAGGAGGTCGGCGGCAAGACGGCCCGCGAACTCTCCGACGACGAGGTGCAGAAGGTGATCGCCAAGGAGGCCAAGAAGCGCCGCGAGGCGGCCGAGGCCTTCGCCAAGGGCGGCCGGACCGAGCAGGCCGAGCGGGAGAAGAGGGAGGGCGAGCTGCTCGACGCCTACCTCCCGCAGCAGCTGAGCGACGACGAGCTGACCGCGATCGTGGCGTCCGCCGTCGACGAGGCGAAGGCCGCCGGGGCCGAGGGGCCGCGTGCGATGGGGGCCGTGATGAAGATCGTGAACCCGAAGGTGGCGGGGCGCGCCGAGGGCGGCCGGGTGGCCGCCACGGTGAAGAAGCTCCTCGCAGGCTGAAGGGCTGAAGGGCTGAAGGGCTGAAGGGCTGAAGGGCGCGAGGCCCGGGGGCCGGGGGCCGGCAGACATGAAGGTGGGGCGCCC